>NZ_CP150168.1:1735330-2048396 GCF_037963785.1 Streptococcus sp. FSL W8-0197 | reverse complement strand
CTAGTTTTCCTCCTTTACTATGATTTTAGTAGTTTAGTGCTAGACTTATTTTACCATAGATAATAGGATTTTTCCACAGATTGGGGAAAAGAATCCACAATGTTAACAGTATTTATCCACAGGTTGGGGATAAATAGAAAAATCCTTGATTTAGTAGGCTTTTTGATAAAAAAATTGGTGGATAAATTTGTGGGTTGAGAAAATAAAAGAACAGCCTTATTTCAGGCTGTTAATAATTCTATCGTATTCTTCTTGACTTGAAAAGGAGATAATAATCTTTCCAGTATCTTTTTTTGAAAGTTTAATTTCTACACTTAAACCGAGTAGTTTTTTTAATTTATCTTCTTCGTCTTTGATGAAAGAATCACTTTTTTTTTGCTTCTTGTGTTTTTTCTCTGTAAGAAGTGCTTCTAGCTTTCTCACAGAGATGTCTTCATTTTTAATTAGTTGAAAGAAATAGTCTTGCTGCTCTTTGTCCAAACCAACTAGTGAACGTGCATGCGCTTGAGAAATTTTTCCATTTTCTACTTCAGTTAAGATATATTCTGGTAGGGAAAGCAAACGAATAAAATTAGTGATATAAGGACGAGATTTCCCCATTTTATCCGCTATCTCAGTGTGAGTAAATCCTTTTTCTACTAAAGATTCGTAGGCGCGTGCTTCTTCAACAGGATTTAAATTTTCTCTCTGCAAATTCTCAATGATAGACTGAATCATCATTTCCTGATCTGAGAGGTGCTTTACAACGGCTGGGATAGAGGTCAGACCAGCCAAGAGAGAAGCCCGATATCGTCTCTCTCCTGCAAGGATTTCATAACCAATTACAGGAGATTGACGAACGATGATTGGTTGGATGAGCCCATTTTCTTTGATTGACTGAGCTAATTCCTTTAGTTTATCTGCATCAAATTCTTTCCGAGGTTGGTAAGGATTCTTTTGTATTTCAGAGATAGAAATCATTTCAAATTTTTCCATGATTCTACACTAACATATCTTTTACTTTCTGTAAAGTTTTCTTTACACTGATGTCAATTAAGACTCTAAATCACTAGAATTCTTATCTAGTTTAATTGAGGTTGTTTCCTCCTTACCATTACGGTAGTAGGTTACTTTGATAGTATCTCCAATAGCATGATTGTAAAGAGCGTGTTGTAGGTCTGTTGATGAAGCAATCTCTTTATCGTCAACTTTGGTAATGACATCGTATTTTTGAAGATGTCCATTTGCTGGCATATTGTTTTGAACAGATCGAACAACTACACCTGAAGTGAGGCCACTTGGAATGTTAAGTTTTCTAAGATCACTAGCTCCAACATTTGACAGATTGACCATTTGAATTCCAAGAGCTGGACGAGTCACTTTACCATTACTTTCAAGCTGTTTAATGATATTTTGTGCATCGTTTGAAGGAATTGCAAAACCAAGACCTTCTACAGATGTACCACCATTACTTGCAATTTTACTTGATGTAATACCAATTACTTGTCCTTGAATGTTTACAAGTGGACCACCAGAGTTACCAGGGTTAATGGCTGTATCTGTTTGAATGGCTTTTGTTGAAATAGCTTGACCATCTTCAGATTTTAGAGAAACATTTCGATTAAGACTTGAAATAATCCCCTGTGTAACTGTATTAGCATATTCTGAACCTAAAGGACTACCGATAGCAATCGCTGTTTCTCCAACACTTAGTTGACTTGAATCCCCAAATTCTGCTACTGTTGTAACTTTTTCTGAAGAAATTTTAACGACAGCAATATCAGAAAAAGTATCAGATCCGACAATTTCACCAGGAACCTTGGTACCATCTGCCAAGCGAATATCAACTTTTGAAGCTCCATTGATAACGTGAGTATTGGTTACAAGATAGGCATCTTTATCATCCTTTTTATAGATGACACCTGATCCCTCACTTGCGATTTGTTGATTGTCTGAATCAGAGTTAGTGTCATCAGCATTAAATACACTACTTTGTCTACTACTAGAAGAAGAATAAGTAATGATTGAGACAACAGCATCCTTAACTTTATTTACTGCTTGAGTGGTTGAATTTTCATTCTTATAGGATGTTTGAGTGACAGTGCCAGAATTATTATTTGTAGCTTGATTTCCTTGTTTTTGATAAAGTTGTAATGTTACGAAACTTCCTAAGGCACCACTTAAAAATCCGATTAGAATGATTATTAGAACTTTAACTCCTTTTTTGTAAAATTTTTGTAAGTGTTTCATAAACGCCTCCGTTTGTTATTTATTTACTCAGATTATAAACCTATTAACTTAATCCAAACTTAAAAGCTTAAAGTTTTACACAAGTTGTGGATAACTAGCTTTATTCTGTGAATTCACTAGTAATTTTGAATGATTTTTGTGTGTATAAGATGTGAAATGAAGTGTGGATATGGTAGAATAGAAGAATGAAAATAAAAATTGTAACAGTAGGAAAATTAAAAGAAAAATACCTTAAAGATGGAATTGCTGAATATACCAAACGAATTTCACGTTTTGCCAAATTAGAAATGATTGAGCTCACTGATGAGAAGACACCTGACAAAGCCAGTGAATTAGAAAATCAAAAAATCTTGGAAACAGAAGGTGAAAGAATTCTTTCTAAGGTTGGAGAAAGAGACTTTGTCGTTGTTCTAGCCATTGAAGGAAAAACACTCTCCTCAGAGGAATTTAGTAAGCAACTAGAGCAAGCTTCTATCAAAGGATATTCAACGCTTACTTTTATCATTGGAGGAAGTTTGGGTCTAGCTCCTGTTGTAAAAAATAGGGCCAATCTTTCTGTCAGTTTTGGACGTCTGACATTACCACATCAGTTAATGAGATTGGTTTTAGTTGAACAAATTTACCGTGCTTTTACAATTCAGCAGGGTTCTCCTTACCACAAATAGAAGATTGACTTAGCTCTTGTTTTTTGATAGAATGGTCATGTTAGGTCTCATAGCTCAGCTGGATAGAGCATTCGCCTTCTAAGCGAACGGTCGCAGGTTCGAATCCTGCTGGGATCAATTTTAGATGCGAAGCTGGGATTTATCCCAGCTTTTTTCTTAAAAAAGTGCGTTTCAGGTGCAAAAATGTACAGTTGGGAAGAATTTTTTCTTACATGGTCTTCATTTTGTATAATAGGTGTGTAAGTTAACTTACAAGAAAAAATAATACAGGAGATTTCATTATGAAAAATACAGTAAAGTTGGAACAATTTAAAGAAGTAACAGAGGCAGAATTGCAGGAGATTCGAGGTGGAGATTGGAGAATTTCAGAAACAATTCGTAA
Source organism: Streptococcus sp. FSL W8-0197 (assembly GCF_037963785.1). Lineage (GTDB taxonomy): Bacteria > Bacillota > Bacilli > Lactobacillales > Streptococcaceae > Streptococcus > Streptococcus oralis_CQ. The sequence goes on along the minus strand of NZ_CP150168.1, from coordinate 2,045,120 downwards.
TCTTATTTTTCCAAGAAGAAAGTAATGAAATAAAGGTAGAGAGTAATGGATTTATTTGGATTAGGGATAGCTATTTTTTATTTTCTCATCATTAGCAAAAGTTATGAATGGATTTGTAAAATAAATAGAAAAGAACAAATTGTTTTTTTCTGTTACACATGTATCTCAGTTTTTATACTTGAAGAAATTATTACACTAGTATTTTCTAATAGTTTTGCTTTGTCTAAATTTTTATTTCCTTTGGTTGTGTACCTTTATTTAAGAAAGTTAAAGAAGTCTGAAAAATACAAAGCTATTTTTATCAGTTTACTACTGTCTTTATTATATCACAGTACTCATACTTTTATATCCGTAACCTTATCTTCTATAATAGGAGATGAAGTAGTATTACACTATAAAAGTACATTCCTTTTAGTAGTATTGTTAATGACTTATTTTTCTATTCTAATAATAATCCGTTATTTTCATCTGGATATTAAATATTTTGATAAAGATTATCTGTACCCTTTTTTAAAAAAAGTAATAGTTGCTTTCTTTGGTTTGCATATCTTATTGTTTATTTCAGATATAGTAAGTACAACTCATCATTTAAATAGCTTCGGAAGTATTTTATCAACCATTGTTTTTATTTGCTTGTTATTGATTTTCTTTGCAATGAATTCTCACAAGGTTCAAATTGAAAAAGAGATTGCTCTAAAACAAAAGAAATTTGAACAAAAGCATTTACAGACTTATACTGATGAAATTGTGGAGTTGTATAATGAAATTCGAGGTTTTCGTCATGACTATGCAGGGATGCTTGTCAGCATGCAAATGGCGATTGACAGTGGAGATTTACAAGAAATTAACAGGGTTTACAATGAAGTCTTAGTAAAAGCAAATCAGAAATTGAGGTCAGAAAAATATACTTACTTTGATTTAAATAATATAGAAGACTCTGCTTTACGAAGTTTAATTGCTCAATCGATTGTCTATGCACGAAAAAATGATGTAGAGTTTACATTGGAAGTAAAGGATATCATTACTAGACTGTCAATAGATTTACTTGATCTTGTTCGTATCATGAGCATTTTATTAAACAATGCTGTTGAAGGTGCTGCAGATAGTTACTTGAAACAAATGGAAGTTGCAGTCATTAAAATGGATTTTGAAACAGTTATAGTTATCCAGAATTCATGCAAAATCACTATGACGCCTTCAGAGGATTTATTTGCCTTAGGTTTCTCTACCAAGGGAAGAAATAGAGGTCTAGGACTTAATAATGTCAAGGAGATTTTAGATAAGTATGACAACATTATTTTAGAAACAGAGATGGAAGACAACACATTTAGACAAATTATTAGATTTAAGAGGGAATTCGAATGAAAGTATTAATTTTAGAAGATGTTATTGAACATCAAGTGAGACTAGAGAGAATATTAAATGAAATCTCGGAAGAATCGAATATTCCTATTTCATATAAGACAACAGGAAAAGTTCGTGAGTTTAAGGAATATATCGAAAATGATGAAGTAAACCAGCTTTATTTCCTAGATATCGATATTCATGGAATCGAGAAAAAAGGCTTTGAAGTGGCTCAGTTTATCCGTCATCACAATCCTTATGCTATTATTGTCTTTATTACCAGTCGATCTGAATTTGCTACCTTAACTTACAAATACCAGGTATCAGCTCTAGATTTTGTAGACAAAGACATCAATGATGAATTGTTCAAAAAACGTATCGAGCAGAGTATTTTTTACACTAAGAGTATGCTGCTTGAAAACGAAGATGTTGTAGACTATTTTGATTACAACTATAAGGGAAATGATTTGAAAATTCCTTACCATGACATTTTGTATATCGAAACCACAGGAGTTTCTCATAAACTTCGGATTATTGGTAAGAATTTTGCTAAAGAATTCTATGGAACTATGACAGATATTCAGGAAAAGGACAAACATACCCAGCGATTTTATTGCTCCCATAAATCTTTCCTTGTCAATGTGGGAAATGTGAGAGAAATTGATCGAAAGAATTTAGAAGTTGTCTTTTATGAAGATCATCGTTGCCCGATTACCCGTTTGAAAGTTCGCAAACTAAAAGATATTCTAGAGAAAAAATCTAAAAAGTGATTGACAATTAGTAAGAAATTGATATAATGGTTATATCTGCTACAGATAGATGGTCCGTTGGTCAAGGGGTTAAGACACCGCCTTTTCACGGCGGTAACACGGGTTCGAATCCCGTACGGACTATTTTATCCGCCATAGCTCAGTTGGTAGTAGCGCATGACTGTTAATCATGATGTCGTAGGTTCGAGTCCTACTGGCGGAGTCAGATAAAAAAAAGAACACCAATGGTGTTCTTTTTTAGTTGACATCACCTAACATTTTCATAAGGAAGTCTGTCATTTCTTGCGGACTTTCTTTTTTTCCGTGAGCAATCCAAGTCTGGCAAACACCAAATAGGGCATTTGTTAGATAAATACTGCTGTATTCTAATTCTATTGGAGTGAGTTGTAATTTCATAAAGCGTTTCTGAAGGTCGGTGCTAAGCATAATGTGAAGCTTATTTCTCAAGAAATTTTGGATTTCTTTTGTCCCATTTTCAGATAAGAGTGCAGCCAAGAGTGGCTCAGACTCTAAATATTCAAATACTTCTAAAATAGCATCTCTTTTGTGATGAGCATGTTTTTGGAAAATATACTCAAAGGTATGAAATAGCTTACTTTGGTAGAGTTCAATCATATCATACTTATCCTTGTAGTGAGTGTAAAAGCTGGAACGACTAATTCCGGCTTTTTCTGCTAACTTGACAGTAGAAATTTGATCAAAGGGCTGGTCCATCAATAATTGAACCATGGCATTTTCGATAATTCGTTTTGTTTTTAAACGTTTGTTACTTTCTTTCATAATTCCTCCTTGTAAACAAAAATAGACTATGTGTCTAAAAAAATATTTTTTACCTTGTAATTTAGATTTTTTGATGTATAATCTATTATATCAAAATTTTAGACAATATGTGTAAAAAAGGAGGAAACATGTTTAAAGAATGGAAAGCAATATTTAAAAAACCGACCTTTATCATTGTAATGATAGGGATTTCTCTCATTCCAGCTTTATACAACATTATATTTTTATCGTCCATGTGGGATCCATATGGTCAAGTATCGGAGTTACCTGTGGCAGTTGTCAATAAAGATAAGGAAGCTTCTTATAATGGACAGACAATGAGAATTGGTGAAGACATGGTGTCTAATTTAAAAGAAAATAAGGCTTTAGATTTTCACTTTGTTAATGAAGAGGAAGGGGAAAAAGGACTAGAAGATGGTGACTACTACATGGTAGTGACTTTACCAAGTGATCTATCTGAAAAAGCTACTTCTATCCTAACGAATCATCCTGAACAGATGCAGATTGATTATCAGACGTCAAGTGGGCATAGCTTTATTGCAAGTAAGATGAGTGATTCTGCAATGACACAATTAAAACAAACCGTCTCTACTAATGTTACTGAAACGTACACTAAGGCTTTATTTCAAAAAATGAATGATTTGAAGTCTGGAATAAATAAGGCAGCTGAAGGAAGTGAACAATTAGCTAATGGAGCCGATCAGTTGGTGACGGGAAGTCAAACATTGACAACAAATCTTAATACTCTAGCTAACTCAAGTGTAACTTTTTCAAATGGAGCGGATCAATTTACAAAAGGCTTATCTAGCTATGTGTCTGCTATAGAGCAATTACATATTGGTTTAGGAACTTTTAATAGTGGTTTACAAAGTTATACAAATGCTGTCTCACAAGTTGACACTGGACTTGGTCAATTAGCTTCAAAAACTCCTGAGTTGGTGACAGGTGTAAATCAGCTAAATACAGGTATAAAGTCTTATACAGGTGGCGTTTCACAACTGGATACAGGTCTCAATCAATTTTCAGTTGGTGTAAATGCTTATACAAATAGTGTGAAAGAACTTTCTAACGGAACAAGTCAATTATCCAATCAATCAGATACACTAAGAGATGGAATGGAGCAATTAAATACTGGTATTAAAGAAATTTCAAGCCAATTAGAGTCCTCATCTCAACAAAATGAAGAAATAGCGCAATTGGCAACAAGCTTAGGAGAACTAAATAAAACACTACAAGCTCTTACAATATCAGATAATACTCAACTGAAAAGTACATTGTCAGAAGCTTTGCCAAATCTAACAACTCTTGCTCAGGATATTGTGACCAAAAGTCAGACAGAACAAGAGAAAACTCTTGCAAACCTTCAATCAACAGCTACTTATCAATCTCTTACAGAGGAACAAAAGAAAGAACTGACAGAAGCTATTTCTAAAAATTCTAATTCTACTATTGAGTCGGCAAAAACAATTTTAATGACAGTAGGAGGATTAAAAGAAAGTATAGAGAATTCAGAACAACAAGTATCTAATCTATCTGATGTGCAGACGAAAGCAAATCAACTCTTACCTGCAGCATCTAGCTCCTTGACAACATTGTCAAATGGATTTACAACATTACAAACTTCTGTAAATAATCAGTTAGTTCCTGGAAGTCAGTCAATCGAAAAAGGAGTTGTAAACTACACTAAAGGATTGGATACTATTTCTATAGGTGCTAATCAACTAAGTGAAAAGAATGTAAGTTTAACAACTAGTCTGGATCAATTAGTTTCTGGATCAAGTAAGTTGACAGAAAATACATCAACCTTGACAGCTGGAGTAGATGCGTTAGCTGGAAAAGCTCCAGAATTAGTATCAGGTATAGAAAGTTTGTCATCTGGTTCTGCCCAATTGAACAATAAGAGTCCAGAGCTGATAGCAGGTCTTACTACATTACAATTTGGCTCTGGTCAATTAACAGATAAATCAACACAGTTACTTTCTGCAGCATCTCAACTAGGAAGTGGCGCTATGAAGATTGCAGATGGTGCTGGAAAACTAGCAGATGGTGGAACAACCTTAACCTCTAGTCTTGAAGATTTACAGACAGGAGTTGATTCATTAGGACAAGGATTAGGTAATGCAAATACTCAACTTAAATCAGCTTCGACAGAATCTAAAAATGCAGAAACATTATCTGAACCTCTAGTTCTTTCAAAAACAGATAACGACCAAGTTCCTGTGAATGGGATTGCCATGGCTCCTTATATGATATCAGTTGCTCTTTTTGTTGCTGCTATATCTACCAATATGATTTTTGCTAAGTTGCCTTCTGGACGTCATCCAGAGAGCCGTTGGGCTTGGTTGAAGTCTCGTTCTGAAATAAATGGGATTATAGCTGTCTTAGCAGGTGTTTTAGTTTATGGAGCTGTCCATCTTATTGGATTGACTGCGAACCATGAGATGAGGACCTTGATTCTAATTATAATCACAAGCTTAGCTTTCATGTCTATGGTGACAGCTTTAACAACTTGGAATAGCCGTATTGGAGCTTTCTTCTCTCTTATTTTACTTTTATTACAGTTAGCATCAAGTGCAGGGACCTATCCCCTTGCTTTGACAAATGATTTCTTCAAAGGTGTCAATCCTTGGTTACCAATGAGTTATTCTGTATCAGGCTTACGACACACAATCTCTATGACAGGAAATATTCATCATCAAGTGATTTTCCTTATTATAACTCTAGCTTTCTTTACTGCTTTAGGTATGCTAGCTTATCAACCTAAGAAAATGGAAGAAGATTAAAAAGATTGGCCAAGGAATTGGTCAATCTTTTTCTGTCTTAGATAAATTTCGTCTGTGATTATAGATCCCTAAAAGAAGAAGGGCAGTTAGTGAGCAGGCTGCTCCAATAACAAAACCATTGGGTATAAAGGAAAGTGTAATGGTGCCTTTTCCCTTTGGAACATCAACTTTCATAAAACCAGTCTGAGCCTGCTTGATTTCAAGTTTTTTCCCATCTTGGAATGCAGACCAACCTTTGTCATAAGGAATAGTGAAGAAAATAGAGGTATCTTGTTTTACTTCATATGTAGCAAATACTTTATTTTTAGAGGTGGATACTTCTACAGGTTGTTCTTTAATCTTTTGAATTGCCTCAGTAAGAGCCTGAGTATCTAAACGATAGAAGGTTGGAGATTCAAATGACACCTGAGAATTTCCAGGGAAACTAACACTGATATTGAAAGTTTTTTGTTCTTCAGTATAACCCAAATTAAAGAAATTAAATGCATTGTCATTTGTAAAAGTCTTTTTTTCACCGTTGACAATGATGTCAACTTTCTTTTGTTTATCATTCGTAAAATGAAGATTTGAAAAAGAGAGATAGACTTGGCTATTTTGAGGAACCTCAATTTGATAATCAATCTTTGCATCTTCATTCGCAGAACCTGTGGTGCTCGTTAAACCATCTGAAGTATCTGTTTTATCAGATGCTATTTGGGAGAAGTAATCTAAGTTGAGATTAGCAAGCTGGTTTATAAATAAAGCCTGATTATCTAAAGTGTGATTGTTAAAGTTTACATCTTTGTAAATAGATTGAGTGGCAAAGGCAATGGGTAAAGAGAGTTGATTTTTATATAAGGTTAAATGATCCTTTTGATAAATCTCTTGAAAGCCATACTTATCAAGTGAAGTTTCAGAAATATTGTACTGGATTCCAAATAAACTGTCTGCTAAAAGACTGTTATTTGCATAACGGAGATTGAGGTTGGTTCCAGAGGATTTGAATCCCAGTTTATCCAAACTAGTGCTAGCTGAGCGATTTCGTACAGACGAAAATTGAGAGATTCCATTGTAGTTAAATTTCATACTGTCATTCCCAGTCTGAATTTGCAGTTTTTCAGTACGTGTAAATGGATTGTCAATTTGGTTTAGAATGGATTCCATAGCGGTGATATCTCTATTATAGGCACTACGAGAAGCAAAGGCCCATTCTTTAGCTATTCCTTCCATTTGAGATGAAGCATTTAAGCTTATCTCAACTGTTATAAATAAAGACAAAAGAATTGCAAATAGATTTATAGAGATAAATTTTCTAATGACTGCAAGAAGTAAAAGAGCATAAACTAGTAGAAATTCAAGAGTGAGCAGGATATTCAAATCAGTTAAAAAAGAATAGTGTGATTTAAAATAGACAGTAGCCAAAAATCCTGTTAGTACAAGAAAAAGTGAGACAAATAGATTCCAGAGCTTCAGTTCTTTCAGACGATTTAAGACTTCTGCTGCAGTATAAATTAACAGAGTGGAAAAAATCCAAGCATAGCGATGCAAAAACATATTTGGGGTGTGCATCCCTTGCCAAAATAAATCAAGTGCTTCTATGTAAAAGCTTGTTATTAAAAAAGTAAAGAAAATTGCATAGGTAAGTTTCACGTGAAACCTTATGAATTTTATTGTGAAAAATAGAATAGTCAAAATAAAAGGAAGCAATCCAACAAAAATCATTGGTATAGATCCATACTTAGTTGTATCAAAAGATCCAATGAATTGTTTTGCGAAAATATCCAGATACCAGCTACTGTCTGTCTTTAATTTTGTGATGGCAGTCAACTTCTCTCCATGAGTTTGTAAATCAAACAGTGTAGGAAGAGTCATAATCAAACTAGCCATTCCAGCTAAAAAGGAGGTAACAACAAAATCAAGAAAAGATGATTTTCGAGTTTTAAAGTCCCAAGAAATTTGGCAGAGATACCAGAAAATAAGAAACAATACTGTCATATATCCAAAATAATAATTTTGAATAAATAAGATTGACAAACTTGTAAAGTATAGTAGGCGCTTCTTTTGTGTTATAAGTAGGTGTAAACCAGTTATAATTAAAGGAATCAAGATAAAAACATCTAGCCAGGTTTTAATCTCTAACTGACTGACAGTGAAGCTCATTAGAGCATAGGAAGTAGATAAGGCAAGTTTTAAAAATTTTGGGATATCTTTAAATAATCTATTTAGACTAAAGAAGGTTGACAGACCAATCAATCCAAATTTTAAGAGAGTGGTTAGATAGACAGCATCTGGCATATTCGACAGATTAAAAAAGTAAACTAGGGGTGAAAGAAAACTACCCAAGTAATAACTAGATAGAGCATAGAAATTCAGTCCGAGGCCACTTGTAAAGGTGTAAAACAAACTGCCATTTCCATGCAGAATATTTCGTAAAGCTACATCAAAAATAACGTATTGATGGAAACCGTCTCCTAATAGTGGAGATGCATCGCTATTCCAGTAGATACCTTGAGTTAGGTATACTCCAGTCATAATTACTAAAGGAATGATGAAAGAAACAAAATAGGTCCAATATGTTTTAAAAAATGATTTCATGTTACCTCGTAGAATGATAGAAAACTCAGTTGGTTACCCCAACTGAGTTTTGAAGTCTTATTAGTCTTTCCAAAGTTCTTTAACTTTTGCTTGTACTTCTGCATTTTCTAGGAATTCATCATAGGTTTCATCGATACGATCAATGACGCCATTTTTAGACAAAACAATGATATGGTTTGCCAAAGTTTGGATAAACTCGTGGTCATGACTGGCAAAGATGATTGATTCTTTAAAGTTTTTCAATCCATCGTTCAAGCTTGAGATAGATTCCAAGTCCAAGTGATTTGTTGGATCATCAAGTACAAGGACATTTGATTTCAAGAGCATGAGTTTTGAAAGCATGACACGTACTTTTTCTCCCCCTGACAAGACGTTTACAGGTTTGTTAACCTCATCTCCAGAAAAGAGCATACGACCAAGGAAACCACGTAGGAAGGTATTGTCATCTTCTTCTTTACTTGCAAATTGACGCAACCAGTCAAGGATTGACTCTCCTCCTGCAAAATCAGCCGAGTTGTCTTTTGGCAAGTAAGAACGGCTAGTAGTAACTCCCCACTTGACAGTTCCTTCATAGTCAATGTCACCCATAATTGCACGAATTAATGCAGTCGTTTGGATGTCATTTTGTCCAATAAGAGCTGTCTTATCACCTGGACGCAAGATGAAACTAATATTGTCTAGGATAGTTTCGCCATCAATCTTTACAGTTAAATTTTCTATTGTCAAGAGATCATTACCAATCTCACGTTCTGCTTTAAAGTTGATAAATGGGTATTTACGACTAGAAGGAACAATTTCTTCTAATTCAATCTTGTCAAGCATTTTTTTACGAGACGTTGCTTGTCTTGACTTAGAAGCGTTGGCAGAGAAGCGAGCAACGAATTCTTGCAATTGCTTAATTTTTTCTTCTGCCTTGGCATTACGGTCTGCTAGCAATTTAGCAGCAATCTCAGAAGATTCCTTCCAGAAGTCGTAGTTTCCGACATAGAGTTTAATTTTTCCAAAGTCAAGGTCGGCCATGTGTGTACATACTTTGTTTAAGAAGTGACGGTCGTGGGATACAACGATAACGGTGTTATCAAAGTCAATCAAGAAGTCTTCTAGCCAAGTAATAGACTGGATATCCAAACCGTTGGTTGGCTCGTCCAAGAGAAGAACATCTGGTTTACCAAAAAGTGCTTTAGCAAGGAGAACCTTCACTTTTTCACCATTGGCCAATTCGCTCATGTTTTGATAGTGCAATTCTTCTGGAATGTTTAGGTTTTGAAGTAATTGGGATGCTTCACTTTCTGCTTCCCAACCTCCAAGTTCAGCAAATTCACCTTCGAGTTCGGCTGCACGAACACCATCTTCATCGGAAAAATCTTCCTTCATGTAAATGGCATCTTTTTCTTTCATGATGTTGTAAAGTTTTTCATTTCCCATAATAACGACATCAATAACTCGCTCATCTTCATAGTCAAAATGATTTTGACGGAGAACAGAGAGACGTTCATCTGGACCAAGAGAGATGTGACCAGTTGTAGGCTCGATATCACCAGCTAAGATTTTTAAGAATGTAGACTTCCCAGCACCATTAGCACCAATCAATCCGTATGTATTTCCTTCTGTAAATTTGATATTGACATCATCAAAAAGTTTGCGATCACTAAAACGTAGTGAAACATCAGATACTGTAAGCAATGTTTTTCTCCTATAATATGTAATATATTTATTCTACTAGAAAAGAGAGAAATATTCAAATTTTTGTTTGTCAATTTTATGTCAATTAAGTTTACAGGTTTGTTTACAATGAGTTAGTTGTTTGATTTAAATAATTTTCTGTTATTTTAACAAAAAAATGCTATAATTGAAGAGACCATTTCGAAGGAGAAAAAAATGACGAAACCCATTATTTTAACAGGAGATCGCCCAACAGGAAAACTGCATATTGGACATTATGTTGGGAGTCTAAAAAATAGAGTATTACTGCAGGAAGAAGACAAGTATGAGATGTTTGTTTTTTTGGCGGACCAACAAGCATTGACAGATCACGCTAAAGACCCTCAAACGATTGTAGAATCTATTGGGAATGTTGCCTTAGATTACCTAGCAGTTGGATTAGATCCAAGTAAATCAACTATCTTTATTCAAAGTCAGATTCCAGAGTTAGCTGAACTATCTATGTACTATATGAATTTGGTGTCACTAGCACGTTTAGAGCGCAATCCTACAGTGAAAACAGAAATCGCTCAGAAAGGGTTTGGAGAAAGTATTCCGACAGGATTTTTAGTTTATCCGATTGCGCAAGCAGCAGATATTACTGCCTTCAAGGCTAATTATGTTCCTGTTGGGACAGATCAGAAACCAATGATTGAGCAAACTCGTGAGATTGTTCGTTCCTTTAATCATGCTTATAATTGTGAGGTCTTGGTGGAGCCGGAAGGTATTTATCCAGAAAATGAGAGGGCAGGGCGTTTGCCAGGTTTAGATGGAAATGCTAAAATGTCTAAATCCCTTAATAATGGTATTTATCTAGCTGATGATGTAGATACGTTGCGTAAAAAAGTCATGAGCATGTATACTGATCCAGACCATATTCGGGTTGAGGATCCAGGTAAGATTGAAGGAAATATGGTTTTCCATTATCTAGATGTATTTGGTCGTCCAGAAGATGCTCAAGACATTGCAGATATGAAAGAACATTATCAACGTGGTGGTCTTGGTGATGTAAAGACGAAACGTTATCTACTTGAAATATTAGAACGCGAACTTGGTCCTATTCGTGAGCGCCGTATCGAATTTGCTAAGGATATGGGAGAAGTGTACAATATGCTTCAAAAAGGTAGTGAGAAAGCGCGTGAGGTTGCGGGGCAAACTCTATCTGAAGTTAAGGGAGCAATGGGACTAAATTATTTTAAATAATAGATAAAATATGAATCGTAAAACTATCTCTTCCATAGGATCACAGGGATAGTTTTTTTATGATTTCTACCATAAATATAATTGACAAATTTTCATAGAATGGTATGATAGATACAATACAAAAAGAGTCAAGCTCAAAAAGAAAGAAAAGAGGAAACTTCAATGTCTAATTGGGATACTAAATTTTTAAAAAAAGGTTTTACCTTTGATGATGTATTGCTCATTCCAGCAGAAAGTCATGTGTTGCCTAATGATGCAGATTTAACAACAAAATTGGCAGATAATCTGACTTTAAATATCCCAATTATAACAGCCGCCATGGATACAGTCACAGAAAGTCAAATGGCTATTGCCATTGCTCGTGCAGGTGGTCTTGGAGTAATCCATAAAAATATGTCTATTGCGCAACAGGCAGATGAAGTTCGTAAGGTAAAACGTTCTGAAAATGGTGTTATTATTGATCCATTCTTCTTGACTCCAGAACACACGATTGCTGAAGCAGATGAACTGATGGGACGTTACCGTATCAGTGGTGTTCCAGTTGTGGAGACACTTGAAAATCGTAAATTGGTTGGTATTCTAACAAACCGAGATCTTCGCTTTATTTCAGATTACAATCAGCCAATCTCAAACCATATGACCAGTGAAAATCTTGTTACTGCTCCTGTTGGTACAGATCTTGCAACAGCTGAAAGTATTCTTCAAGAACACCGTATTGAAAAACTTCCTTTGGTTGATGAAGAAGGTCGTCTTTCTGGCTTGATTACTATTAAAGATATCGAAAAAGTAATTGAATTTCCTAATGCAGCAAAAGATGAGTTTGGTCGTCTTCTAGTTGCTGGTGCAGTAGGTGTTACTTCAGATACATTTGAACGTGCAGAGGCTCTTTTTGAAGCAGGAGCGGATGCGATTGTTATTGATACTGCACATGGTCATTCTGCAGGTGTCTTGCGTAAAATTGCTGAGATTCGTGCTCACTTCCCAGACCGCACTTTGATTGCGGGTAATATTGCCACTGCAGAAGGTGCGCGTGCTCTTTATGATGCAGGTGTAGATGTTGTCAAAGTCGGTATCGGACCAGGTTCTATTTGTACCACTCGCGTGATTGCAGGGGTTGGTGTTCCACAAGTGACAGCAATCTATGATGCGGCAGCAGTTGCGCGCGAATATGGAAAAACGATTATTGCTGATGGTGGAATCAAGTACTCTGGAGATATCGTGAAAGCCCTTGCTGCAGGTGGGAATGCAGTTATGCTTGGATCAATGTTTGCAGGAACAGACGAAGCGCCTGGCGAAACGGAAATTTTCCAAGGACGTAAGTTTAAGACTTATCGTGGTATGGGATCAATCGCTGCAATGAAGAAAGGTTCAAGTGACCGTTACTTCCAAGGTTCTGTCAATGAAGCAAACAAACTTGTTCCAGAAGGAATTGAAGGCCGTGTTGCCTATAAAGGAGCAGCAGCTGATATTGTCTTCCAAATGATTGGTGGTATTCGCTCTGGTATGGGTTACTGTGGTGCAGCTAACCTTAAAGAACTACATGATAATGCTCAATTTATTGAAATGTCTGGGGCTGGTCTAAAAGAAAGCCATCCTCATGATGTGCAAATTACTAATGAAGCGCCAAACTACTCCATGTAAGTAGTAAAAAAGGTAAAAAAGAACTCCTGATTTTCAGGAGTTCTTTTTGTTTACAAAGTTGTCAATTTTGATTTACAGAAATTTTACCGTTTTGAATATTGAAAATACTAAGGTTTTCTGGCAAGTTTTGTAAGTGGTCTAAACTTGTTGTTGTAATAAAGGTTTGGATAGATTGAGAAATGGTTTCTAGTAATTTTAGTTGCCGTGTATTGTCAAGTTCGCTCATAACATCATCAAGCAATAGTATAGGAGACTCGTTGGTAATACTTTCCATTAGCTCAATTTCTGCCAGTTTGATAGAAAGAACAAGACTACGATGTTGACCTTGGCTTCCAAAACTAGCGTCCATACCATTGATATAAAAAGAAATATCATCTCGATGAGGACCAACACCAGTATTCTTTTTAAATAAGTCTCTGGATCTGCTTTTCTCTAAAGCAATTTTAAAGGAACTTGTTAGCTGTTCTTCATTAGTGAAGTTGACAGATGATTGATAAGATATTGACAGTTCTTCTAATTTATTTGAAATTTCTAAGTGTTTTTTTTGGCCAAATTTCTCTAAGTCTTTAATGAATTTTATCCGATGCTTTATAACGCGACAACCATACTCTATTAACTGATCATCTAAGACTGACAGAAATGTTTCATCAATCTTCTGGTTGGATTTTAGATAGGTATTTCTCTGCTTGAGTATATGGTTGTAGTTTGACAAGTCTGACAAGTAGATTGGTTTAATTTGTCCCAGTTCGATGTCTATAAATTTTCGACGGACAGAAGGTGCTCCCTTAATTAGCTGGAGATCTTCAGGTGCGAAGAGGACAACATTCATATGTCCGATGTAGTCTGATAGGCGCGCTTGTTTTAAGTGATTGACCTTAGTCACACGCCCTTTTGGCGTTAAATCAATTTCTAGAGGGATAGAGCTTGTTTTCTTCTGTAGCAAGCCAGAAAGATGGAGTTGCTCGTTATCAAAATGAATGAGATTTTTATCTGTACGAGTCCGATGACTACGTGTTAAGGCTAAAAAATAGATTGCTTCTAGAATATTGGTTTTTCCTTGTGCATTTTGACCTAGAAAGACATTTAATTTTGGATTGAAATCAATTTTTGCCTCTTTGTAGTTTCGAAAGGTTTTAATTGTTAAATGTTGGAGCCACATGGTTATCTTCCTGGAAAACGTGGAACTTGTTTGGTTTTAGGCGATGAAGAAGTTTTTTGTTTTTCTTTCTTGATACCTTTATTCATCTCTTTGACAAGTTTAGCAATTCGCTCTTTCTCAATCTTATCTGCTTGATACTCTTCTTGCTCTTTTAAACTTGGTTGTGTCAAGGTGATGTCAATCTTTAAATCAGGAATGTCAATCGTATCTCCAATACGGATTTTTTTCCCACGTCTACTTTCTAACTCGCCATTAAAGTAAACTTGATGATCTATTAAAAAGGATTTGATAGCACCACCGCTTTGTATAATTCCAAGTTCTTTTAGGAGGGCTTGGAGCGTAATAAATTCTTCAAATAATTTGTATTCCATAATTCACCTCAATCTTTGGTATTATACCATATTTTCCTTGAAATAGCTGAAGGAAAGTTAGTTGAAATGAAAACGGTTTTACTCTTTAAAGCTATAAAGAGAACAAGAAAAATTTTGATTTTCGTGGTATAATAGAACTCTATATGTAAGGAGGTAAGGTATGGAATTAGTGCCTGGAATTTCAGCACATTTTGTTCAATCCAAAAAGTTTAAAACAAATAAAATCACTATTCGTTTTACTGCTCCCTTATCTCTTGAGACAATAGCAGGACGCATGTTAAGTGCGAGTATGTTGGAGACGGCAAATCAAGCTTATCCCACATCACAAGCATTTCGCAGATACTTGGCAAGTTTATATGGAACAGATATTTCCACAAGTGCTTATCGTAGAGGACAGGCACATATTCTTGACTTAACATTTACTTATGTGAGGGATGATTTTTTAAGTAAAAAGAATGTCTTGACTTCTCGAATTTTGGAATTAGTAAAACAGACTTTATTTTCCCCCTTAGTTCAAGATGGTGCTTTTGAGCCAGCCTTATTTGAAATTGAAAGAAAACAGTTATTGGCTAGTTTAGCTACTGATATGGATGATTCATTTTATTTTGCTCATAAGGAGTTGGATAGCTTGTTCTTCCATGATGAGCGTCTTCAATTGAGATACAGTGATTTACGAAATAGCATTTCAAATGAGTCTCCAGAAAGTAGCTACACGTGCTTTCAGAATGCTCTGAAGAATGATCGTATTGATTTCTTTTTCTTAGGTGATTTTAATGAAGTAGAAATCACAGAATCACTGAAGTCATTATCCCTTACAGCTAGAGAGAACTGTGTTCCTATCCAATATTATCAATCTTATTCGAATGTTCTACGAGAGGGAATGATTCAGAGGAATGTTGGGCAATCAATTTTGGAATTAGGGTATCATTCTCCTATAAAATATGGCGATGATGAGCATTTGCCCATGCTTGTGATGAATGGTTTGTTGGGTGAATTTGCACATTCGAAACTTTTTACAAACGTTCGTGAAAATGCTGGAATAGCCTACACAGTCTCTAGTCAATTGGATTTGTTTAGTGGTCTGTTAAGGATGTATGCGGGTATTGATAGAGAAAATCGAAATCAGGCTAGAAAATTGATGAATCATCAGTTGCTAGATCTGAAAAAGGGTAACTTTACAGATTTTGAGCTTGAACAAACCAAGGAGATGATTCGACGATCTTTGTTGATGGCTCAAGATAATCAACAGACCTTAGTTGAAAGAGTCTATTTGAATGCTCTATTGGGGAAATCAAGCTTTGATATTGATCGATTGGTGGCAAAATTAGAGAGTGTTGATAAAGAAGCTGTATGTAAAGTTGCCAATAGTTTGAAGTTACAAGCGATTTACTTTATGGAAGGAGTAGAATGACAAAGGTTACTTTTGAAGAAAAATACTATCCTGCTGTAAAGGAAACAGTCTACAAAACACAATTGTCAAATGGATTGACAGTTTCTTTACTCCCTAAACAAGATTTCAATGAGGTTTATGGGATTGTAACAGTTCAATTTGGTTCTGTAGATGCAACTTATACAAGCTTGGAAAAAGGTTTACGTCATCATCCAGCAGGAATTGCACATTTTCTTGAACATAAATTGTTTGAAAGAGAAAATTCTGAGGATATAATGGCTGCTTTTACTCGATTAGGTGCGGACAGTAATGCCTTTACAAGCTTTACTAAGACCAGCTATCTTTTTTCAACAATTGACCATCTATTAGAGAATTTAGATTTGCTAGATGAGTTAGTCGGAGATGTTCATTTTACAGAAGAATCAGTTTTAAGGGAACAGGATATTATCCAGCAAGAACGAGAAATGTACCAAGACGATCCAGACTCACGCTTGTTTTTTGCAACATTAGCCAACCTTTATCCTGATACTCCTTTAGCAACAGATATTGTTGGAAGTGAAAAATCAATTGCTGAGATTCAAGTTTCAAATTTAAAAGAGAACTTTACAGACTTTTACAAACCTGTCAACATGTCACAGTTTTTAGTTGGAAATATTGATGTGGAAGTTGTTGAGGAATACTTTTCGAAAAAGGAAAAGAAGACTTTAGAACAGTTTACAGTTACAAAAGAGAAACTACCCTTGCAGCCTGTGAAGCAAACAGATAGTCTTCGGATGGAAGTTTCTTCACCCAAGCTTGCTGTTGCTATTAGAGGAACTGGTCAAATAACGGAAGAGGAGTCTTATCGTTACAATATTTTATTGAAATTACTATTTACGATGATGTTTGGTTGGACTTCTGATCGTTTTCAAAAGTTATATGAGACTGGGAAGTTAGATACGTCATTGTCACTTGAGGTTGAAGTCAACAGTCGCTTTCATTTTGTGATATTGACAATGGACACCAAAGAGCCTGTTTCTCTGTCGCATCAATTTCGTAAAGCGATTCGTCAGTTTAGTAGTGATGCGGATATTACTGAGGAGCATTTAGATCTTGTTAAGAGTGAGATGTTTGGGGAGTTTTTCAGTAGCATGAACTCTTTGGAATTTATTGCAACTCAATACGATCCGATGGATCGCGGAGAAACAATTTTTGATTTTCCGAAAATTTTACAGGAAATTACTTTGGAGGATGTTCTAGAAGCTGGACATCGTTTGATTGATAATGGTGATCTAGTTGATTTTACAATCTTTCCAGCTTAAAAGATGACTAATACTAGAAAGAAGGAATGGTACGTATGAGAAAAAAAACAATTGGCGAGGTTCTACGTTTAGCCAGAATTAACCAGGGATTGAGTCTGGAAGAATTACAGGAAAAAACTGAAATTCAGTTGCATTTTCTAGAAGCTATGGAGGCAGATGATTTTGATCAACTTCCTAGTACCTTCTATGCTCGTTCTTTTTTAAGAAAATATGCCTGGGCAGTAGAGTTAGATGAAAGAATTGTTTTGGATGCCTATGATTCAGGTAGTATGATCACTTATGAAGAGGTAGATGTCGATGAAGAAGACTTGTCTGGTCGCAGACGATCAAATAAGAAAAAAACGTCTTATCTCCCCTTGTTTTATTTCGTCCTATTTGCTTTGTCAATTTTAATTTTTGTCACTTACTATGTTTGGAACTACATCCAAACTCAGCCAAGTCCTTCTTCAGCTAATTATAGTGTTGTGAACTCGACTAGTTCCACAACCTCATCTAGTTCATCTTCTAGTAGTCAGACGTCTAGCTCGTCTTCTACTACGGAATCAACTATTACAGTGTCAGGCGAAGGAAACCGCATTGAAGCTCGGTATAAAACGAGTAAGGAAACAGCTACGGTTCAGCTGACTGTTTCGGATGCAACTAGCTGGGTAAGTGTTTCAGGAAGTGACCTTGAAGGTGGTGTGACCTTGTCATCAGACAATAAAAACGCAAAAACAACAGTTTCAACTAAGAATCCCGTTACCATTACTTTAGGTGTAGTGAAGGGAGTTACTGTAACTGTGGACAATCAAACGATTGATACTTCGAAGCTGACAACTCAGACTGGAACTGTAACACTTACATTTACTACAGATTAAGGAAAAATCAATGAAAAAAGAACAAATTCCTAATGTATTAACTATTGGTAGAATTCTCTTTATACCTCTCTTTATCCTTATTTTGACTTTGGGCCATTCACAAGGCAGTCATTTGCTAGCAGCGATAATTTTTGCAGTTGCTAGTGTAACGGATTATCTTGATGGTTACCTTGCTCGCAAATGGAATGTAGTCAGCAACTTTGGAAAATTTGCTGATCCGATGGCCGATAAGCTGTTGGTTATGTCAGCTTTTATCATGTTGATTGAGTTAGGTATGGCTCCGGCTTGGGTTGTTGCTATTATCATCTGTCGTGAACTTGCGGTGACAGGCTTGCGTTTGTTGCTTGTTGAGACGGGAGGGAAAGTTCTAGCAGCAGCGATGCCAGGGAAAATCAAGACCTTTAGTCAGATGTTTGCCATTATCTTTTTGCTCTTACATTGGAATTTAATTGGGCAACTGTTGCTTTATATAGCTTTATTTTTCACCATCTACTCTGGTTATGATTATTTCAAGGGTAGCGCTCATGTATTCAAAGGGACATTTGGTTCGAAATGAAATCGATTATTGAAGTAAAAAATCTGTCTTTTCGTTACAAGGAAGACCAGGAACATTATGACGTTAATAATGTCTCGTTTCACGTGAAACGGGGAGAATGGCTTTCGATTGTAGGTCATAATGGGAGTGGAAAATCGACAACTATCCGTTTGATTGATGGCTTGCTTGAAGCGGAGTCTGGGGAAATCTGGATAGATGGCCAACTGCTGTCCTCTGAGAACGTTTGGGACTTGCGTCGACAAATTGGTATGGTTTTTCAAAATCCAGATAACCAATTTGTGGGGGCGACTGTTGAAGATGATGTTGCCTTTGGTTTAGAAAATCAGGGACTTCCTCGTGAAGAAATGAAGAAGAGAGTGGCTGATTCTTTGGAGTTGGTAGGGATGCTGGACTTTAAGAAGAGAGAACCAGCTCGTTTATCTGGTGGACAAAAACAACGGGTGGCTATTGCAGGAGTTGTTGCCTTGAGGCCAGCTATTTTGATTTTGGACGAGGCTACAAGTATGTTGGATCCTGAGGGACGCAGAGAACTGATTCAGACAGTTCAAGAGATTCGTAAAGACCACCAGATGACAGTCGTCTCCATTACACATGACTTGGAAGAAGTTGCGATGAGTGACCGTGTCTTGGTCATGAAAAAAGGCCAAGTGGAGTCAACCAGTAGCCCAAGAGAACTTTTTTCTCGGGATGACCTTGACCAGATAGGATTAGATGAGCCTTTTACTAATCAATTGAGAGAATCTTTGAGAGAGGCTGGCTATCAGTTGCCGGATGGCTATTTGACAGAAGGAGAGCTAGAGGACAAGCTATGGGAATTACTCTAGAAAATGTGAGCTTTACCTATCAAGAGGGGACTCCCCTATCTTCATCAGCCCTGACTGATGTTTCTTTGACGATTGAGGATGGCTCTTATGCAGCTTTAGTAGGGCACACAGGTAGTGGAAAATCAACGATTTTACAGCTTTTAAATGGCCTATTGGTACCAAGTAAGGGTTCTGTTCGAGTTTTCGATACCGTCATTACCCCTACATCAACCAACAAAGAAATTCGCCAGATTCGAAAGCAGGTTGGTCTAGTGTTTCAATTTGCTGAAAATCAGATTTTCGAAGAGACTGTTTTGAAAGATGTTGCATTTGGGCCGCAAAATTTTGGAGTTTCTGAGGAAGAGGCCGAGAAAATTGCGCGTGAAAAGTTAGCCTTGGTAGGTATCGATGAGTCACTCTTTGAGCGCAGTCCTTTTGAACTTTCGGGTGGTCAGATGAGACGTGTGGCTATAGCAGGTATGCTAGCCATGGAGCCAACTGTCTTGGTTTTGGATGAGCCTACAGCAGGGCTAGATCCTTTGGGCAGAAAAGAATTGATGACCTTGTTTAAAGAACTCCACCTTTCTGGAATGACAATCGTTCTGGTAACGCATTTGATGGATGACGTAGCTGCATATGCTGATCAGGTCTATGTTATGGAAAAGGGGCGTTTGGTCAAAAGTGGCAAACCGAGCGAAGTTTTCCAAGATGTAGCCTCTATGGAAAAAGTGCAGTTAGGTGTGCCTAAAATCACAGCCTTTTGTAAACGTTTGGCAGATAGAGGTGTAGCTTTTAAAAAATTGCCAATCAAGATAGAGGAGTTTAAGGAGTCGCTAAATGGATAGTATGATTTTAGGGCGTTATATACCGGGGGATTCCATCATTCATCGCTTGGATCCACGTAGTAAATTGCTTGCCATGATCCTGTTGATTTTGATTGTATTTTGGGCTAATAATCCCCTCACCAATCTCATTTTGTTTATAGCGACAGGTATATTTATCGCTTTGTCAGGCGTTTCCCTCTCATTTTTCGTTCAGGGATTAAAATCCATGTTCTTCTTGATTGCTTTTACGACTCTTTTTCAGCTCTTTTTCATTTCAAGTGGAAATGTCCTATTTGAGTTTTCTTTTATAAGAATAACGGATTATGCTTTGCAACAAGCAGGAATCATTTTCTGTCGTTTTGTGTTGATTATTTTCTTTTCAACCTTGCTAACCTTAACGACCATGCCTTTGAGTCTGGCAGCTGCAGTTGAAGCTCTTTTAGCACCGCTGAAACGCGTGAAAGTTCCCGTTCATGAAATTGGTCTCATGTTATCAATGAGTTTGCGTTTTGTTCCAACCTTGATGGATGACACAACGAGAATTATGAATGCTCAAAAAGCTCGTGGAGTTGACTTTGGCGAAGGTAGCATCGTGCAAAAGGTAAAGGCTATGATTCCAATTTTAATTCCTCTTTTTGCTACTAGCTTAAAGCGTGCAGATTCATTGGCAATAGCCATGGAAGCGCGTGGTTATCAGGGAGGAAAGGGTAGAAGTCAGTATAGACAGTTGAGATGGAGTCAAAAGGATACACTGGCAATTCTTGTGATTTTGGTACTGGGATGTTTCTTATTTTTCTTAAAATCTTAGCAGGTTTGTAGGATTGATAAGAAGCTCACAGTAGCAGGTTTTTAGTATAAAGGTAGGAATATGAACCGTTTTAAAAAATCAAAATATCTAATCATCGTTTTTGTCACAGTTCTGGCAGTTTCTGTTCTATTAGTGACAACCTATTCAAGCGCTATTGTGACGAAACTAGGAGATGGGATTTCCTTAGTAGATAGAATTGTTCAGAAACCCTTTCAGTGGTTTGATACTTTCAAATCAGATTTGGGACATTTGACGCAGACTTACAACGAAAACGAAAGTCTAAAAAAACAGCTTTATCAACTAGAGGTGGAGTCTAATCAATCAGAAAGTTTAAAAAATGAAAATGAACAACTACGTCAGTTGCTGGATATGAAGTCAAAATTGCAGACAACAAAAACCATTGCAGCAGATGTGATTATGCGAGCTCCAGTATCTTGGAAACAAGAGTTAACAATTGATGTGGGAAGTTCAAAAGGAGCTTCTGAAAATATGTTGGCCATTGCAAACGGGGGCTTGATTGGTAGTGTTTCAAAGGTGGAGGATCATTCAACAACGGTCAATCTATTGACAAACACCGAAAATTCAGACAAAATTTCTGTTAAAATTCTGCATGGCTCTACTGAAATTTACGGGATTATCGTTGGTTATGATAAGGAGTCAGAACTGCTTAAAATTAGCCAATTAAATAGTAACAGTGACATTAGCGCAGGAGACAAGGTGACTACAGGGGGGCTCGGAAACTTTAATGTTAAGGATATCCCTGTTGGAGAGGTTGTTGCTACAACACACAGCAGTGATTATCTAACAAAGGAAGTAACAGTAAAGTTAAGTGCTGACACCAAAAATCTTCATGCGGTAGAGTTAGTGGGGAATTAGCAATGAGACTGTTAAAACAAATTGGTATTTTCTTTTTACTCCCTTTTGTCGTATTAATTGATGCACATATTGGACAATTGGTAGGATCCTTCTTCCCTCACTTTCATTTAGTAAGTCATTTTCTGTTTTTATTTCTCTTGTTTGAGACAATTGAGGTTTCAGAATATCTCTATCTAGCTTACTGCTGTATAGTGGGTTTGCTGTACGATATCTATTTTTTCCACTTGATAGGAATTGCAACACTTCTATTTATCTTGATAGGAGCTTCGCTCCATAAATTTAATAGTGTAATTTTGCTAAACCGTTGGACAAGAATGTTAACAATAGTTGTGATGAGTTTCCTATTTGATATGGGGAGCTACCTCCTTGCCCTTGCTATGGGATTGACAGTAGAATCGATGCCAGTTTTCATCGTCTATAGCCTTGTCCCATCAATGATTTTGAACTTTTTATGGATGCTTATTTTCCAATATATTTTTGAAAAATGTTATCTATAAGAAAGAAATAAAAATGTAACAAAGGCGTAATATTTATTATGTCTTTTTTTGGTATACTAGTAATGTCTTAAATAGAAGGAGTATCTACACAATATGAAGAAAAAAATCTTAGCGTCACTTTTATTAAGTACAGTATTAGTGTCTCAAGCGGCGGTATTGACAACTGTCCACGCTGAAACAACTGATGAAAAGATTGCTGCTCAAGATAGTAAGATTAGTAATTTGACATCTCAACAAAAAGAAGCTCAAAAACAAGTAGATGAAATCCAAACGCAAGTTACAGCTATCCAAACTCAACAAACGAACTTGGAAGCTGAGAATGAAACTCTACAAGCTGAATCTAAAAAACTTGAAGGAGAAATTACAGAGCTCTCTAAGAACATTGTTGCTCGTAATGAATCTTTGGAAAAACAAGCACGTAGCGCACAAACAAACGGTGCTGCAACTAGCTATATCAATACAATTGTAAACTCAAAATCAATTACGGAAGCTATTTCACGTGTTGCAGCCATGAGCGAGATTGTATCAGCTAACAACAAAATGTTGGAACAACAGAAAGCTGATAAGAAATCTATCGCTGAAAAACAGGTTGCAAATAATGAAGCAATCAACACTGTCATTGCGAACCAACAAACGCTTGCTGACGATGCACAAGCATTGACAACAAAACAAGCAGAGTTGAAAGTTGCTGAGTTAAACCTTGCTGCAGAGAAAGCTACTGCAGAAAGCGATAAAGCTACTTTATTGGAACAAAAAGCAGCAGCAGAGGCAGAAGCGAAAGCAGCAGCCGAAGCAGAAGCGGCTTATAAAGCACGTCAAACAAGCCAACAACAATCAGTTGTTGCTTCTGGAAATACAACACTTTCAGATCAAGTGCAAGCAACTTCAAGCTCTTCATCAGATGATGATTCAAGCTACACTCCAGCACCTGCTCCGACTCCAACTAGACAACGTCCAACATACAGTACAAATGCTTCAAGTTATCCAACTGGTGAATGTACTTGGGGAGCTAAAACATTAGCACCTTGGGCTGGAGATTACTGGGGTAACGGAGCGCAGTGGGCTACAAGTGCAGCAGCTGCAGGATTCCGTACTGGATCAACTCCACAAGTTGGTGCGATTGCATGTTGGAATGACGGTGGATATGGACACGTAGCGGTTGTTACAGCAGTTTCATCATCAACTAGCATTCAAGTATCAGAATCAAACTATGGTGGAAATCGTACAATCGGTAACAAACGTGGATGGTTCAACCCAACTACAACTTCTGAAGGTTATGTTACTTACATCTATCCAAACTAATGAATGAAACGAAGAGGCTCGATGCGAGTCTCTTTTATTATTTTTTATCGAAAGCAAGGCCGAAATATATCAAAACCACTTGAAAATATGGCTAAAATGTGATAAAATGAAACTTGTCGTGTAAACGATAATACTCATTCTTGATGAATTGTGAGACTGTTGCCCTCGGGTCGTTTTGCAAGTTGAAGTCGAGGAGAGGAAAAAAACAAAAAGGAGAAATACTCATGGCAGTAATTTCAATGAAACAACTTCTTGAGGCTGGTGTACACTTTGGTCACCAAACTCGTCGCTGGAACCCTAAGATGGCTAAGTACATCTTCACTGAGCGTAACGGAATCCACGTTATCGACTTGCAACAAACTGTAAAATACGCTGACCAAGCATACGACTTTATGCGTGATGCTGCAGCTAACGATGCAGTTGTATTGTTTGTTGGTACTAAAAAACAAGCTGCTGACGCTGTTAAAGAAGAAGCAGAACGTTCAGGTCAATACTACATCAACCACCGTTGGTTGGGTGGAACTCTTACTAACTGGGGAACTATCCAAAAACGTATTGCTCGTTTGAAAGAAATCAAACGTATGGAAGAAGAAGGAATCTTCGACGTTCTTCCTAAGAAAGAAGTTGCACTTCTTAACAAACAACGTGCACGTCTTGAAAAATTCTTGGGTGGTATCGAAGACATGCCTCGTATCCCTGATGTAATGTACGTAGTTGACCCACATAAAGAACAAATCGCTGTTAAAGAAGCTAAAAAATTGGGTATCCCAGTTGTAGCGATGGTTGACACAAATACTGACCCAGACGATATCGATGTAATCATCCCAGCTAACGATGACGCTATCCGCGCTGTTAAATTGATCACAGCTAAATTGGCTGACGCTATCATCGAAGGACGTCAAGGGGAAGATGCAGCAGCCGTTGAAGCAGAATTTGCAGCTTCAGAAGCTCAAGCTGACTCAATCGAAGAAATCGTTGAAGTTGTAGAAGGCGACAACGCTTAATTCATATAAATAGTAATTACCTAGGAGGGCGGGGCCTAGCCCAGCTCTCCTATTTTTAAAAAATATAGGAGAATCAAAATGGCAGAAATTACAGCTAAACTTGTTAAAGAGTTGCGTGAAAAATCTGGTGCCGGTGTTATGGACGCTAAAAAAGCGCTTGTAGAAACAGACGGTGATATCGAAAAAGCGATCGAATTGCTTCGCGAAAAAGGTATGGCGAAGGCAGCTAAGAAAGCTGACCGTGTTGCTGCAGAAGGTTTGACAGGTGTATTTGTTAACGGTAACGTTGCAGCAGTAGTTGAAGTAAACGCTGAAACTGACTTCGTTGCGAAAAACGCTCAATTCGTTGACTTGGTAAACGCAACAGCTAAAGTAATTGCTGAAGGAAAACCAGCTAACAACGAAGAGGCTCTTGCTTTGACAATGCCTTCAGGTGAAACTCTTGAGGCTGCATATGTATCTGCAACAGCAACTATCGGAGAAAAAATCTCATTCCGTCGTTTTGCTTTAATCGAAAAAACAGATACACAACACTTTGGAGCTTACCAACACAACGGTGGCCGTATCGGTGTTATCTCTGTTATTGAAGGTGGAGACGAAGCGCTTGCTAAACAAATCTCAATGCACATTGCTGCGATGAAACCAACAGTTCTTTCTTACAAAGAATTGGATGAGCAATTCGTTAAAGATGAGTTGGCACAATTGAACCACGTCATCGACCAAGATAACGAAAGCCGTGCAATGGTTGGTAAACCAGCTCTTCCACACTTGAAGTATGGATCAAAAGCACAATTGACTGATGAAGTGATTGCTCAAGCTGAAGCTGATATCAAAGCTGAGTTGGCTGCAGAAGGCAAACCAGAAAAAATCTGGGACAAAATCATCCCAGGTAAAATGGATCGCTTCATGCTTGACAACACTAAGGTTGACCAAGCATACACACTTCTTGCACAAGTCTACATCATGGACGACAGCAAGACAGTTGAAGCATACCTTGAATCAGTTAACGCTTCAGTAGTTGAGTTCGCTCGCTTTGAAGTTGGTGAAGGTATTGAGAAAGCTGCAAATGACTTTGAAGCTGAAGTTGCAGCTACAATGGCAGCAGCCTTGAATAACTAATAATAAAAAGAGGAAGCAAGTTTGCTTCCTTTTTCTTTTATTAAAAATTTAAAAAGCCCTTTAACAAGGGCTTTGTGTATTTAGGAGACTAGACTTCGAATTCATAGAGTGCTGTAGATAGGTAACGTTCTCCGTTATCTGGTGCAAGCGCAAGGACTTTTTTACCTGAACCTAATTTCTTGGCAACCTCAATTGCCCCGTAAATCGCTGCAGCTGAAGAAATACCAACAAGGAAGCCTTCTTTTCCGCCAATCTCACGACCAAGTGCAAGAGCATCATCTGATGTTACACGGACGATACCGTCATAGGCTTCTGTATCAAGTGTTTCAGGAATAAATCCAGCGGAGATACCTTGAATTTTATGAGGTCCTGGTTTTTCGCCAGACAGAATAGCAGATTCATCAGCTTCAACAGCAAAAATTTGAATGTTGGAATTTGCAGCTTTAAGTGCATGAGAAACGCCCGAAATCGTTCCACCAGTACCAACACCACCTACAAAAGCATCTAGCCCATCAGAACCGAAAGCAGCCAGTATTTCAGCTCCTGTTGTTCTTTCGTGTACTTCAGGATTAGCTGGATTGTTAAATTGTAGAGGAAGGAAACCACCGCGCTCAGCTGCGATTTCTTGGGCTTTGGCAATCGCACCTTTCATACCTTCGCTACCAGGTGTAAGGACGAGTTCAGCGCCATAGGCTTGGATAATCTTACGTCGTTCCACACTCATCGTTTCTGGCATGACGATAACAACTTTATATCCTTTAGCAGCACCAACCCATGAAAGACCGATTCCAGTATTTCCACTTGTTGCTTCAACAATAGTAGCACCGGGTTTTAGAATGCCATCCTGCTCAGCTTTTTCAATCATGCTAAGGGCAATACGATCTTTGACTGAAGATCCTGGGTTAAAGGCCTCTAGTTTAACATAGACGTCTGCAGCACCCTCTGGAACAATGTTGTTAAGTTTAACAATTGGTGTTTGTCCGATTAGTTCAGTAATATTATTGTAGATAGTCATAGATATACCTCTTTGTATAAGATGATTCTAGTATAACGTGCTCTAGGCTATTTGTAAAATATAGAAATCCTATCGAAGCGATAGGATTTTTTTATATCAAAGGTCTAAGCCATTAATTTTCAATCGATTGTGATAAGCAAGTTCTAGTAAATAGGTGTAAAGGGGAAGAATATCCGTTTTCTTAGGAAATTCAAATTTGTGGTAACTAAAATGCTCATTATGTGCTTTTAGAAAGACATTCTCTAAATAAGTGATCGTAATCTCACTATCGTCTATACCTGCTCCTGCAGTTTCCATTTCAACGTTGACAATGTTCATCAAAAAGAGTGATTTAACAGACATCTTGCGACCAGTAGCGCCTTGCTTATCTGTAAATATGATACGAATATTTGTAAAGATGATTGCGTCACGAATGAGCTTATATCCACTTTGGATTTCTTCATTCTCTAGTAGGTATTGACCATATTCTTTGATAAGAGCTTCTTTGTTTTGCTCGCTGAAGTTACCAGCAAGTCCTTGAATAAATTTCCCAAACGCCATGTATTTCTCCTTTGTTTACACTAAGTTTACAGGAACTTCAACTTCTCGTAAACCTTGATCTGTTAAAGTAACCTTTCCATTAAAAAACTCTACAAGAGCAGACTTGATATTTTCTTTCTCTTCCTTATCAACATAAATCATTGTATCAACTTGATCTGTAAAGTTTGTATCCAGCTCCATGAGATGATGCTCTCTAAGAAAATTACCATATTCTTGATACTGAGCGTAAGACATCTGAATGGCTATGCCAGCCTGTTCTTTGATTTCAATAATGCCAATTTCTTTGACAGCCAAGGCTACGCTACCTGCATAAGCACGAATCAAACCACCAGCACCTAGTTTGATGCCACCAAAGTAGCGTGTCACTACCACACAGAGATTGGTTAGATTATGATTTTCTAAGACACCCAGCATAGGGACTCCAGCAGTACCACTAGGTTCCCCATCATCACTCGTACGTTTGATTTCACTGCGTTCCCCTACAATAAAAGCAGAGCAGTTATGGGTGGCTTTATAGTGTTCTTTTTTGATGGTAGTTATGAAGTCACGAGCCTCTTCTTCGCTATAAACACGCTTGACATGACAGATAAATCGAGATTTTTTGATTTCTTCTTGGACCTGCCCATCCTCTTTAATTGTTCTAAATTCCATGATTTAATTGTACTAAAAAAATATCTAAAGTGCTAGATTTTTACGAATAAAGAAGTATGAAAGTAAATCCAAATTACCTCGGTCGCTTGTTTACTGAGAAAGAATTAACAGAAGAAGAACGGCAGATGGCTGAGAAACTTCCAGCAATGAGAAAAGAGAAAGGGAAACTGTTTTGTCAACGTTGTAATAGTAGTATTCTAGAAGAATGGCATTTGCCTATAGGCGCTTACTATTGTAGGGAGTGTTTATTGATGGAGAGAGTCAGGAGTGATCAAGCTTTATACTATTTTCCACAGGAGGATTTTCCTAAGCAAGACGTCCTCAAATGGCGTGGTCAGTTAACACCTTTTCAAGAAAAAGTTTCAGAGGGACTTCTTCAAGCGGTAGACAAGCAAGAGCCAACCTTGGTTCACGCTGTAACAGGAGCTGGAAAGACAGAGATGATTTATCAAGTTGTGGCTAAAGTGATTGATGAAGGTGGTGCAGTTTGTTTAGCCAGCCCTCGAATTGATGTGTGTTTGGAACTGTATAAGCGACTGCAGAATGACTTTGCTTGCGATATAGCGCTACTCCATGGCGAATCAGAGCCCTATTTTCGAACTCCCCTAGCAGTTGCAACAACTCATCAGTTATTAAAATTTTATCATGCTTTTGATTTGTTGATAGTGGATGAGGTAGATGCCTTTCCTTATGTTGACAACACTATGCTTTACTATGCTGTAAAGAATAGTGTAAAGGAGGATGGATTGAGGATATTCCTTACAGCAACTTCTACAGATGAGTTAGATAGGAAGGTTCGCACAAAGGAATTAAAAAGATTAAGCTTGCCGAGACGGTTTCATGGAAATCCTTTGATTATTCCTAAATCTGTCTGGCTATCGGATTTTAATCGCTGTTTAGAGAAAAATCAATTGTCAACCAAGTTAAAAACCTACATTGAGAAACAGAGAAGAACAGGTTATCCACTGCTGATTTTTGCATCAGAGATTAAGAAAGGCGAAAAACTAAAAGAAATACTACAGGTGGATTTCCCGAATGAGAATATCGGTTTTGTATCTTCTATCACAGAAAATCGATTAGAGCAAGTACAAGCTTTTCGAGATGGAGAGTTGACGATACTAATCAGTACGACAATATTGGAACGCGGAGTTACCTTCCCTTGTGTAGATGTTTTCGTAGTAGAAGCTAATCATCGTCTCTTTACCAAGTCTAGCTTGATTCAGATTGGTGGTCGAGTTGGGCGTAGTATGGACAGACCGACTGGTGAGTTGCTCTTCTTTCATGATGGATTAAATGCTTCCATCAAGAAGGCAATCAAGGAAATCAAGCAGATGAACAAGGAGGCGGGATTATGAACTGTTTATTATGTGGTCAGACTACAAAAAGTGAGTTAACTTTTGGTAGTCTCTTCCTTTTGAAGCACGACTGCAGTTATCTATGCTCAGCTTGTGCTTCTAGTTTTGAGAAGATTGGTGAGAAATATTGTCCAAACTGTATGAAAACAGGACTGTCAACTAAGTGTCAAGATTGTAAACTTTGGTGTAAAGAAGGAATTCAAGTTGATCATAAAGCAATCTTTACCTATAATCAAGCTATGAAAGACTTTTTCAGTAGATATAAGTTTGATGGTGATTTTTTGCTTAGAAAAGTTTTTGCTTCCGTTCTTGCTGAGGAACTGAAAAAGTATAGAGGTTATCAATTTGTTGTAATTCCCCTAAGCCCTGAAAGATTGCTTGAGAGGGGGTTTAACCAAGTCGAGGGTTTGGTTGAGGCAGCAGGCTTTTCTTTTAAAGATATATTAGGAAAAAGAGAAGAGAGCGCTAGTTCTTCTAAAAGCCGTTTAGAAAGGTTGACTACTGAAATTCCATTTTTTATTAAAGATGGAATCTCACTTCCCAAGAAGATTTTGCTGATTGATGATATCTATACAACAGGGGCAACTGTGAATCGTGTGAAACGACTTTTGGCAGAAGCAGGTGCTTTGGAAGTTAAAACTTTTTCCCTTGTAAGATGAGGAAAAAATTTGCAAAATGAAAATGAAAGCGTTATAATATAGTTAGAAAAACAAAAATGTTTAGAAAGAAGGTACTTATATGATTAAATATAGTATCCGTGGTGAAAACCTAGAAGTAACAGAAGCAATTCGTGATTATGTAGTTTCTAAACTCGAAAAGATCGAAAAGTATTTCCAACCTGAGCAGGAGTTGGATGCACGTGTGAACTTGAAAGTTTACCGTGAAAAAACAGCAAAGGTTGAAGTAACAATTCCGCTTGGATCTATCACTCTTCGTGCTGAAGATATTTCTCAAGATATGTATGGTTCTATCGATCTTGTAACAGATAAAATTGAACGTCAGATTCGTAAAAATAAAACTAAAATCGAACGTAAGAATAAAAACAAAGTTGCGACAAGTCAACTCTTTACAGACGCTCTAGTTGAAGATGCAAATGTTGTGCAACCAAAAGTCGTTCGTTCAAAACAAATTGATTTGAAGCCAATGGATTTAGAAGAAGCTCTTCTCCAAATGGATTTATTGGGACATGATTTCTTTATCTATGTAGATGTAGAAGATCAAACAACTAATGTTTTGTATCGCCGTGAAGATGGTGAAGTCGGTTTGTTAGAAGTGAAAGAATCATAAAATAGAATTTTTAAAGTGGTTTACACCAGTGTAAACCACTTTTGTATTGCATTATTATAAAAGGTATAAACGGGGGCAGTTATGAAAGACGTGGTGATTGTTTCGGCAGTACGAACTCCAATAGGCTCCTTTGGAGGAATTTTGAAGGATGTTTCAGCTGTTGATTTGGGAGCTTTGGTTATTAAGAGTGCTTTGGAAAAAGCCAATGTCAAACCAGAGCAGGTAGACGAAGTGATTATGGGGAATGTACTGGGTGCTGGTTTAGGTCAAAACGTAGCTCGTCAAATGAGCGTTCATGCAGGACTCCCTGAATTTACACCAGCCTTTACTATCAACAAGGTTTGTGGTTCCGGTTTGAAGGCCGTGCAGTTGGCTGCTCAAGCGATTCGATGTGGCGATGCAGATATTATCGTAGCTGGTGGTGCAGAAAACATGAGTCAGGCTCCATACGTTTTGCCAAGTTTCCGTTGGGGCGGCCGTATGGGTGATTCGAAAGTTGTTGATACCATGCTCAAGGATGGTTTGTCTGATGCCTTTAACGAATACCATATGGGAATTACAGCCGAGAATGTGGCTGAAGAATATGGTGTCAGTCGAGAAGAGCAAGATGCTCTTGCTTTAGAGTCACAAAAACGAGCAGTTGCAGCTATAGAATCTGGTCGCTTTAAAGAAGAGATTATTCCAGTTGTCATTCCTCAACGCAAAGGCGATCCTATCGTTTTTGATACAGATGAATATCCTAGAAAAGATGCTAGCTTGGAGAGTTTGTCTAAGCTAGATCCTGTTTTCAAAAAAGACGGTTCTGTCACAGCGGGAAATGCTTCAGGAATCAATGACGGGGCAGCAGCTGTCTTAATCATGAGTGCTGAAAAAGCTGAAGAATTAGGCCTTTCAGTGATTGCCCGCATTCGTTCGTATGCAAGTGCAGGTTTGGATCCTAAGATGATGGGATGTGGACCGATTTATGCGACTCGCAAGGCTCTTGAAAAAGGCAATTTGACAGTTGAAGATCTCGACTTGATTGAGTCAAATGAAGCCTTTGCTGCCCAGGCTTGTGCAGTTGGTAAAACACTTGGTTTCAACACAGATATTGTCAACGTCAATGGTGGCGCCATTGCTCTTGGTCACCCAATTGGGGCTTCCGGTTGCCGTATCCTAGTAACGCTGGTACATGAGATGATGAAACGTGATGCTAAAACTGGGTTAGCAACTCTCTGTATCGGAGGAGGGATGGGGACTGCCCTTATCGTGGAACGTTAGGTGTTAGTGATCTGAACACGTGGGTAGGAGGGTGATGATTCCCTCCTCTTTTTGTGTCTGAAGTTAGAGAAATCAATCATGAAAGAAAGGCTTGCATCTTTTAAAAGGTCGCTTTTTAAGGGTTTTTGTGATATAATAATGCGCAAGAGGTTTAGAATGAAAAAAAATAATTTAATCCCGTTTTCTGCAGTCTTGCTAGGACTTGCAACTTTCGGAATCTTAACTTTGCTGATTATTTTTTCACATAATCTTGCTGTAACAATCACTGTTTTGTTTTTATTTGTACTACTTTATTTGCTTTTATTCGTTTGGCAAAAAAAACAGTATGAAAAGAGCGAAATTGAACAAATCCAATATGTAAATCACCAAGCCGAAAATAGCTTGAGTACTTTGCTTGATCAAATGCCGGTGGGAGTCCTGAAATTAGACTTATCAAGCGGAGAAGTGGAATGGTTTAATCCCTATGCTGAGCTGATTTTAACTACTGAAGAAGGGGAAATTGATGTTGAGTTAATTCAAACCATCATCAAGGCTTCTGTTGGGAATCCAGGTTCGTATGCTACCTTGGGCGAAACACGATATGCTGTCCATATGGACAAGGCTTCAGGTGTTTTGTATTTCTTTGATGTTTCTGGAGAGTACGAAGCAACTGTTGAATTGGTAACTAGTCGTCCAGTCATTGGAGTCATCTCGGTAGATAACTATGATGATTTGGAGGATGCGACATCTGACTCAGATATCAGTCATATCAATAGTTTTGTAGCCAATTTTGTTTCAGAATTTGCTAGTAAGTATGCTATGTTTTCCCGCCGTGTGGGGATGGATCGTTTTTATGTATTCACAGATTACACGGTACTAGAGGAATTGATGAATGATAAATTCTCCGTTATTGATACTTTCCGAGAAGAATCAAAACAGAGGCATCTACCCCTAACTTTAAGTATGGGATTTTCTTATGGTGATGGAAACCATGAAGAGATAGGGAAAATTGCCTTGCTCAACTTGAACTTAGCAGAAGTTCGCGGTGGTGATCAGGTGGTGGTCAAGGAAAATAACGAAACCAAGAATCCTGTCTACTTTGGTGGAGGAACTGCTGCATCTATCAAACGTACTCGTACACGTACCAGAGCCATGATGACAGCCATTTCTGATAAGATTCGAAGTGTTGACCAAGTTTTTGTAGTCGGTCATAAAAATCTAGATATGGATGCTTTGGGATCTGCTGTTGGTATGCAGTTGTTTGCAAGTAATATTATTGAGAACAGTTATGCTGTCTATGATGCAGACCATATGCCAGCAGATATCGAACGTGCTATTCAGTTCTTGAAGAAGGAAGATGTCACGAAACTTTTATCTCTTACAGATGCGATGAAGTTAGTTACAAACCGTTCATTATTGATTCTGGTGGATCATTCCAAGACGGCTTTGACTTTGTCAAAAGATTTTTATGATTTGTTCACTCAAACTATTGTTATTGACCATCATAGACGTGATCAGGATTTCCCTGAGAATGCAGTCATCACCTATATTGAAAGTGGGGCAAGTAGTGCCAGTGAGTTGGTCACAGAATTGATTCAGTTCCAAAATTCTAAGAAAAATCGTTTGAGTCGTATGCAGGCCAGTGTTTTGATGGCTGGTATGATGCTGGATACCAAGAATTTCACATCTCGCGTGACGAGCCGAACCTTTGATGTGGCTAGCTATCTGAGAACACGGGGAAGTGACAGTATTGCTATCCAGGAGATTGCTGCGACAGATTTTGAAGAGTACCGTGAGGTAAATGAACTCATTTTACAAGGTCGTAAGTTAGGTTCAGATATCTTGATTGCCCGAGCTAAGGACTCAATGTCTTATGACACAGTTGTTATCAGTAAGGCTGCCGATGCTATGCTGGCTATGTCAGGTATTGAAGCCAGCTTCGTTCTAGCAAAAAATACACAAGGATTTATCTCTATCTCAGCTCGAAGTCGTAGTAAAATCAATGTGCAACGCATTATGGAAGAGCTGGGTGGTGGAGGTCACTTTAATCTAGCAGCTGCGCAAATCGAGGATATGAGTTTGTCGGAAGCAGGAGAAAAATTGACTCAACTAATCTTGGAAGAACTAAAGGAAAAGGAGAAAGAAGAATGAAAGTAATCTTTTTAGCAGATGTTAAAGGAAAAGGGAAGAAAGGCGAAATCAAGGAAGTACCAACTGGCTACGCTCAAAACTTCCTGATTAAAAAGAATTTGGCCAAGGAAGCAACTGCTCAAGCAGTGGGTGAGTTGCGTGGAAAACAAAAATCAGAAGAAAAGGCTCATGCTGAAATGATTGCTGAAGCAAAAGCCATCAAGGCTAAGCTTGAAGCAGAAGAAACAGTTGTAGAGTTTGTTGAAAAGGTTGGACCAGATGGCCGTACATTTGGCTCCATCACTAACAAGAAAATTGCAGAAGAATTGCAAAAGCAGTTTGGTATTAAGATTGACAAACGCAATATTCAAGTGCAAGCACCAATTCGAGCAGTAGGTTTGATTGATGTACCAGTGAAGATCTATCAAGATGTTACAAGTGTCATCAATCTTCGTGTAAAAGAAGGTTAAGTTTACAACTTCTTGACAAGATTGTAAAAGGAAGGAAAGTCGGATGGCAGAAGTAGAGGAACTGCGAGTTCAACCTCAGGATATTTTAGCAGAACAATCTGTTCTGGGGGCTATTTTTATAGATGAGAGTAAGCTCGTTTTTGTCCGAGAATACATTGATTCTCGTGACTTCTTTAAGTATGCTCATCGGTTGATTTTCCAAGCGATGGTAGACTTGTCGGATCGTGGAGAAGCGATTGATGCGACGACAGTTCGGACGATTTTGGATAGCCAAGGCGATCTCCAAAATATTGGTGGCTTGTCCTATCTTGTTGAAATTGTTAACTCTGTACCAACTTCAGCTAATGCGGAATATTATGCTAAAATTGTGGCGGAAAAGGCTATGCTACGTCGCTTGATTTCCAAGTTGACAGAGTCTGTCAACCAAGCTTATGAGGCTTCTAAGCCTGCAGATGAAATCATCGCTCAGGCTGAAAAGGGACTCATTGATGTTAGCGAAAACGCCAATCGTAGTGGATTCAAGAACATCCGAGATATTTTAAATATCAACTTTGGGAACCTAGAAGTTCGGTCACAACAAACAACGGATATCACTGGTATTGCAACGGGCTACCGTGATTTGGACCATATGACGACAGGTCTCCATGAGGAGGAACTAATTATACTAGCGGCTCGTCCAGCGGTTGGTAAGACGGCCTTTGCTTTGAACATTGCTCAGAACATCGGGACTAAGTTGGACAAGACGGTTGCTATCTTTTCGCTGGAAATGGGTGCGGAAAGTCTAGTAGACCGTATGTTGGCTGCTGAAGGTTTGGTGGAGTCCCATTCTATCCGTACAGGTCAATTGACTGATGAGGAATGGCAAAAGTATACCATTGCCCAAGGGAACCTAGCCAACGCGAGTATCTATATTGATGATACGCCAGGGATTCGGATCACGGAAATTCGTTCGCGGTCACGCAAACTGGCTCAAGAAACGGGCAATCTAGGATTGATTTTGATAGACTACCTACAGCTTATTACAGGGACTGGTCGTGAGAACCGCCAACAAGAAGTCTCTGAAATTTCTCGTCAGTTGAAAATTCTAGCCAAGGAATTAAAGGTTCCAGTCATTGCTCTCAGTCAGCTATCTCGTGGAGTGGAACAGCGTCAGGATAAGAGACCAGTCTTGTCTGATATTCGTGAATCGGGTTCTATCGAGCAGGATGCGGATATCGTAGCTTTTCTATACCGTGACGACTACTACGATCGTGCGGGTGAAGAAGAGGAAGGAATTCCAAATAACAAGGTTGAGGTTATCATCGAGAAAAACCGTAGTGGAGCTCGTGGAACGGTGGAATTGATTTTCCAAAAAGAATACAATAAATTTTCAAGTATCTCAAAGAGGGAGGCATAAGATGTCAGATGCATTTACAGATGTAGCCAAGATGAAAAAAATCAAAGAAGAGATCAAGGCGCATGAGGGACAAGTCGTTGAAATGACTTTGGAGAATGGCCGTAAGCGCCAAAAAAATAGATTGGGTAAGCTAATTGAGGTTTATCCATCTCTATTTATCGTTGAATTTGGGGATGTTGAAGGAGACAAACAAGCCAATGTCTATGTTGAATCCTTCACCTACTCAGATATCTTGACAGAAAAGAACTTGATTCGCTATCTAGACTAAGAATCCTAAAATGAAGTGAGCTTTGCTCACTTTTTTCTTTTTCTCCCGAATAGTATAAACGAGGGGAACCTCGGAAATTTATATTATTAAGGAGAATGAATGACGTTTTTTAAATCAGGAGTTAAGAAGAGTAGATGTACTCAGTTGAGTGTAGGGCTGGCTACTTTGTTTGTTACAAGTACCTTTTTATTTGGTGGAGAATCGGTTCAAGCTGATAGTGTAGCGCGTGGAGATGACTATCCGCTTCACTACAAAAATGGTAGTGTTGAAATCGATCAGTGGCGGATGTATTCTCGCCAGTGTACCTCTTTTGCGGCCTTTCGTTTGAGTAGTGTAAATGGCTTTGAGATTCCTCCTGCCTATGGAAATGCAAATGAATGGGGACATCGTGCAAGGCGAGAAGGCTACCGTGTGGATACTAAGCCAGAAGTTGGGGCTATTGCTTGGTCGACAGAAGGTTATTATGGGCACGTGGCCTGGGTATCAAATGTGTCGGGGGATACGATTGAAATCGAAGAGTATAACTATGGGGTTCGAGAAAAGTATAACCGTCGAAAAGTCAAGGCTAGTTCGATGACAGGTTTTATTCATTTCAGGGATTTATCCGCTAACCATAGTGTGAGTGAGGGTTCTCATAACTCAGAGCTTCCGTCCAGCGGGACAATAGTATTCACGGGGAAATCGCCTATTATGGACCAACCGTCAAGCACAGGACAGGTTATTGACTACTATTATGCTGGTGAGAGTGTGAGTTATGATCAGGTTATTGAAAAGGATGGTTATAAGTGGCTCGGCTATCTATCCTACAGTGGTGCTAGAAGATATGTGCAGTATGCAGAGTTAATCAATACAGTAAAAGGCTGGAAAAAAGAAGGAGGGAGTTGGTATTACCGAGAGAATGGTAAGCTAGCGACAGGATGGAAAAAAGTTAATGGCAATTGGTATCATTTAAAAGAAAATGGGGCCATGTCAACTGGCTGGGTTAAGGATGGCTCTCACTGGTATTATCTAAAGGCTTCGGGTGAGATGCAGACGGGATGGGTTAAAGACAAGGGAACTTGGTATTACTTAGAGGAATCTGGTCGGATGAAAGCTAGTCAATGGTTCCAAGTCTCGGGTAAACACTACTATGTCGATGCTTCGGGAGCCTTAGCTGTTAATACGATTATTGATGGCTATAGACTCAACAGTGATGGGGCAAGAATAGGAAGTGTCTCTTAAACATCATACAGGCTTTCTTCTTGTTCATAAAATTTTAAAATGGATATCGAATTAGTTGACGTTCTTTAAATAGTATAATATAATAACATTAAAAACTATAAAAGGGGCTTTGTCTAATGGACAAGAAGAAAGTTATTTTAACAAGTTTAGCAAGTGCAGCTGTATTGGGTGCTAGTGTACTCGTTTCACAGCCTTCAGTAGTTAAGGCAGATGAAGGGAAAGCAGAAGAGCAGGCGGTTGCTCCTGCACAACCACAAGCTGGAACAGAAGGGGAGAGCGGTGCTCAAACTGAAAAGGGATCAGAAAACGCTAGTCCAGCTAATCCTGGTGCGACAAATCCAGCTAAGATGACCAAAGAAGAGTTGATGAAGGCTTTGGATGAACTTGAGGAACAGGCTATTAGTGATATTGAGGATAAGGAAGCAATTGAGGACAAAGAGGCTGCAACTGAAGCTGTGAAGGAATATATCGGTAAGATGTATATTTCAGACACTCTTGAGTCTGGAGAGCTCAGCCTAGATAATATCATCGCTGAATTGCCAGAGGGTGCAGAAGATAAACCAGTGGTAACAGGTC
Organism: Streptococcus sp. FSL W8-0197; assembly: GCF_037963785.1. Lineage (GTDB taxonomy): Bacteria > Bacillota > Bacilli > Lactobacillales > Streptococcaceae > Streptococcus > Streptococcus oralis_CQ. The sequence continues at coordinate 2,007,309 of NZ_CP150168.1, read as the reverse complement.
CTGAAGTTCAAACTAATAAAAAATTATCTACTGAGGAGAAAACCCTACTAGACCAAGCTGAAAAAGATGCCAAAGAACAAGTTTCTCAAGCGACGGATGCTCTGGTTCAAGCCCTAGAATCTCTTGAAAATGCTGTAATTGAAGATATTAAAAAAGACGCTTCAATCACCAATAAAGAAGCGGCTATCAAAGAAGCCAAAGAAGAGATTGGTAAAGAAGATCTTTTGAAGGCTATCGCAGATGAGGATTTGGAGATTGGTGATGTTATTGTAGACTGGCCAGCAGATACGAGCGAGCACAAAACGGCAGCTGAACCTGTATCAGAATTCACAGATGAGGACCAAGCTAAGTTAGATGAAGCTGATAAAGAGGCTCAGGTTGATGCAGCAAAAGTTCGCTCAGATTTAATCGCTACACTAGAAAAAATTGAAAAATCAACCATCGATGACATCAACAAAGATGCCACTATCAGTGATAAGGAAGCAGCGATTAAGGCGGCTAAAGAAGTGATTGGCAAGGACGCTATCTTGAAAGCCATCGAAGAAGGTGAGCTAGACGCCTCAGACTTGTTAGCAGACTTCTTGGCAGAGGATAGCGATCAGGTGACACCAGCCGAAGCGACGAGCCAAGAAGATTTCTCAAGTCAAGACCAAGCAAAACTCGCTGCAGCGGACAAGGAAGCAGCTGAGGAAGCCAAGAAAGAGGAAGAAGCTAAGCAAGCAGCGGAAGAAAAAGCTCACAGCGAATTGTTGACAACTCTTGAAGGTATCGAAAAATCAACCATCGACGATATCAACAAAGATGCCACTATCACTGATAAGGAAGCAGCGATCAAAGCAGCTAAAGAAGTGATTGGCAAGGACGGTATCTTGAAAGCTATCGAAGATGGAGATATTGAAGCATCTGACTTGTTAGATGATTTCTTGGCAGAAGACAGCGATCAGGTGACACCGGCCGAAGCAAAAACTCAATCTCAACTTTCAAGCCAAGACCAAGCCAAACTTGCTGCAGCAGATAAGGAAGCAGCTGAGGAAGCCAAGAAAGAGGAAGAAGCTAAGCAAGCAGCGGAAGAAAAAGCTCACAGCGAATTGCTTTCAACGCTTGAAGGTATCGAAAAATCAACCATCGACGACATCAACAAAGATGCTACTATCACTGATAAGGACGCGGCGATCAAAGCAGCTAAAGAAGTGATTGGCAAGGATGCTATCTTGAAAGCTATCGAAGAAGGCGATATCGAAGCGTCCGACTTACTGGCAGATTTCTTGGCAGAAGACAGCGATCAGGTAACACCAGCCGAAGCAAAAACTCAATCTCAACTTTCAAGCCAAGACCAAGCTAAACTCGCTACAGCCGACAAGGAAGCAGCGGAGGAAGCAGCAAAAGTTCGCTCAGATTTAATCGCTACCCTAGAAAAAATTGAAAAAGAGACCATCGACGACATCACCAAGGATGCCACTATCACTGATAAGGAAGCAGCGATTAAGGCGGCTAAAGAAGTGATTGGCAAGGACGGCATCTTGAAAGCTATCGAAGATGGAGATATTGAAGCATCTGACTTGTTAGATGATTTCTTGGCAGAAGACAGCGATCAGGTGACACCGGCCGAAGCGATGAGCCAAGAAGATTTCTCAAGCCAAGACCAAGCTAAACTGGCTGCAGCCGACAAGGAAGCAGCAGAAGAGGCAGCAAAAGTTCGCTCAGATTTAATCGCTACCTTAGAAAAAATTGAAAAAGAGACCATCGACGACATCAACAAAGATGTCACTATCACTGATAAGGAAGCGGCGATTAAGGCAGCTAAAGAAGTGATTGGTAAGGACGGCATCTTGAAAGCTATCGAAGAAGGTGACATTGATGCGTCAGATTTGTTAGATGATTTCTTGGCAAAAGACAGCGATCGGGTGACACCGGCCGAAGTGAAGAGCCAAGAAGATTTCTCAAGTCAAGACCAAGCTAAACTCGCTGCAGCCGACAAGGAAGCAGCAGAAGAAAATAGTAATGCGAAAAAACTTGAGCTAAGTAAATTAGAAGAGCAAGTTGCTAAGATTAAAGCGCAATTATCAAGTTTACAAGTTTCTGGTGACAAGAATAGTCAAGTCAAAGACTTGCAACAAGCTTTAGCAGACTATGAGGATGCTATTAAGACTCTAAGTAGTGTCATGTCAGCTGTTCTTGAAATTGAAGACTTTAAAGGTGGGGTGAACGCAGTAGAAGCTGCAACTGCAGAGTTGCCAGAATACAAGCAAGGTGCAAACGCGGTAGAAGCTGCTGTAAATGAACTCCCAGCCTATGCAGAAAGTGGCGCTCCAGTCGTAGCGAACGTTCCAGCTTACGGAGAAAGCGGTGCCCCAATAGTAAACAATGCTCTGCCTTATGCAGAAAGTGGCGCTCCAGCCGTAGCGAATGTTCCAGCTTACGGAGAAAGCGGTACACCAATAGTAAACAACACTCTGCCTTATGCAGAAAGTGGCGCCCCAGCCGTAGCAAATGTTCCAGCTTACGGAGAAAGTGGTATACCAGTAGTAAACAACACTCTGCCTTATGCAGAAAGCGGTGCCCCAACCGTAGCAAATGTTCCAGTTTATGCAGAAAGTGGTGCTCCGGCAGTGACTACTATTCCAGCCTATGCTGAAAAGATTGAACCTGCAGTAAATGAAGTTCCAGAATACACTGGCAGTGTAGCTCCTTTGGCTACAAACCCTACTCTTGGAACTGAACAAGATCGTACCTACAAAGCGCCTGCAGCAACAGATGAACAACTCCTTCCAAATACAGGAAGCCAAGATGCTTCAGCAGTTGCATCGCTAGGATTTATTGGTCTCCTTCTTGGTTTGCTACCATTTGCAAAGAGAAAATTAAACAAATAAATCGCATAAAATCAATAAAAGAAAAGGATTTGAATGGTCCTTTTCTTTTTTATGGTGAAATAGGGACAAGTCCACGTTTTTCAGCTCTTTCCGATGGTATTTTTCCTTGCTTTCCTTTATAATGGGTGTATGGACAAGAAAAAATTATTATTAATTGATGGATCTTCAGTTGCTTTTCGAGCTTTTTTTGCGCTCTATCAGCAGTTGGATCGTTTTAAAAATGCTAATGGTCTTCATACCAATGCAATCTATGGCTTTCAACTCATGTTGAATCATGTCTTAGAGCGGGTTGAGCCCAGTCATGTTTTGGTAGCCTTTGATGCTGGTAAGACGACTTTTAGAACAGAGATGTATGCAGACTACAAGGGTGGCCGTGCTAAAACTCCAGATGAGTTTCGTGAGCAATTTCCCTTCATTCGTGAGTTGCTAGATCATCTTGGGATTCGCCACTATGAGTTGGCCCAGTATGAAGCAGATGATATCATCGGGACCCTAGGTCGCTTGGCTGAGAAGGATTCTTTTGAAGTGACTATTGTCAGCGGAGACAAGGACTTGATCCAGTTGACGGATGAGCATACGGTGGTCGAGATTTCCAAGAAAGGTGTGGCTGAGTTTGAGGCCTTTACGCCAGACTATCTCATGGAAAAGATGGGCCTCACACCAGCTCAGTTCATTGATCTTAAGGCTCTTATGGGGGATAAGTCTGATAATATCCCTGGTGTCACTAAGATCGGTGAAAAGACGGGTATCAAGCTCTTGCTAGAACACGGTTCGTTAGAGGGTATTTATGAAAATATCGATGGGATGAAGGCTTCTAAGATGAAGGAAAATCTCATCAATGACAAGGAACAAGCCTTCCTGTCTAAAACCTTGGCGACCATTGAGACTCAGGCACCGATTGAGATTGGCCTTGATGATTTGCTTTATAGTGGACCAGATGTGGAAAATCTCGGGAAATTCTACGATGAGATGGGCTTCAAACAGCTCAAGCAAGCTTTAAATGTGTCATCAACGGATGCGCCTGAAAGTTTGGATTTCACTATCGTTGACCAAGTCAGTCAAGACATGCTGAGCGCCAACTCTATCTTCCACTTTGAGCTTTTTGGTGAGAATTACCATACAGATGACTTGGTTGGTTTTGCCTGGTCCTGTGGGGATAAACTTTACGCTACAGACAAACTTGAGCTCTTGCAGGAGCCGATTCTCAAGAATTTTCTAGAAAAAACACCTCTGAAAGTGTATGACTTTAAGAAAGCGAAGGTTCTTTTAAATCGTTTGGGCTTGAATTTGCAGGCCCCTGCTTTTGACAGTCGTTTGGCCAAATACCTCCTCTCTACTGTCGAGAACAATGAAATTTCAACCATTGCGAATCTCTATGGCCAGACTTATTTGGCTGATGATGAGACCTTCTACGGTAAGGGGGTCAAGAAAGCTATCCCTGAGAGAGAGAAATTCTTGGAGCACTTGACTCGCAAGGTTGCTGTATTGGTTGAGACGGAGCCTGTTTTGCTTGAAAAACTCAGTGAACACGGGCAGTTAGATCTTCTCTATGACATGGAGCAACCTCTGGCTTTTGTCCTTGCCAAGATGGAAATTGCTGGAATCAAGGTTAAAAAAGAAACCCTACTTGAGATGCAAGCTGAAAATGAGATTGTCATTGAGCGACTCACCCAAGAGATTTATGAGCTGGCTGGTGAGGAATTTAATATCAACTCACCTAAACAGTTGGGCGTACTTCTCTTTGAAAAACTGGGACTTCCTCTAGAATACACCAAGAAAACCAAGACAGGTTACTCGACAGCAGTGGATGTGCTGGAGCGTCTGGCTCCTATTGCACCGATTGTCAAAAAAATTCTAGACTACCGTCAGATTGCTAAGATTCAATCGACTTACGTGGTTGGCTTGCAGGATTGGATTTTAGATGATGGCAAGATCCACACGCGCTATGTGCAAGATTTGACTCAGACTGGGCGTTTGTCTAGTGTAGATCCAAACTTGCAAAATATCCCTGTTCGCTTGGAACAAGGTCGCCTCATTCGTAAGGCTTTTGTGCCAGAGTGGGAGGATAGTGTCCTTCTTAGCTCCGACTATTCACAGATTGAGTTGCGCGTTTTGGCGCATATCTCTAAGGATGAGCACTTAATCAAGGCCTTCCAAGAGGGAGCAGATATCCATACTTCGACAGCTATGCGTGTCTTTGAAATTGAACGTCCTGAGGATGTGACGCCAAACGACCGTCGCAATGCCAAGGCTGTCAACTTTGGAGTGGTTTACGGGATTTCAGATTTTGGTTTGGCGAACAATCTTGGTATTAGTCGTAAGAAGGCCAAAGCCTACATTGATACCTACTTTGAGCGTTTTCCTGGGATTAAAAACTATATGGAAGAAGTGGTACGTGAAGCGCGTGACAAGGGATATGTAGAGACCCTCTTCAAGCGTCGTCGAGAGCTACCAGATATCAATTCGCGCAACTTTAACATTCGTGGTTTTGCAGAGCGAACTGCCATTAACTCCCCTATTCAGGGTTCGGCAGCAGATATTCTCAAAATTGCTATGATTCAGCTAGACAAAGCTCTGGTTGAGGGTGGTTATCAGACCAAGATGCTCTTGCAAGTGCATGATGAAATCGTCCTTGAGGTTCCGAAATCAGAACTAGCAGCTGTCAAAGTACTAGTGAAACAAACCATGGAAGAAGCCATCCAGCTTAGTGTCCCACTCATTGCTGATGAGAATGAAGGGGCAACCTGGTACGAGGCTAAATAAGAAAGCTATGATAGAGTTTGAAGCATTTGTCTTCAAACTCTTTTTCATAGTTTTCTGTAAGCAGTTTCCTTGACTTTTCCTTGCATTTGCGTTACTATATTCCATATAAGATATGGGAGTCTGTGTACAGTCTGAGAGGAAGTGTTAAACTTCGACCGCACCTGATCTGGGTAATGCCAGCGTAGGGAACGATACTTAGCCGAATTCTGCACCTTTTCCATATATGGCAAAGGTTTTTCTTTTTGTTCAAAAGGAAAGCCGAGAAGAGGAGGATTTTATGAAAGCAAGCATTGCCTTGCAAGTCTTGCCCCTATCACAGGGGATTGATCGAATTGCTATTATCGATCAAGTGATTGCTTATCTGCAGGCTCAGTCCGTGACTATGGTGGTGACACCCTTTGAAACGGTCTTGGAAGGGGAGTTGGATGAGCTCATGCGCATTCTCAAAGAAGCGCTTGAAGTGGCCGGGCAGGAGGCAGATAATGTCTTTGCCAATGTCAAAATAAATGTAGGAGAGATTTTAAGTATTGATGACAAACTTGAAAAGTATACTGAGACGACACATTAGTCTATTGGGTTTTCTAGGAGTCTTGTCAATCTGGCAGTTAGCGGGCATATTCAAACTTTTACCCAAGTTTATCCTGCCAACTCCTCTTGAGATTCTCCAGTCCTTTGTTCGTGACAGAGAATTTCTCTGGTACCATAGCTGGGCGACCTTGAGAGTGGCTTTACTAGGTCTAGTTCTAGGAGTCTTGATTGCCTGTCTTATGGCGGTGCTCATGGATAGTCTGACTTGGCTCAATGACTTGATTTATCCTATGATGGTGGTTGTTCAGACCATTCCGACCATTGCCATAGCGCCTATCTTGGTCTTGTGGCTAGGCTATGGGATTTTGCCCAAGATTGTCTTGATTATCCTGACGACAACCTTCCCTATCATCGTCAGTATTTTGGACGGTTTTAGGCACTGTGACAAGGATATGCTGACCTTGTTTAGTCTGATGCGAGCAAACCCTTGGCAAATCCTGTGGCATTTTAAAATCCCAGTCAGTCTGCCTTACTTTTATGCAGGTCTGAGGGTCAGTGTCTCCTATGCCTTTATCACAACAGTGGTATCTGAGTGGTTGGGAGGCTTTGAAGGACTAGGTGTCTACATGATTCAGTCAAAGAAACTGTTTCAGTATGACACCATGTTTGCCATTATTATTCTGGTGTCGCTTATCAGCCTTCTCGGTATGAAGTTGGTCGATATCAGTGAAAAATATGTGATCAAATGGAAACGTACTTAAATAGAGCGTTTTAGAAAAAGAAAAGAGGAAATGAAAATGAAGAAAACATGGAAAGTGTTTTTAACGATTGTAACAGCTCTTGTAGCTGTCGTACTTGTGGCTTGTGGTCAAGGGACTGCTTCTAAGGACAACAAAGAAGCAGAACTCAAGAAAATTGACTTTATCCTAGACTGGACACCAAATACCAACCACACAGGGCTTTATGTTGCCAAGGAAAAAGGTTATTTCAAAGAAGCTGGAGTGGATGTTGACTTGAAATTGCCACCAGAAGAAAGTTCTTCTGACCTAGTGATCAATGGCAAGGCACCATTTGCTATCTATTTCCAAGACTACATGGCTAAGAAATTGGAAAAAGGGGCAGGGATTACTGCCGTTGCCGCTATCGTTGAGCACAATACATCTGGAATCATCTCACGTAAATCTGACAATGTCACCAGTCCAAAAGACTTGGTTGGGAAGAAATACGGAACTTGGAATGACCCGACTGAGCTTGCTATGTTGAAAACCTTGGTGGAATCTCAAGGCGGAGACTTTGAGAAGGTCGAAAAAGTACCAAACAACGATTCAAACTCGATCACACCGATTGCCAACGGTGTCTTTGACACTGCTTGGATCTACTACGGTTGGGACGGTATTCTTGCCAAATCTCAAGGTGTAGACGCCAACTTCATGTACTTGAAAGACTACGTTAAAGAGTTTGACTACTATTCACCAGTTATCATCGCAAACAACGACTATTTGAAAGACAATAAAGAAGAAGCTCGTAAAGTCATCCAAGCCATCAAAAAAGGCTACCAATACGCTATGGAACACCCAGAAGAAGCTGCAGATATCCTCATCAAGAATGCCCCCGAACTTAAGGAAAAACGCGACTTTGTCATCGAATCTCAAAAATACTTGTCAAAAGAATACGCAAGCGACAAGGAAAAATGGGGACAATTTGACGCAGAACGCTGGAATGCTTTCTACAAGTGGGATAAAGAAAATGGTATCCTCAAAGAAGACTTGACTGACAAAGGCTTCACCAATGAATTTGTGAAATAATGACAGAAATTAGACTAGAACACGTCAGCTATGCCTATGGCGATGAAAAGATTTTAGAAGATATCAACCTGCAGGTGGCTTCGGGTGAAGTGGTTTCTATCCTAGGTCCAAGTGGTGTAGGCAAGACTACCCTCTTTAATCTAATCGCTGGAATTTTAGAAGTCCAGTCGGGAAGAATTGTCCTTGATGGAGAGGAGAATCCCAAGGGGCGCGTGAGTTATATGTTGCAAAAGGATCTCCTCTTGGAGCATAAGACAGTCCTTGGCAATATCATCCTGCCCCTCTTGATTCAAAAGGTGGATAAGGCGGAGGCCATTGCCCGAGCGGATGACATCCTTGCGACCTTTCAGCTGACTGCTATACGAGATAAGTATCCTCATGAACTCAGTGGTGGGATGCGTCAGCGTGTAGCCTTACTCCGCACCTACCTTTTCGGGCACAAGCTCTTTCTCTTAGACGAGGCCTTTAGCGCCTTGGATGAGATGACCAAGATGGAACTTCACGCTTGGTATCTGGAGATTCACAAACAGCTGGAGTTGACGACCTTGATTATTACCCACAGTATCGAGGAGGCCCTCAATCTTAGCGATCGCATCTACATCTTGAAAAATCGGCCGGGCCAGATTGTTTCTGAAGTTAAACTAGATTGGTCCCAGAGCGAAGACAAGGAAGTCCAAAAAATTGCCTATAAGCGTCAAATTTTGGCAGAATTAGGATTAAATACTTAGATCCTTAGAACAATATTATATATTAAGTCCAAGAAAGAACCCTGCTTGGATTTAATTGTTTCAAAGCTTATGCGGACGCGGGATTGGCTGACTTATCCATCTATCTGATAAGTTAATATAAAAATTAGCACATTATAGTTGACATACTGTTATAGACCTGTATAATATAATTGAACCATTATAGACAATAAGGAGGATAATGTGGTGAAAAAGAGAACTAGTAAACTCTTTCGTGGCTTGATGGCCTTGCTACTGGTTGTGTCGGTCTTTTTGCCTGCACTAAGACTTAATGGAGTAGTTAGTGCTGCCGAAAAAACTGAATCAGAGTACACTTTGACTACAGAGCCGACGATTAATACGAACCGATTAGTCGATCATGCCAAATATGGAGAAGGTAAGTTCTATCTTAAAACAACTTACGCATTCCCAGACAATGTAACTCTGAATAACGGTGATTTCATGGTTTATCACGTTCCAAATGAGTTCAAAATCGAAGTAGATTCTAGTACAGATTTGAAAGCTCCGAACGGTGAAACGATTGCAAAACTGACAACAGAGAAGGCAACGAATACTGCTAAGATTACAGTAACAAACGAAGAGTACTTTAAGAAGTTTAATGAGAACAAACAAATTGTTGCATCATTTACTGTAGTATGGGCAGACCATGTTGAAAAGAATAAGGAATATGAAATCAACATTCCTGGTGCAGGAGTTTACCATTTGACTCGTATCGTTCCAGACGTTGACCCAACTGGATTTACTAAATGGGGAGTTCAAGACTCAGACGATCCTAACTATGTAAACTGGCGTATCCGTGTTAACCGCTATGCAAAATCTTACACTGGTGTAAATATCCAAGATACTATTCCTGATGGACAAGTTCTTGCAAGTGAAATCACTGGTTACTACTTCCCAGACTGGGAAAATGGTTACGGAAGAACAAAATTGGATAGTGCTCATGTCCAAGTAACAGATAAGAACCATTTCTCAATTACACCTAATGGTGATGGAACTCTTGATCATAAAGGTTTGTTCATCCTATACCGTACTCGTTTGACTAAACCAGTTGACCAAGTTACTAAACGTGTACTAAATAACGTGTCGGTAACTACAAACGAGGAAGCTCAACCAATTGATTTTGAAGGTTTTGCACCAATTACCACAACAGACGGTATTGGTGGAGGTGCCAAATCGGATGAGGTTGCTCTAGAAGTAACTAAGAAACTTGAAGGTAAAGCTCTTGAAAAAGATGCATTTAGTTTCCAACTTCTAGATGACAAAGGTAATGTTTTACAAACTGTCAAAAATGATGAGAATGGTAAAGTGAAGTTCGAGGCAATCAAATACAAAGAAGCAGGAACTTTTAAATATACCATTAAAGAAGTTAATGATAACAAACCTGGATACACTTATGATGCGAACGTCCTTAAAGCGACTGTAACAGTAGAAGATGTTTTGGGTGAAAAATTAGCAAGCGTCAAATTTGAAGATTCTAAGAAAGAATTTACAAACACATACGCTGCTAAAGAAGCAAAACTTCAACTTGAAGCTAAGAAAGTCTTGAACGGTAAAGCTATCGAGGCTGGCCAATTTGAATTTGAGTTGAAAGAAAACGGAAAAGTTCTCCACACTGTTTCAAACGATGCAAACGGTAAGATTCAATTCCCAGAACTTACGCTCACAGAAGAAAAAACTTATACATACACTATCTCTGAAAAAGCTGGTGATGTAGCCGGAGTTGAATACGATCCAAATGCTTATGAAGTAAATGTAGTCGTTAAAGATAACGGTCAAGGTCAACTTGTTGCAACACCAGATACAAAGAACATTACTTTCACGAACGTTTATAAAGCTAAACCAGATAAAAAAACTATCACAGCTACTAAAGTCTTGAACGGTAAAGAGCTTGAAGCTGATAAATACGAGTTTGAACTTAAAGAAAAAGAAAGTGACAAAGTCGTTGCGACAGCTAAAAACGCTGCAGACGGCACCGTTACTTTCAAAGAAATCGAGTTCGAAACAGCAGGTGATTACACTTACACTATCACTGAAAAAGCAGGTAGTGAAAAAGGTGTGACATACGATACTGCTAAACACGAAGTTAAGGTAAAAGTTACAGATAACGGCCAAGGTCAACTTGTTGCTACTGTAACTGACAACAACCCAACCTTCACCAACACTTATAAAGCCGCTGAAACAAAAGCTACTATCACGGCTACTAAAGTCTTGAATGGTAAAGCTCTTGAAGCTGATAAATACGAATTCGAACTTAAAGAAGGTAACAAAGTCGTTGCAACAGCTAAAAACGCAGCAGACGGTACTGTTACTTTCCCAGCAATCAGCTATGATGCTGCGGGCCCTCACACTTACACAATTACTGAAAAAGCAGGTAGTGAAAAAGGTGTGACATACGATGAATCTACTCACAATGTAACAGTGAACGTTACAGATAACGGGGAAGGAAAACTTGTTGCAGATGTAAAAGACAACAACCCAACCTTCACCAACACATATAAAGCAGCTACAACAACAGCTACTATCACGGCTACTAAAGTCTTGAATGGTAAAGCTCTAGAAGCTGACAAATACGAATTCGAACTTAAAGAAGGTGACAAAGTCGTTGCGACAGCTACAAACGCTGCAGACGGAACTGTTACTTTCAAAGAAATTGAGTACAACGAAGCAGGTAGCCACACTTACACTATCTCAGAAAAAGCAGGTAGCGAAGCAGGTGTGACATACGACACTACTAAACACGAAGTGACAGTTGAAGTTGTTGACAACGGTGCAGGCCAACTTGTTGCAACTGCAACTAACAACAACCCAACCTTCACCAACACATATAAAGCAGCTACAACAACAGCTACTATCACGGCTACTAAAGTCTTGAATGGTAAAGCTCTAGAAGCTGACAAATACGAGTTTGAACTTAAAGAAGGTGAAAAAGTCGTTGCGACAGCTAAAAACGTTGCAGACGGAACTGTTACTTTCGAAGATATCACGTACACAGTAGCAGGCAACCACACTTACACTATCACTGAAAAAGCAGGTAGCGAAGCAGGTGTGACTTACGATACTGCTAAACACGAAGTTAAGGTAGCAGTTGTTGATAACGGTGCAGGCGAACTTGTTGCGACTGTAACTGACAACAACCCAACCTTCACCAACACATATAAAGCAGCTTCAACAACTGTAAACATCACGGCTAAGAAAGTCTTGAATGGTAAAACTCTTGAAGCAGGTAAATATGAGTTTGAACTTAAAGAAGGTGACAAAGTAATCGGAACAGCTACAAACGCTGTAGACGGTACAGTTGCTTTCGCAGGTATCGAGTATAAAGAAGCAGGCGACCACACTTACACTATCTCTGAAAAAGCAGGTAACGAAGCAGGTGTGACATATGATACTGCCACACATAAAGTGACTGTTAAAGTTGTTGACAACGGTGCAGGCAAACTTGTTGCGACTGTAACTGACAACAACCCAACCTTCACCAACACTTATGTCGCGTCTTCAACACAAGTAAACTTAACAGCTAAGAAAGTCTTGAATGGTAAAAAAGAACTTGTAGCAGGTCAGTTTAAGTTTGAACTTAAAGAAGGTAACGAAGTAATCGAAACAGCTACAAATGCTGCAGACGGTACGGTTACTTTCAAAGCAAAAGATTTCGCCAAAGCAGGTGTCTACACTTACACTATTACTGAAGTAAAAGGTAACGATGAGAATATCAAATATGATGAGAATTCTTACAAAGTGACAGTTGAAGTGGTTGACAACGGTGCAGGCAAACTTGTAACAACAGTTACAGGTAACAACCCAACAATCACTAACACGTATACTGAACCGAAAAAAGAAGAACCTAAGGAAGATCCTAAGGAAGATCCTAAGGGTGAACAGCCTAAGGGAGATTTGCCAAACACTGGTGGAGCAGACTTTACAGCATTCTCTACTATTCTTGGTCTAGTTCTTGCAGCTTTGGCAGGACTTGTATACCGTGCTAAAAAAGTTGACTAATCTTAACTTTGAATAAAGCAAAATGATGGTGACCGTTTTACGGTCCCATCTTTTTGTTTTGGATAGTTTATAATAATCTTCGCAACTTGCTCCCTTTTCCTTTAAAAAAATCAAAAATTTCGGTATAATAGTCAAAGATAGTCAAGGTTCAAAGAAGGAGTTTGATTCACTATGAGATTTAAAAATACATCAGATCATATCGAAGCCTATATCAAGGCGATTTTAGACCAGTCTGGTATCGTGGAATTGCAACGGAGCCAGTTAGCAGATACCTTCCAGGTTGTACCGAGTCAGATCAACTATGTCATCAAGACTCGTTTTACAGAAAGCAGAGGTTACTTAGTTGAGAGCAAGCGTGGTGGTGGAGGCTACATTCGCATAGGGCGTATTGAGTTTTCCAGTCATCACGAGATGCTCCGCGATTTGCTTTACTCGATTGGTGAGCGAGTTAGTCAAGAAATCTATGAGGATATTCTCCAGCTTTTGGTGGAGCAGGACTTGATGACCAAGCAGGAAATGACCTTGCTGACTTCTGTAGCAACAGATCGTGTCCTAGGGGAAGAATCCTCAGCTGTCCGTGCCAATATGCTCCGACAGCTATTACAAGAGGTAGATAGAAAAGAGAAGTAAGATGAACTATTCAAAAGCATTGAATGAATGTATCGAAAGTGCCTACATGGTTGCGAGCCATTTTGGAGCCCGTTATCTAGAGTCTTGGCATTTATTGATTGCCATGTCCAATCACAGTTACAGTGTGGCAGGTGCGACTCTAAATGATTATCCTTATGAAATGGACCGTTTAGAAGAGGTTGCGTTGGAACTGACTGAAACGGACTATAGCCAAGACGAAACCTTTACGGAATTGCCCTTTTCCCATCGTTTGGAGGTTCTCTTTGCAGAAGCAGAGTATGTGGCCTCAGTGGTCCATGCAAAGGTGCTAGGGACAGAGCATGTTCTCTATGCGATCTTGCATGATGGTAATGCCTTGGCAACTCGCATCTTGGAGAGAGCAGGCTTTTCTTATGAAGACCAGAAAGATCAGGTCAGAATTGCTGCTCTTCGTCGCAATTTAGAGGAACGTGCTGGTTGGACAAGAGAAGACCTTAAGGCTTTGCGTCAACGCCATCGCACAGTAACTGACAAGCAAAATTCCATGGCTAATATGATGGGCATGCCTCAAGCTCAAAGTGGTGGTCTAGAGGACTACACGCATGACCTAACGGAGCAAGCGCGTTCTGGCAAGTTAGAGGCAGTTATCGGTCGCGACAAGGAAATCTCACGTATGATTCAGATTTTGAGTCGGAAGACCAAGAACAATCCGGTCTTGGTTGGTGATGCTGGTGTCGGGAAAACAGCTTTAGCACTTGGGCTTGCCCAGCGTATTGCTAGTGGGGACGTACCAGCTGAAATGGCAAAGATGCGTGTTCTAGAGCTTGATTTGATGAATGTCGTTGCGGGAACACGTTTCCGTGGAGATTTTGAAGAGCGCATGAACAATATCATCAAGGACATCGAGGAAGATGGCAAAGTGATCCTCTTTATCGATGAACTCCACACCATCATGGGTTCTGGTAGCGGTATTGATTCGACTCTGGATGCAGCCAATATCTTGAAGCCAGCCTTAGCTCGTGGAACTCTGAGAACAGTTGGTGCAACCACTCAGGAAGAATACCAAAAACACATCGAAAAAGACGCAGCTCTTTCTCGTCGTTTTGCAAAAGTGACGATTGAAGAGCCAAGTCTAGCTGACAGTATGACCATTTTGCAAGGTTTGAAAGCGACCTATGAGAAACACCACCGTGTGCAAATCACAGATGAAGCTGTTGAAACAGCTGTCAAGATGGCGCATCGTTACTTGACCAGTCGTCACTTACCAGACTCTGCCATCGATCTATTGGATGAAGCGGCAGCAACAGTGCAAAACAAATCCAAGCAAGTGAAAGCAGACGAATCCGACTTGAGTCCAGCTGACAAGGCCCTGATGGATGGCAAGTGGAAACAAGCTGCCCAGTTAATCGCAAAAGAGCAGGAAGTCCCTGTCTATAAAGACTTAGTAACAGAATCTGAAATTTTGACTACCTTAAGTCGCTTGTCAGGGATTCCAGTCCAAAAACTGACTCAGACTGATGCCAAGAAATATCTGAACTTGGAAGCTGAACTACACAAACGTGTCATCGGTCAAGATCAAGCTGTTTCAAGCATTAGCCGTGCGATTCGTCGCAATCAGTCAGGAATTCGCAGTCACAAGCGTCCGATTGGTTCCTTTATGTTCCTAGGACCAACGGGTGTCGGTAAGACCGAATTGGCCAAGGCATTGGCAGAAGTCCTCTTTGATGACGAATCAGCCCTTATCCGCTTTGATATGAGTGAGTATATGGAGAAATTCGCAGCTAGCCGTCTCAATGGAGCCCCTCCTGGCTATGTAGGCTACGAAGAAGGTGGGGAGTTGACCGAGAAGGTTCGCAACAAACCTTACTCAGTGCTTCTCTTTGACGAGGTAGAGAAGGCCCATCCAGATATCTTCAATGTCCTCTTGCAAGTCTTGGACGACGGTGTCTTGACAGATAGCAAGGGGCGCAAGGTTGACTTTTCAAATACCATCATCATCATGACGTCAAACCTTGGTGCGACAGCCCTTCGTGATGACAAGACAGTTGGTTTTGGGGCCAAGGACATTCGCTTTGACCAGGATAATATGGAAAAACGCATCTTCGAAGAGTTGAAAAAAGCTTATCGACCAGAGTTTATCAACCGTATTGATGAAAAGGTGGTCTTCCACAGCTTAGACAGCGAACACATGCAAGAAATTGTCAAGATCATGGTTAAACCATTGATTGCTAGCCTGGCAGAGAAGGGTATCGACTTGAAACTACAAGCTTCGGCACTGAAGTTACTAGCTAGTCAAGGCTACAATCCAGAAATGGGTGCCCGTCCACTTCGCAGAACACTGCAAACAGAGGTGGAAGACAAGTTGGCAGAACTCCTTCTTAAGGGGGAACTGGTAGCAGGCAAGACCCTCAAGATTGGTGTCAAAGCTGGTCAATTAAAATTTGATATTGCTTAAAAATAGAGAGTCAGGAGCAATCCTGATTCTTTTTTGCTACTTTTTTATAAAAAATAATAAAAAACTATTGACAAAACAAAAATATAAGATATAATAAAAACATAGAAAAACAAAAATATATAAAATTATAAAAATGTGAGTATGTATGAAAAAGAAAACAGCAGTGGTATTTGGGACCTTTGCCCCTCTTCATCAGGGTCATATCGATCTGATCCAGCGAGCGAAGCGTCAGTGTGACCAGGTCTGGGTAGTCGTTTCAGGCTATGAGGGAGACAGAGGGGAGCAGATAGGCTTAACTCTTCAAAAAAGATTTCGCTATATCAGAGAGGCTTTTCGTGACGATGAGTTGACCTCTGTCTGCAAGTTGGATGAGACCAACCTTCCCCGTTACCCTATGGGCTGGCAGGAGTGGTTGGATCAGATGTTATCGGAGATTTCCTATGATGAAGCCCAGCAAGAACTGATCTTTTTTGTGGGAGAACGTGACTACCAGCAAGAATTATCTAATCGTGGCTTTGAGACCGTTTTGCAAGAAAGAAAGTTTGGTATCTCAGCGACTATGATTCGAGAAAATCCAAGCAAATATTGGAAATACATCGCTCAACCCTTCCGTCGTCAGTTTACTAAGAAAGTGTTGATTATGGGAAGTGCCAGCAATGGGAAGACTACTCTAGCCAAGGATTTGGCAAGGTATTACGATGCGCCGGTCAGTCTGGAATACGCGCGTGAGTACCAGATCAAAAACAATGTCCGCGACGATGAATTGACTCCAAAGGATTACTACTATCTCCTGTTGGGACAGTATGACCAGACCTCTAAGTTAATCGATAGTAATGCCAATCGAGGCCTTGTGATAGCCGATACCAACTCCTTGGTAACCAAGGGCTACTATGACTATTACATGGAGACTGAGGACCAAGAGGACTTATCAGGAGAAACCTTTGACAATCTCTTTGTTTCGATCTTGGCTAAGGAAAAATGGGATTTGATTCTCTTCGTGCAACCTGTCGGTTCCTATGTCAATGACGGATTTAGAGATATGACCATGGCGGAAGACCATATTCGCTACAGTTTTTCCCAGCATTTGGACCAGATGAGGGAGCGATACTTAACGACTATTCCTTTAGTTTATCTAGCAGAGGATTATCTAGGCAATTATGAAGCAGCAAAAGTGGCTATTGATGTCATTTACCAAGCAGATTAGGAGAAAATGATGAAAACAGTAACTAAAAAAATCACACAATTTATCGAAAACTTTAAAAATGTCCATGCAGAAGCCCGTAAGATCGGTTTTGCAGGAATTATGCGCTTGCTATGGAAAGATCTCTTTGTCGGCCGTAGTCTTTTTCAGTGGTTGTATCTCATCGCCTTGTCGAGTGTTCCCTTGATCTTAGAGTTCACACAAAATACAGAAAGCCATGACTGGTTGAGCTTGTTTGCATCTTGGACTGGGATTGTCTGTGTTATCTTGGTAGCAGAAGGGCGTGCAAGCAATTATCTCTTTGGGGCTATTAACTCAGCTATTTATTTAATTTTGGCCATGAATGCGACTTTTTATGGCGAAGTCTTGACGACTGTTTACTTCTTTGTCATGCAGCCGATTGGTCTCTATGCTTGGTTGTCCAATCGTATCAATGACCAAGGAAAACCAGAAGAATCCCACTTTGAAGCTAAGAAATTATCTGTTCTTGACTGGCTCAAGTACTTGGTCTTGACTGCTATTATCTGGATTGGCATGGGCTTGGCTTATCAAAGTATCAATAGTGCTCGACCTTTCCGTGATAGTGTTACCGATGCGACCAATGGTGTTGGTCAGCTCTTGATGACACGTCTCTATCGTGAGCAATGGATTTTCTGGATTGCAACCAATCTCTTTAGTATCTACCTCTGGTGGGGTGAAAATATCCACATCCAAGGGATGTACTGGGTATACACACTCAATAGTCTAGTGGGATGGTACCAATGGACCAAGGCAGTTCGAAAGGAGGCATAAGATGGCAGACATAAAGATTCCAGCAGGGATGACGGAAAAAGAATATTTTGAAATCCATGCCAGTCAGGAGGAGTTTTTAGACTGGTACTACAAGCAGGAACTCCCTCAATATGAAAAACCAAGTGTGACGGTGGATATGGTGGCCTACTGCTTTGTAGAAGGAAAAATCAAGCTCCTGCTGATTCGTCGCAAGGCTCACCCTTATCAAAACTGTTTGGCCTTAGTTGGAGGCTTTATGGATAAGGGAGAGGATGCTGCGCATGCCTGTCAACGCGAAGTGAGAGAAGAAGTCAATCTCGATCTACCTTTGGAAAAAATCGAGCAATTGATGACCGTATCGACTCCTGGTCGTGATCCACGTGGCTGGACGGTGACCATTGCCCACTTGGTGTACCTACCTAGTCGTGCCTTAGATCTCGTTCAGGCTGGAGATGATGCTAAGGATGTGGTTTTCGTAGATGTCGATTTCCAGACAGGCAAATGCTTCCTAGAGGGAGTGGAGTTGGAGGAGAGTGCCTTCGCCTTTGACCATTATGCCATTATTCAAGAGTCCATCAAACGAATCCAGGGCCGTCTCGATTGGAATCCGACCTTCCTTTATCTGCTGGAGGAAGAGTTCACTGTTTACGAAGGAACTGAACTGGTCAATCTCATTAACCCAGGTCGCCCAATCGTTAGCAATAACTTTCTCGTAAAATACGGCGAATATGTAGAAGAAGTCGGACTCAAACGAGTTCCTAAAAAGAAACCAAGAAAAACCTATCGATTGAAATAAAAAGTGAGGTCGGGAAAAGTTCCCGACCTCTTTGTTTGCCCTTATTAGGTTACTTTGATGTTGCGACTGTTTTTATTTTAGAACAACGCAAGCGACTATAAAAGTAGGATGTAAAAAATAGCTCTAATCTAGGAAATTTTCCTATTTTTTCGTTTCGATTACGAATAGAGATAGTAGAGAATAATTTTTAAAATAGTTTCTCTAAATAGTTGACAGATTCAAAGTCCAATGTTACAATTATATTACAAAAAGATTTCTTAACATTTCAAAAATGTTACAAAGGAGTAGAAAAATGAAAAAGAAAACCTATATCAAATTGATGGCAACGACTGTATTGGCTTCTACCTTGCTACTGGGAGCTTGTGGAAATAAAAATGAAACCACTCAAACCAGCAGCTCTGCAAAGACAAGCCAATCATCAAGTTCTAAAGTAGCTTCTTCTAACAAAGAAAGCAAGACTCAAAAATCTTCAAGCTCAGCTTCATCTGAAAAAGCTCAAGCATCTTCTGATCAGTCTTCTACAACGGTAGATCAGTCACAAGCGAAACCAGCACCTGAATCAAGACAGGAACAAGCAACTCCTAGTCAACCAGCCCCTTCTCAGGCTCCGTCAACTCAGCAAGGTTCTCAAGCCCAGTCTAACCAGTCAAGCTATGATCCAACAACTGACCGCAAACTTCAAGACAAGCAAGCAGAACATAACAAACGCTACAAGGGAGTTTTAACCATGGTGGATGGTGACTTCTCAGCAGCTGCAGGCAACTGGAAGGGAGCGAATGGCGAAACCATTACAGTTTCATCAGGGGGGCAATTCACAGTAGAAACTGCAGATGGAAAGAAAGAAAACTATTCTATCAGAGGCTACTCTTACACTCTTGATGATGGCAAGTATAATGCCAAAATCGGTGGAGGAAAAATCATCCAAATTACAACAGGTGCGGATGGTAAAGTTTCAAACGTTGCCTTGATTCAATAATAGTATCTAGGATTTCCTAGGATAAAAAAACCGTAAACTTCAAGTGAGTTACGGTTTTTTGTGTATTAAGCTTTGTCTAGTTGCAAGAGGGCTTCAATCTCTGCCAGGGTGCTGGCTTGTGAAATGGCTCCACGAAGTTTGGCTGCACCAGATGTTCCCCGAAGGTAGTGAGGAGCGAGTCCACGGAATTCACGAACGGCAACGTTTTCTCCTTTGAGATTAATCAAGCGTTTCAAATGTTCGTAAGCAATTTTCATCTTGTCCTCAAACGTCAAGTCAGGGAGAATTTCTCCTGTTTCAAAGTAGTGATTGATCTGGTTGAAGAGGTAGGGATTTCCCATGGCTGCGCGACCAATCATAACAGCGTCAGCCCCGACTTCTTCGATACGTTGTTTGGCTTCTTGAACCGTACGGATGTCACCGTTGGCGATAAATGGAATCTTTGTCAGGGATTGGGCTACGTTGTGCAAGGTCTCAAGGTCAGCGTGGCCAGTATACATTTGTTCGCGGGTACGACCGTGCATAGCGAGGGCAGAGACACCAGCAGCCTCAGCTGCGAGAGCGTTCTCCACGGCTAAGGATGCATCCGACCAGCCAGTGCGCATTTTGACAGTGAGGGGGATATCAAGGACAGATTGGACCTTATTGATAATAGAGTAGATCTTATCTGGGTCCTTGAGCCACATAGCACCAGCTTCGTTCTTCACGATTTTGTTAACTGGGCAGCCCATGTTGATATCAACGATATCGGTCTTGGTATTTTCTTGGATGAATTCTGCTGCGCGTGCGAGGCTGTCTTCATCACTACCAAAAAGTTGGATAGAAACGGGATTCTCACCTTCATCGATATGAAGCATATGAAGAGTTTTTTCATTGTTGTATTGGATTCCCTTGTCAGAGACCATTTCCATGACAACAAGTCCTGCACCAAGCTCTTTTGCGATAGTACGAAAGGCTGAGTTGGTGACACCAGCCATGGGTGCTAAAACGGTACGATTGGGAATCTCAACATTGCCAATCATAAAAGGTGTATTAAGATTTGTCACGAATGAGTTCCTCCAGGTCGTTTTCATCAAAGTTGTAAGTAGTTTGGCAGAATTGACAAGTGATTTCTGCCCCGTGGTCTTCCTCTTTCATTTCTTCAAGGTCTGAAGTTGGAAGGCTGGCAAGAGCGTTCATAAAGCGTTCATGGCTACAGTCACATTGGAAACGAATTTCTTCTTCAGATAGGTGTTTGTAGGATTCGTCACCATAGATGGCCTTGAGGAGGGCTTCGATATGGTCATCGCTTTCCAGAAGAGTTGAGATGGCTGGCATTTCTTGGATGCGTTTCTCAAAGCGAGCAATCTCCTCTTCCTTTGCTCCTGGCAATACTTGGAGAAGAAAACCACCAGCAACTTCGACCTTGTCGTCTTTGTCTAAAAGAACATTGAGGCCGACTGCTGAAGGAGTTTGTTGGCTTTCAGTCAGGTAATAGGCCAAGTCTTCACCGATTTCCCCAGAGATGAGAGGAGTCATGGAGTTGTAGGGATTTCCAGTACCGTAGTCTGTGATAACGAGAAATTGACCATTGCCGACAAAAGGTCCGACAAGGACTTCACCAGTTGCAGTCTTTTTGATATCTACACCGGGATTTTGCACATAGCCTTTGACATTTCCCTTAGTATCTGCGACCGTGATGATGGCACCGAGAGAGCTGGTTCCAAGAACTTTAACCGTTAGCTTGGTATTTCCTTTTTCATTGGCTGCGAGAATCTGGCTAGCGATAAGAGTTCGACCAAGTGCGACAGTTGAACTGGCTTGAGTTTGATGTTTTTCTTGAGCAGTGCGGACGGTTTCGGTGCTATCAAGGACGAAAGCACGAAAAGAACCACTTTCTGATATAGTTTTAATAATTTTATCCATAGCTACTATTTTAGCATAAAAATGCCCAAAGGGGGAGTCGTGTGTTTGCTGTTTCTGTGGAATAAGGACGAGGAAATCGGCTTTAAAATAAAATGAGAAACAGATTATTTCCGCATTTCTAAGATTTATGCTATTCTTGAAGGAGAAAATGAAAGGGGTAACAAATGTATTTAGGTGATTTGATGGAAAAAGCCGAATCTGGCCAATTTTTAGTCCTTTCCTTTCTGTTACAAGATTCGCAGACAACCGTCAAGGAAGCCCTGGAAGAAACAGGCTTTTCAAAGGCGACTCTAACCAAGTACATCTCTCTGATTAACGAAAATGCCTTGGAAAGAGGGTTAGAGCTGACCATCCACTTGGATGATGAAAGCCTGCGTCTGTCTGTCGGTACTGCCACAAAGGGGAGAGAGATTCGGAGCTTGTTTCTAGACAATGCCATTAAGTACCAAATTTTGGTTTACCTTCTCTATCACCAACAGTTCTTAGCCCATCAACTGGCTCAAGAACTGATGATTAGCGAGGCCACGCTTGGTCGCCACTTAGCTAGTCTAAATCATATTTTGTCAGAGTTTGACTTATCCATCCAAAATGGTCGTTGGCGAGGTCCAGAGCATCAGATTCGTTACTTTTATTTCTGCCTTTTCCGCAAGATTTGGTCCAGTCAGGAGTGGGAAGGTCACATGCAGAAAGCTGAGAGAAAACAAGAGATTGCTACCCTAGAAGAAATCTGCGGTACTAGCTTGTCTTCAGGTCAGAAATTGGACTTGGTTCTCTGGGCTCACATCAGTCAACAGCGTCTTCGGGTCAATGCCTGTCAGTTTCAAGTCATAGAAGAAAAAATGCGAGGGTATTTTAACAATATTTTCTACCTTCGTTTGCTTCGAAAGGCTCCGTCCTTTTTTGCTGGGCAACATATCCCTCTAGGAACTGAGGACGGTGAGATGATGGTATTCTTTTCATTTCTCCTTTCCCATCGTATTTTGCCCCTTCATACTATGGAGTATATCCTTGGTTTCGGAGGGCAGTTAGCCGATTTGCTGACGCAATTGATTCAAGAGATGAAGAAAGAGGAGTTGCTGGGGGACTACACAGAGGACCATGTCACCTATGAACTCAGTCAGCTCTGTGGTCAAGTTTATCTATACAAGGGCTATATCTTGCAAGATCAGTACAGATACCAGACAGAGAATCGCCATCCCTATTTGCTGATGGAACATGATTTTAAAGGGACTGCAGAGAGAATTTTTCATATCTTGCCAGCCTTTCATCAGGGAACGGATTTGGATAAGAAAATTCTCTGGGAATGGCTTCAGTTGATAGAGTATATGGCAGAAAATGGTGGCCAACATATGAGTATTGGTCTGGATTTGACATCTGGTTTCCTTGTCTTTTCTAGGATGGCTGCCATTTTGAAACGGTATTTGGAATACAATCGTTTCATTACTATTGAAGCCTATGACCCTAGTCGACATTATGATTTGTTGATTACTAACAACCCTATCCATAAGAAAGAACAAACACCCGTCTACTATTTGAAAAATGATTTGGATATGGAGGATTTGGCGAAGATTCGTCAGATGCTCTTTGCTTAAAAGGCCTGAATTTTCAGGTCTTTTTTGTGAAATTCGCACAATCTCCTCACATTTTTTAAAAATTTTAAAAAAATTGATAAACAAGAAAACGCTTTATTTTGTATACTAGTTACTGTAAAGAGGAACCCCCTCAAGATTTTATCAGGAGGACAGCACATGTCACAAGAAAAATACATCATGGCTATTGACCAAGGAACTACTAGTTCTCGTGCCATCATTTTTAACAAAAAAGGAGAAAAGGTCAGTTCTAGTCAAAAAGAGTTCACTCAGATTTTCCCTCAAGCAGGTTGGGTAGAGCATAATGCCAATGAAATTTGGAACTCTGTTCAGTCAGTTATTGCGGGTGCTTTCATCGAAAGTGGTGTGAAACCAAGTCAAATCGAGGCAATCGGAATTACCAACCAACGTGAAACTACTGTCGTCTGGGATAAGAAAACAGGACTCCCTATCTACAATGCTATCGTTTGGCAATCACGCCAAACTGCCCCTCTGGCTGAGCAACTGAAAAGCCAAGGTTATGTGGAAAAATTCCATGAAAAGACTGGTTTGATCATTGATGCTTACTTCTCAGCGACTAAGGTTCGTTGGATTTTGGATCATGTAGAAGGTGCTCAAGAGCGAGCAGAAAAGGGTGAATTGCTCTTTGGTACCATTGATACTTGGTTGGTTTGGAAATTGACTGACGGCGCAGCTCACGTGACCGACTACTCAAACGCAGCTCGTACCATGCTCTATAACATCAAGGATCTTAAATGGGACGACGAGATTTTGGAAATCCTTAATATTCCTAAGGCTATGCTTCCAGAAGTTCGTTCTAACTCTGAAATCTACGGCAAGACAGCTCCATTCCATTTCTACGGTGGAGAAGTTCCAATCTCTGGTATGGCTGGTGACCAGCAGGCAGCTCTCTTTGGACAGTTAGCTTTTGAGCCTGGCATGGTTAAAAATACCTACGGAACTGGTTCCTTCATCATCATGAACACTGGTGAAGAGATGCAGTTGTCTGAAAACAACCTCTTGACAACGATTGGTTATGGTATTAACGGCAAGGTTTACTATGCTTTGGAAGGTTCTATCTTCATCGCAGGAAGTGCCATTCAATGGCTTCGTGACGGTCTTCGCATGGTGGAAAACTCACCAGAGTCTGAAAAATATGCTCTCAATTCTCACAATAATGACGAAGTCTATGTCGTACCTGCCTTTACAGGACTAGGGGCACCATACTGGAACCAAAACGCTCGAGGATCTGTCTTTGGCTTGACTCGTGGAACAACTAAAGAAGACTTTATCAAGGCGACTTTGCAATCTATCGCTTATCAAGTCCGTGATATCATTGACACCATGCAAGTGGATGCGCAGACAGCGATCCAAGTCTTGAAGGTAGATGGTGGTGCAGCCATGAACAACTTCCTCATGCAGTTCCAAGCTGACATCTTGGGAATTGATATCGCACGCGCTAAAAACTTGGAAACAACTGCCCTAGGTGCAGCCTTCCTAGCAGGATTGTCAGTGGGCTACTGGAAGAACTTGGATGAGTTGAAACTCTTGAACGAGACAGGAGAACTCTTCGAACCATCCATGAACGAATCTCGTAAGGAACAACTTTATAAGGGCTGGAAGAAGGCTGTGAAAGCAACGCAAGTCTTTGCGGAAATCGACGACTAATACTGTTTCTTGATGCAATTATCAGTTTAATAATGAAACGACTCAGTTAGAAAGTGTGTAAATATGGAATTTTCAAAGAAAACACGTGAATTGTCAATTAAAAAAATGCAGGAACGCACCTTGGATCTCTTGATTATTGGTG
Source organism: Streptococcus sp. FSL W8-0197 (assembly GCF_037963785.1). Lineage (GTDB taxonomy): Bacteria > Bacillota > Bacilli > Lactobacillales > Streptococcaceae > Streptococcus > Streptococcus oralis_CQ. The sequence continues at coordinate 1,982,489 of NZ_CP150168.1, read as the reverse complement.
GAGGGATTACAGGAGCTGGTGTAGCTTTGCAGGCAGCAGCTAGTGGTCTTGACACTGGTTTGATTGAAATGCAGGACTTCGCAGAAGGAACATCCAGCCGATCAACAAAATTGGTCCACGGAGGTCTGCGTTACCTCAAACAATTCGACGTAGAAGTGGTATCAGATACAGTTTCTGAACGTGCGGTGGTTCAACAAATCGCTCCACATATTCCAAAACCAGATCCAATGCTCTTGCCAGTTTACGATGAAGATGGAGCGACCTTTAGCCTCTTCCGTCTCAAAGTAGCCATGGACTTATACGACCTTTTGGCAGGTGTTAGCAACACGCCAGCTGCTAACAAGGTCTTGAGCAAAGAAGAAGTCTTGGAACGCCAGCCAAACTTGAAAAAAGAAGGCTTGGTAGGAGGTGGGGTTTACCTTGACTTCCGTAATAACGATGCGCGTCTCGTGATTGAAAACATCAAACGTGCCAACCAAGACGGTGCCCTCATTGCCAACCATGTTAAGGCAGAAGGTTTCCTCTTTGACGAAAGTGGCAAGATTACAGGTGTTGTAGCTCGTGATTTGTTGACAGACCAAGTCTTTGAAATCAAGGCTCGTCTGGTTATCAATACGACAGGTCCTTGGAGTGACAAGGTACGTAATTTATCTAATAAGGGAACGCAATTCTCACAAATGCGTCCAACCAAGGGAGTTCACTTGGTAGTGGATTCAAGTAAGATCAAGGTTTCACAGCCAGTTTACTTTGACACAGGCTTGGGAGATGGCCGGATGGTCTTTGTTCTCCCACGTGAAAACAAGACCTATTTTGGTACAACCGATACAGACTACACAGGTGATTTGGAACATCCAAAAGTGACGCAGGAAGATGTGGATTATCTACTTGGCATTGTCAACAATCGCTTCCCAGAAGCCAACATCACCATTGATGATATCGAAAGTAGCTGGGCAGGTCTTCGTCCATTGATTGCAGGCAATAGCGCTTCTGACTACAATGGCGGAAATAACGGGACCATTAGCGACGAAAGCTTCAATAGCTTGATTGCGACTGTCGAGGCTTATCTATCTAAAGAAAAATCGCGTGAAGATGTTGAATCTGCTGTCAGCAAGCTTGAAAGCAGCACATCTGAGAAACATTTGGACCCATCTGCCGTTTCACGTGGTTCGAGCTTGGACCGTGATGACAATGGCCTGTTGACCCTTGCTGGTGGTAAAATCACAGACTACCGTAAGATGGCTGAAGGGGCTATGGAGCGCGTGGTTGATATCCTCAAAGCAGAATTTGACCGTAGCTTTAAACTGATCAACTCGAAGACTTATCCTGTTTCAGGTGGAGAATTGAACCCAGCAAATGTGGACTCAGAAATTGAGGCCTTTGCTCAACTTGGAGTTTCACGTGGTTTGGATAGCAAGGAAGCTCACTATCTTGCAAATCTTTACGGTTCAAATGCACCGAAGGTCTTTGCCCTTGCTCACAGCTTGGAACAAGCGCCAGGACTCAGCTTGGCAGATACCTTGTCCCTTCACTATGCAATGCGCAATGAGTTGGCTCTGAGCCCAGTTGACTTCCTCCTTCGTCGTACCAACCACATGCTCTTTATGCGTGATAGTTTGGATAGCATCGTTGAGCCAGTTCTGGATGAAATGGGACGATTCTATGATTGGACCGAAGAAGAAAAAGCAGCCTACCGTGCGGATGTTGAAGCAGCTCTTGCTCAAAACGATTTGGCAGAACTAAAAAATTAAAAAAGGAAAAGAGGTGGAGGGCAGCATTCCTTGTCGCCCACCCCTTCTTTTAAATGGAGACAAAGATATGATGAAAGAATTATTTGGAGAATTTTTGGGGACCTTAATCCTTATCCTCCTAGGAAATGGAGTTGTAGCAGGTGTGGTTCTTCCCAAAACCAAGAGCAACAATTCAGGATGGATTGTGATTACTATGGGATGGGGAATTGCTGTAGCTGTTGCAGCCTTTGTATCTGGCACGCTCAGCCCAGCCCACCTAAATCCAGCTGTGACGTTTGCTATGGCCTTAAAAGGAACGCTCTCTTGGGCTTCTGTTTTCCCTTATATCCTAGCCCAATTCGCAGGAGCGATGGTGGCTCAGATTCTGGTTTGGTTGCAATTCAAACCACACTATGAGGCGGAAGAAAACGCAGGCAATATCCTAGCGACATTTAGTACTGGACCAGCAATCAAGAACACAGTATCGAACTTGGTTAGCGAAATCCTTGGAACTTTTGTTTTGCTCTTGACAATCTTTGCCTTGGGACTCTATGACCTTCAAGCCGGTTTAGGGACCTTTGCAGTGGGGACCTTGATTGTCGGTATCGGTCTTTCACTAGGTGGGACAACGGGTTATGCCTTGAACCCAGCTCGTGACCTTGGACCTCGTATCATGCACAGCATTCTTCCAATTCCAAATAAGGGAGATGGAGACTGGTCTTATGCTTGGATTCCTGTTGTAGGACCTATTGTTGGTGCGGCCCTAGCAGTTCTCGTATTTTCACTTTTCTAAGATAAAAGAGTTATTGGCAACAGAGTTTGAGATGGAAATCTCAGGCTCTTTTTTGATGGCCAAAACATTAATATTTTAACTTATCTTAAAATAAGCTAAAACCAATTTTTAAGTTATGGTAAACAGTTGAAAAAAAGGTTGATAAAGTGGTAAAATGTTAGGAAGATAAGATGCTAACAATACATACTGATAGTTAATAGAAACAATATATTAATGGATAGCTTATGAAAAAACAACGAAATTTACATGTATTCTTAGGCCGGACGGCTCTATATTTTGTAATCTTGCTTGGTTTGCTTTATTTTTTTAGTTACCTTGGTCAGAGCCAAGGCACCTTTATTTATAATGAGTTCTAGTTTAAAGGAGAAGAGGAACAGTGTCTAATAAACCGATAAAAGATATGATTGAAACGATTGAGCACTTTGCTCAAACGCAACCAACATATCCTGTCTACAATGTTTTAGGTCAAGAACATACTTATGGTGAACTGAAGGCTGATTCGGATAGTTTGGCTGCAGCTATCGACCAACTAGGCTTGCCTGATAAATCTCCAGTCGTCGTTTTTGGTGGTCAGGAATATGAGATGTTGGCTACCTTTGTAGCGCTAACTAAGTCAGGTCACGCCTATATCCCAATTGATAGCCATTCGGCCTTGGAACGAGTTTCTGCTATCGTAGAAGTTGCAGAGCCAAGCTTGATTATTGCTATCTCAGATTTTCCATTAGAGCAAACTAGCACACCGATGCTGAATTTAAAGCAAGTCCATGAAGCTTTTGCTCAAGCTTCCAGCTACGAGATGACCCATCCAGTCAAGGGAGATGACAACTACTACATCATCTTTACTTCTGGTACGACTGGTAAGCCTAAGGGAGTGCAGATCTCCCATGATAATCTCCTCAGCTTTACCAACTGGATGATTACAGATAAGGAATTTGCGACGCCAAGTCGTCCGCAAATGCTGGCTCAGCCCCCTTATTCTTTTGACCTATCTGTCATGTATTGGGCGCCAACCTTGGCACTGGGTGGCACGCTTTTCGCTCTTCCTTCAGCCATTACTCAGGACTTCAAAAAACTCTTTGCGACAATTTTTTCCTTGCCCATTGCTATCTGGACCTCAACACCGTCCTTTGCAGATATGGCCATGTTGTCAGAAGACTTTAACAGTGAGAAAATGCCTGGCATCACGCATTTCTACTTTGATGGTGAAGAATTGACGGTCAAAACTGCTCAAAAACTACGTGAGCGATTCCCAGATGCCCGTATTATCAATGCTTACGGTCCAACAGAAGCGACAGTAGCCCTGTCAGCAGTTGCCGTGACGGACGAGATGTTGAAGACTCTCAAACGCCTGCCAATCGGCCATACCAAGGCGGATTCTCCGACCTTTGTCATTGATGAGGAAGGTAAGAAAGTTCCAAATGGTGAGCAAGGAGAAATCATCGTTTCTGGGCCAGCTGTTTCAAAAGGCTATATGAATAATCCTGAAAAAACGGCAGAAGCTTTCTTTGAGTTCGAAGGTCTTCCAGCCTACCACACAGGGGATGTAGGAACTATGACAGATGAGGGCTTGCTTCTCTATGGTGGACGCATGGATTTCCAGATTAAGTTTAATGGTTATCGCATTGAGCTGGAAGATGTCTCTCAAAACCTCAACAAGTCTCGCTTTATCGAGTCGGCCGTTGCTGTCCCACGTTATAACAAGGACCACAAGGTACAAAATCTACTGGCCTATGTCATCCTAAAGGACGGTGTCCGCGAGAAGTTTGAACGCGATATCGATATTACCAAGGCTATCAAGGAAGACCTAGCAGATATCATGATGTCTTATATGATGCCGTCTAAGTTTCTTTATCGAGATAGTTTGCCGCTAACGCCTAATGGTAAAATTGATATCAAGGGCTTGATCAATGAGGTAAACAGCCGATGATGGAGCTTTATAAACAGCTACCTCATTTGGAACCTTATGGTGATCTTCAGTACTTTTTATACGTAATTGCTGCGACTTTACCTATCTTTATTGGTCTTTTTTTCAAGAAACGCTTTGCCTTGTATGAGGTGCTTGTTAGTCTCTTCTTTATCGTCACCATGTTGGTCGGTGGAAAGACGAATCAAATAAGCGCTTTGATCCTTTATGTTATCTGGCAAGTACTGCTTGTATCTTTCTACAAAAGGTACAGGAAAAAGCGGGATAGTAAATGGATATTTTACCTGGTTAGCTTTCTATCCCTATTGCCAATCGTCTTTGTGAAAGTATCTCCTGCTATTCATGGACCTCAATCTTTGTTTGGATTTTTAGGGATTTCTTACTTGACCTTTCGTGCAGTTGGGGTTATCGTTGAGTTGAGAGACGGTGTCATCAAGGAATTAACGATCTGGCAATTCTTACGTTTTCTTCTTTTTATGCCGACTTTCTCAAGTGGTCCCATTGATCGTTTCAAACGCTTCAATGAAAATTACGAGACCATTCCTGAGCGGGATGAGCTGATGGATATGCTAGAAGAGGCTGTCAAATATATCATGCTTGGCTTCCTCTACAAGTTTATCTTGGCTCACATTTTAGGAGAGACATTATTGCCTCCGCTGAAAAATTTGGCCTTGCAGACAGGTGGTTTCTTTAACCTCTACGCTTTAGCGGTCATGTACACCTTTGGTCTGGAACTCTTCTTTGACTTTGCGGGCTACTCTATGTTTGCCTTAGCTATTTCAAACTTGATGGGTATTCATAGTCCTATCAACTTTAACAAGCCCTTTTTGTCAAGGGATTTAAAAGAGTTTTGGAATCGCTGGCACATGAGTCTGTCTTTCTGGTTCCGTGACTTTGTCTTTATGCGGATGGTCATGGTGTTGACCAGAAAGAAGGTCTTTAAAAATCGCAATGTGACCTCAAGTGTAGCCTATATTCTCAATATGCTGATTATGGGATTTTGGCATGGTGTGACCTGGTACTATATCGCCTACGGACTTTTCCATGGGATTGGGCTAGTCATCAATAACGCTTGGGTTCGTAAGAAAAAAGCGCTCAATAAAGAACGGAAAAAAGCTGGAAAGGGTTCCTTACCTGAGAATCGCTGGATTCAGTTGCTTGGCATGGTTGTCACCTTCCATGTCGTGATGGTTTCATTCTTAATCTTTTCTGGATTTTTGAATGATTTATGGTTTAAAAAATAAAAGGATATAAAAAATGGATATCAAATCAGAAGTTATTGAAATTATTGATGAGTTGTTTATGGAAGATGTTTCTGACATGATGGATGAAGATCTTTTTGATGCCGGTGTCTTAGATAGTATGGGAACGGTTGAATTGATTGTGGAGATTGAAAACCGTTTTGACATTCGTGTTCCAGTGACGGAGTTCGGTCGTGATGACTGGAATACGGCTAATAAAATCGTAGAAGGTATTACGGAGTTGAAGAATGCTTAAACGCTTGTGGCTGATCTTCGGGCCTATCTTCATTGCTGGATTTTTGGTTCTTCTACTCATCTTTTTTTATCCAGGTACAACAAGCCATAATCTGACGGAGGAGAAATATTCGGCGGCTTCTGTTAGTGCAGAGAGTTTTAAAGAGAGAAGCCAAAAAGTAAGGGCTCTTACGGATCCAAATATGCGTTTTATTCCTTTTCTAGGGTCCAGTGAATGGATTCGATTTGATAGTGTCCATCCAGCTGTTTTAGCGGAAAAATACCATCGTCCCTATCGTCCTTACTTTCTAGGTCAAGCAGGAGCAGCTTCTCTAAATCAATATTTTGGTCTACAGCAAATTTTGCCAGAAATAGAGAATAAGCAGGCTGTATTTGTGATTTCGCCTCAGTGGTTTACGGAGACAGATTATGAACCCGCAGCGTTTCAGAGATTTTTTAACAGTGACCAATTAACAGCTTTTTTGGGAAATCAATCTGGTGACATTGCTGCAAAGCATGCGGCTATTCGATTGTTAAAGCAGAATCCTAATGTTGCATTAAAAGGCATTGTTCAAAAATTGTCAAAGGGTGAAGAATTATCAGATGTTGATCAGGTTGCTATTGATATTTTTGCGCGATTCAACGAAAAACAATCCGCTCTCTTTGGACAATTCTCCATTCGAGGACAACTCAAGTACAAGGAACACGTGGAGAACTATTTAAAAGATCTTCCGGATCAATTTTCTTATGATGAGTTAGAAAAAATTGTTCGTAAGGACGCAGAAGCAAATACGACAAATAACGATATGGGGATGGAAAATCATTTCTATACGAGAGAGATTCAAAAGGATTTAAAAAAATGGGAAGGATATCAAAAAAATTACAACTTCCTCAAGTCCTCTGAGTACAATGATTTGCAGCTGGTCCTCAATCAATTTGCTAAGTCGAATGTCAATGTGCTCTTTGTCATTCAGCCGGTTAACAAGAAGTGGATGGAGTACACAGGGCTCAGCGAAGAGATGTATCAACATGCAGTGGAGAAAATTCGTTACCAATTAGAAAGTCAGGGTTTTACCAATATTGCTGATTTTTCAAAAAATGGAGGGGACCCTTATTTTGTTAAGGACACCATTCATCTAGGATGGTTAGGTTGGCTGGCTTTTGATAAGGTTGTCAATCCTTTCTTGACGGATCCGAAACCAGCTCCAGACTACAAGATGAATGACCGCTTCTTTAGCAAGGACTGGGCGACCTATGATGGGAACATCAAAGATTTCAAATAAAATGGTCTAAAAGTTTGGGATTTAAACCCAAGCTTTTTTGTTTAAATGGCGAATATTTAAGATGAAAATAGGTCAAAAGTTTCAAAATTTTTAGAAATAGCGTATAATATAAAAGAGAAAAAGAAAAGAAAGGGATTTTAAAATGAACAAACGTTCTTTGTTACCTGTCTTATCGACAGCCCTGTTAGCTCCAGCCTTCTTAGCTGGACAAGTCTATGCTGAAGAAGCAACAACTCCTGCAGAAAGTTCAGCTGTTGTAGCGACTCCAGCTACGTCGGCGACTCCAGCTCCTGTTGAGAGCCCTGCGGTACCGGAAACTTCGGCAACTTCAGAAGCGGTTGTACCTGCAGAAACTCCGTCAGCTCCTGCTGAATCTACCAAAAGCGAAGAAAAGGACACCGTTATCTTACACACCAATGATGTCCATGGTCGTATTGTAGAGGAAAAGGGAGTAATTGGAGATGCCAAGTTAGCGACTGTCATTGAACAGGAGCGTGCGAAGTCAAATCAAAATACTCTGGTAGTTGATGCGGGAGACGCTTTTCAAGGTTTGCCGATTTCCAACTCTACTAAGGGTGAAGCGCGTGCTGAAATTCTTAATCAGATGCAGTATGATGCCATGGCAGTAGGAAACCATGAGTTTGACTTTGGTCTTGATGAAGTTAAAAAATACAAGGAAATCTTGAAATTCCCATTACTTAGCTCAAATACCTATGTCAATGGAGCTCGTCTTTTTGAAGCTTCTACAATCGTTGATAAAGATAAGACTGTGGAAGGTGATGAATTTGTTGTAATCGGTGTGACAACACCTGAAACTGCTACAAAAACCCACCCTAAAAACATTAAAGGGGTAACTTTTACAGATCCAATCTCTGAAGTCAATAAGGTCATCGAAGAAGTTCAAGCCAAGGCTCGTGCAGAAGGTAAGGACTACAAACACTATGTTGTGCTGGCTCACTTGGGTGTGGATACCACAACTCCAGTCGAGTGGCGTGGTTCAACCTTGGCAGAAGCTCTATCTAAAAATCCTCGTCTCAAAGGCAAACGTGTGACAGTTATTGATGGGCATTCTCATACAGTAGCTTCCACAACTTATGGCGATAATGTTACCTATAATCAAACAGGAAGTTACCTTCATAATGTTGGGAAAGTTATCTACAAATCACGTCAGCTTTTGGGCAATCCAACTCAGATTCCGGCTGCTGATGCTAAAAAATTACCAGCCAATCCAACAGTTGAAAAACTAGTCAAAGATATTAAACAAAAATACGATGCTGAAAATGCAGTTGAGATTGTTTCAAACAGCCCTGTAGAACTAAACGGTGATCGTGAAAATGTTCGGGTCCGTGAAACCAACCTCGGAAACGTCGTGGCAGACTCTCTCTATCAGTATGGTCAAACAGGATTTAGCCATCCGACAGACATCGCTGTGACAAATGGTGGTGGCTTGCGTGAAACCATTGCAAAAGGCAAACCAATCACTAAAGGAAATGTCATTGCCGTTCTTCCATTTGGGAATACCATTTCACAAATCCAAGTGACGGGGCAACAAGTTTTGGATATGTTTGAAAAGTCACTCGGATCTATCTTGCAGGTCGATAAGGATGGCAGGAAGGTCTTGGATGAGAACGGGCAACCATTGTTAGAGCCAAGTGGTGGTTTCTTGCAAGTTTCGGGTGTGAAGGTCTACTATGATACTAATCTACCATCAGGCAAACGTGTCTTGGCCATCCAGGTCAAAAACCGCACGACTGGTCGTTATGATCTTCTAGACCTCGCAAAAACCTACTATCTTGCAACCAATGATTTCCTAGCTGCAGGTGGCGATGGCTACACGATGTTAGGTGGTGCGCGAGAAGAAGGTCCTTCTATGGATGCAGCCTTTGAAGAGTATCTGAAAACAGCTGATTTGACCCAGTATGAAAAGATCAATCCGAACTCACGGACGATTTCTGTTGATTCTAAAAACTTTAGTCTACCAGTAGAAACGCCTCAAACGAATGCAGCTGCTAGCGATGCGACTACGAATGTGCCATTGACTTATGAGGTGGCAGGTCAATTTAGCAAGAAGGCAGTTGTCTCAGAAAAGGCCCTCCCAAATACAGGAAGTGAACAGTCCATCTTCTTGCTCTTGATGGGAATGGTAGCTGGTTTGGCAGGTATCTTATCGAGTCGAAAACCAAAGCAAAAATAGGTTAAATTTTACATCTAGAAGAGTCTAGGGAAACGTTTTTACGCCTTTTTCCCTTGACTCTTTTTTGGTTTATGATATAATTAACCAGTAAAGAATCGGTGGCTATCTATGTTTTTTACGAAAAGATAGCTTGGGAAGGAGTAACACATGAGACAGCTTGCACAGGAAATCGACAATTTTTTAAACGAGGTGATCTTGAGATCTGAGAACCAGCATGAAATTCTGATTGGGCATTGCACGAGTGACGTTGCCTTGACCAATACTCAGGAACACATCCTCATGCTCTTGTCAGAAGAATCCCTAACCAACTCGGAGTTGGCCCGTCGCCTTAATGTCAGTCAGGCGGCAGTGACCAAGGCTATCAAGTCTTTGGTCAAAGAGGGCATGTTAGAGACATCCAGAGATCCAAAGGATGCGCGTGTGATTTTTTATCAACTGACAGAACTAGCTCGACCAGTGGCAGAGGAACACCACCATCATCATGAACACACGCTCTTAGCCTATGAACAAGTAGCAAATCAGTTTACTCCAAATGAACAAGAAGTTATCCAGCGGTTTTTAACTGCTTTAGTAGGAGAAATCAAATAATGCGGTATATTACAGTAGAGGACTTGTCTTTCTATTATGACAAGGAACCTGTCCTCGAGCACATCAACTATAGTGTTGATAGTGGGGAGTTTGTCACCCTGACTGGTGAAAATGGGGCTGCCAAGACGACGCTTATCAAGGCGAGCCTAGGCATCTTGCAGCCAAGATTTGGCAAGGTAACCATTTCAAAGACAAATACTCATGGGAAAAAGCTAAGGATCGCTTATCTTCCCCAGCAGATAGCTAGTTTTAATGCTGGTTTTCCAAGTACAGTTTATGAATTTGTCAAGTCGGGTCGCTATCCGCGAAAGGGCTGGTTCCGTCGCTTGAATGCCCATGATGAGGAGCATATCAAGGCTAGTCTAGATTCAGTTGGTATGTGGGAACACCGTGACAAACGAATTGGTTCCCTCTCGGGAGGGCAAAAGCAACGGGCAGTGATTGCTCGGATGTTTGCTTCTGACCCAGATATCTTTGTCCTGGATGAGCCGACAACAGGGATGGATGCTGGAAGCAAAAATGAATTTTACGAACTCATGCACCATAGTGCCCACCATCATGGCAAGGCCGTTTTGATGATTACCCATGACCCTGAGGAGGTCAAGGACTATGCGGATCGCAATATTCATCTAGTGCGCAATCAAGATTCGCCATGGCGTTGTTTCAACGTTCACGAAAGCGACCAGGAGGTGGAACATGCTTAGTTTGTTATCTTATGACTTCATGCAGCGTGCCTTCTTGGCGGTCATTGCCATGAGTCTCTTTTCTCCAGTTCTTGGGACCTTCCTTATCTTACGTCGTCAGAGTCTCATGAGTGATACCCTCAGTCACGTCTCACTTTCAGGTGTAGCCTTTGGTCTGGTTTTGGGGATTTCTCCAACTATTTCAACCATTGCTATCGTCTTGATCGCTGCGGTCTTTTTAGAGTATCTCCGGACAGTCTATAAGAACTTTATGGAAATCGGAACTGCCATCCTCATGTCTACAGGGCTTGCAGTATCTCTTATCGTCATGAGTAAGGGTAAAAGTTCGAGTTCCATGAGTTTGGACCAATATCTCTTTGGTTCGATTGTGACCATTAGCCAGGAGCAGGTGATTTTCCTCTTTGCCATTGCTGCGGTCGTTTTGCTCTTGACTTTCTTATTTTTGCGACCAATGTATATCCTAACTTTTGATGAGGACACGGCCTTTGTGGATGGCTTGCCAGTCCGTACCATGTCTATCCTCTTTAACATGGTGACAGGGGTGGCCATTGCCCTTATGATTCCAGCTGCAGGAGCTCTTCTGGTATCGACCATTATGGTCTTGCCAGCTAGTATTGCCCTTCGTCTGGGGAAAAACTTTAAATCCGTTATGTTACTAGCCAGCGCTATTGGCTTTTTGGGAATGGTCGCAGGACTTTATATTTCCTACTATGCGGAAACACCTGCCAGCGCTAGTATCACCATTATCTTTGTAGCTGTCTTTTTGTTAGTCAGTCTACTGAAACGTTTTATCAAATAGGAGAATGAAATGAAAAAAATTAGCTTACTACTAGCTAGTCTATGTGCCCTGTTTTTAGTGGCTTGTTCCAATCAAAAGCAGGCAGATGGGAAGCTAAATATCGTGACAACCTTTTACCCTGTCTATGAATTTACCAAGCAAGTCGCAGGAGATACCGCTAATGTAGAACTTCTAATCGGTGCTGGTACAGAACCTCACGAATACGAACCGTCTGCAAAGGCAGTTGCTAAAATCCAAGACGCAGATACTTTTGTCTATGAAAATGAAAATATGGAAACTTGGGTTCCAAAATTACTAGAATCCTTGGATAAGAAAAAAGTGAAAACCATCAAGGCGACAGGTGATATGCTCCTCTTGCCAGGTGGTGAGGAAGAAGAGGAAGGGCATGATCATGGTGGTGAGGGTCACCATCACGACTACGATCCCCACGTTTGGCTTTCACCAGCACGCGCCATCAAACTGGTAGAGCATATCCGTGACAGCTTGTCAGCAGATTATCCTGATAAAAAAGAGACTTTTGAGAAGAATGCAGCTGCCTATATCGAAAAATTGCAAGCCTTGGACAAGGCATACACAGATGGCTTGTCTCAAGCCAAACAAAAGAGCTTTGTGACCCAGCACGCTGCCTTTAACTACCTTGCCTTGGATTACGGTCTCAAGCAAGTATCCATCTCGGGTCTCTCACCAGATGCAGAACCATCAGCAGCACGTTTGGCAGAATTGACAGAGTATATCAAGAAAAACAAGATTTCTTATATTTACTTTGAAGAAAATGCCTCACAAGCCCTTGCCAATACCCTCTCAAAAGAAACGGGCGTCAAACTAGATGTGCTCAATCCGCTAGAAAGCCTGACAGAAGAAGCAACCAAGGCTGGTGAGGACTATATCTCCGTGATGGAGAAAAACCTCAAGGCTTTGAAGCAGACAACAGACCAAGAAGGACCAGAAATCGAGCCAGAGAAGGAAGAAAATACCAAGACAGTTCACAATGGTTACTTTGAAGATGCAGACGTCAAGGACCGCACCTTGAGTGACTATGCAGGTAACTGGCAGTCTGTCTATCCTTTCCTTGAAGATGGAACTTTTGATCAAGTCTTTGACTACAAGGCTAAGTTGACTGGCAAGATGACCAAGGATGAGTATAAGGCCTACTATAGAAAAGGCTATCAGACAGATGTGACCAAGATCAACATCACGGATAACACTATGGAATTCATCCAAGGTGGCCAAAGCAAGAAATTCACCTACAAGTATGTCGGCAAGAAAATCTTGACTTATAAGAAAGGTAATCGTGGCGTGCGCTTCCTCTTTGAAGCGACAGATGCAGATGCTGGACAGTTCAAGTATGTTCAGTTTAGTGACCACAATATCGCCCCAGTTAAGGCAGAACATTTCCATATCTTCTTTGGAGGTACTAGCCAAGAGGCTCTCTTTGAAGAGATGGATAACTGGCCAACCTACTACCCAGATAACCTATCTGGCCAAGAAATCGCTCAAGAAATGTTGGCGCATTGATGCAAGAGAAGATCCCGCAAATCTGCGGGATTTTTTGCTAGAAATGATTAGGTTGTTAGGTATTATAGTATCACAGCTGTGCTGTTCACAATGTGATAAAGTAGTCATTTTCTACTGGCTGATTCTCACTAGCTGGCGAATGCAAAAGCTACGATTGTACAAATTATAGAATCTTTTCAGGGTATTTAGGAAGGGAGCTTAGTCATATTGACGCTACTATCGCTTTTTGTTATAGTCAAGGAGAGAGCGGTCTGGAACCATAGTTTATTCACAGTCTGTGGATAAGTCTAGGAGAAAATGACATGCAACTCATGGTGTTGAAGTATCCTGATAATAGTTCCGTATATTAGTGACTTTCTAGAAAACTAGTAGAAACCCTAGTATAAAGGTATTTGACAAAGTTTTGTTTAGGGTGAAAGCTTCCAAGTCTAAAAGCTGGAGTCTGAAAAGACTAGTTTTTAGGTATGTTTTCTTATCCACAAGTTGTGGATAACTTTGTGAACAAGAGAAAGAGACATGAGATGATGACAAACATAAAACCACATGGGCCATTACCAAGCCAGGCCCAGCTGGATTATTTAGAGGATGAACTAGCTGCCTTTATCCACTTTGGCCCCAATACCTTTTATGACCAAGAATGGGGAAGTGGGCAAGAGGATCCTATGCGTTTTAACCCGACCAAGTTAGATGCGCGTGAATGGGTTCGGGTACTCAAAGAAACAGGTTTTAAAAAACTGATTTTGGTGATCAAGCACCATGATGGTTTTGTCCTCTACCCGACAGCTTATACAGACTATTCGGTCAAGGCTAGCCCTTGGAGGGGTGGAAAGGGGGACTTGCTCCTTGAGGTTTCCAAAGCTGCGACTGAGTTTGACATGGACATGGGAGTGTATTTGTCTCCTTGGGATGCTCACAGTCCCCTCTATCACGTGGACCGAGAAGCGGACTACAATGCCTACTATCTGGCTCAATTGAAGGAAATCTTGTCAAATCCTGCCTATGGGAATGCCGGGAAGTTCACTGAGGTGTGGATGGATGGTGCTCGAGGGGAAGGGGCCCAGAAGGTCAACTATGAGTTTGAGACCTGGTTTGAAACCATTCGTGACTTGCAGGGCGATTGTTTGATTTTCTCAACTGAGGAAACCAGTATTCGCTGGATTGGAAATGAACGGGGCTATGCAGGGGATCCCTTGTGGCAAAAAGTCAAACTAGACCAGTTAGGAACAGAGGCGGAATTAGATTATTTACAGCACGGAGACCCCTTGGGGACGCTGTTTTCAATCGGCGAGGCAGATGTTTCTCTTCGGCCAGGCTGGTTTTACCATGAGGATCAGGATCCTAAGTCTCTCGAGGAGTTGGTCGAGATTTATTTTTACTCGGTAGGGCGGGGAACACCTCTCTTACTCAATATTCCGCCTAATAAAGATGGACTCTTTGACGAAAAGGATATCCAGCGTCTCTATGAATTTGCTGCCTACCGTGACACACTCTATAGGGAAGATTTAGCTCTGGGAGCCAAGGTATCTGGACTTGCTCTATCACCAGACTTTGCCTGTCATCATCTGACAGATGGACTGGAAACTAGTTCATGGGCAAGTGATTCAGAGTTGCCAATCCAATTAGAGCTCGATTTAGGATCACCTAAAACATTTGATGTGATTGAGTTAAGAGAAGATTTGAAGTTGGGGCAACGCATCGCTGCTTTTCATGTTCAGGTAGAGTTGGATGGTGTCTGGCAGGAGTTTGGGTCTGGTTATACTGTTGGCTACAAACGTCTCTTACGAGGATCAGTCGTTGAGGCGCAGAAGATACGCGTGACCATTACAGAGGCACAGGCTTTGCCTTTGTTGACCAAGATTTCACTCTATAAAACACCTAGCTTGTCAAAAAAAGAAGCTGTTCAGCAACTAGAGTTTTCAGAAAAAAGCCTAGCTGTGACCAAGGGAGAAAATGTCCACTTTACAGTGAAGCGCATAGAATCTAGCAGTCCTTTAGAAGCTAAGATTTCGATTCAACCAGGGACGGGTGTGCATGGTGTCGCTTATCGGGACGAGATTCAAGTCCTTGCGTTTCAAGTTGGCGAGACTGAAAAAAAGCTAACGCTACCAACCTTGTATTTTGCAGGAGATAAAACCTTGGACTTTTATCTGAATCTGACGGTAGATGGGCAGCTGGTTGACCAGCTTCAGGTCCAAGTTTCATAAAAGAAGAACCTTTGCGCGATGCAAAGGTTCTTTTGGTTATGAGTGATTTGGCAACCAGCTAAGTGTAAAGGTTAGTTGCTCAGCTTTCAAGAGGTTTTGGTGTTGAATGCTAGATACTATGGTCTTGTCCAATCGGCATTCTTTGACAAAGTTGAAGTGGCTGTGGTTTTGCTTGGCATGGATATCCAGCCATTTATTTTCCTTAGCCAGGTAGATACGGAGATGGTCAAAGAGAGGAATTCCGAGATCGTAACTTGGTTTGCCTGGACAGGTCGGGTAGAATCCAAGAGCTGACCAGATATACCAAGCAGAGAGACTGCCATTGTCCTCATCGCCAGGATAGGCTTGCCAGCTTGGGTGAAAGGCTTTCTGACGTATCGACTTGATGAGTAGAGCAGTGTAGTCTGGGTAGTTGCTGTAGCGAAAGAAATATGGAATGTGGAAGCTAGGCTGGTTAGAGATGGCGACTTGTCCAAAGGGAGCTGTTGCCATCTCGCTCATTTCATGAATCTCGTAACCATAGCCGGTGGTTTCAAAGAGAGGAGCGTCCTGACAGGCTTTCAAAAGATAGTGGCTAAAGGTTTCCTTTCCACCCATGAGTTGGATTAAGCCAGGGATGTCGTGGAGGACGCCTAAAGTCGCTTGAATGGCAGAGCATTCGGCATAATCACGTCCCCAGCTATAAGGAGAGAAGTCAGGGCGGAAGTTGCCTTGGCTATCTCGCGCACGCATGTAACCTGTCTCAGCGTCAAATAGATGGCGGTAATTTTGTGACGCAACCTTATAAGTCTGGGCGATGTCATTCTGACCAAGTTTTTCGGCACAGCTGGCGATACAAAAGTCACTATAGGCGTAGTCTAGGGTATGGCTGACGCTTTCGTGGTGATCGGTAGAGAGGTAGCCCAGTTCTTGGTATTGGGCTAGTCCGTGGCGACCATTGATGCCGAGAGGGTCGGACTTGCTGGCTGTTTCAAGCATAGCCTGGAGGAGTTCTTCTTCTAGGTCGGGGGCCATGTCCTTGCAGGCGCTATCTGCGATAATGCCATCTAGCAGGGTACCAGGCATCATGCCACGTTCATCTGGAGCCAACCATTTTGGAAGGAACCCAGTATCGCGGTAGCTATTGAGGAAACCTTCTAAAAAGAGGTGATAGTGTTCCGGTATGACAAGGGCAAAGAGGGGGAAGGTGGTGCGGAAGGTATCCCAGAAGCCATTATTGCTAAAGAGGATACCGGGCTTGACAGTACCAGTAGTCAGGTCCATATGGATGGTTTGCCCTGACTCATTCACTTCATAAAAAGTCTGTGGAAAGAGAAAGAGCCTGTAGAGGCAGTGATCAAAGAGGGTCCTGTTAGCTTCTCCTGTCTCCATGATATCAAAACGATGGAGAAGATTTTCCCAGTCCGCTTTCGCACTTGCTTTACAGCTATCAAAGTCCTTTTGAGGTAGATTAAGCAGAGCTTGAGAAGGCGAGATGAAAGAAGTTGCTAGCTGGATGTCAGCATGACTATCTGTCAGGTCAATTCGCCAGTCTCCACCTTCTTGGCTGACAGCAAGAATATCCGTGTTCATTTGTAGGGCAGTAAACAGTATCAGTGGATTTTTGGTAGTCTCAGTTTCACCTTCTTGTCTTAGGGCAAGCGTTCGCTTATCTACTTGCTTGACTGTCAAGTCATCTGCTGCGTGAAGATAGAGGGAGAGGGCTTTGTCTTGCTTTTGCTCCAAACGAATAGAAGCGCCATAGCAAGTCGGTGTAAGCTGGGTTTCAATCTGAAAGCGCAGGGAGAAAATCTTCAGATAATGAGGTTGGAAGGAAGCTTTATCCCTATCATAGGAGGATTGACGGTGAAAGAGGCTATCTCCCCCAAGCTGGCCGGTGATAGGTGTCAGAAGCAGCCAAGAGTAGTCGCCAATCCAAGGACTGGGCTGGTGGGTTAATCGAATCCCTTGAAAGATGGGCAGATGTGGTTCGAAAAACCAAGCTCCCTCCTGATCGCTGGTCTGAGGCACAAAATAATTCATCCCAAAAGGAACGCCCGTGTAAGGCAGGGTATTTCCCCGAGAAAAGGCATGCTTGCTAGCAGTCCCAAAGCGGGTATCGATGGTTTCAAGTAGTGGTTTCATGGTATTTCCTTTAGCTGTTTTCTACATTATATCAGAAAAAATGGTCTTTAGAAAAGGAGTTTCAAATATAACAATTTTGTAGAAAAATGACTATCATTTGTGTATATATTTTCTGGGCTAAAAGCTATATACTGAAAATGAATCTTGTTTGAATGAGGTAAAAGTTTATGGTATATTCTAAAGAAATTGTTAGAGAATGGCTGAACGAAGTAGCGGAGCGGGCTAAGGACCATCCCGAGTGGGTGGATGTCTTCGAGCGTTGCTATACAGACACCTTGGACAATACGGTCGAGATTTTAGAAGATGGCTCAACTTTTGTTTTGACTGGGGATATTCCTGCCATGTGGCTTCGGGATTCGACAGCCCAACTCAGACCCTACTTGCATGTGGCTAAAAGAGATGCCCTCCTGCGTCAGACTATTGCAGGTTTGGTTAAGCGTCAGATGACCTTGGTGCTCAAGGATCCTTATGCCAACTCCTTTAACATTGAGGAAAACTGGAAGGGCCACCACGAGACTGACCATACCGACCTTAATGGTTGGATTTGGGAACGCAAGTACGAAGTGGACTCTCTTTGCTATCCTTTGCAGTTGGCTTATCTCCTCTGGAAAGAGACTGGAGAGACCAGTCAGTTTGATGAGACTTTTGTCGCAGCGACCAAGGAAATTCTTCATCTTTGGACAGTGGAACAAGACCACAACAATTCACCTTATCGTTTTGTCCGTGATACGGACCGCAGGGAAGACACCTTGGTAAATGATGGCTTTGGACCTGCCTTTGCAGTGACAGGTATGACCTGGTCAGCCTTTCGCCCGAGTGATGACTGCTGTCAGTATAGCTATTTGATTCCGTCAAATATGTTTGCAGTAGTGGTCTTGGGTTATGTCCAAGAAATCTTTGAAGAACTGGATCTAGCTGATAGCCAAAACATCATGGCAGACGCTGAGCGTCTCCAGTCTGAAATCCAAGAAGGCATCGAAAATTACGCTTACACAACTAACAGCAAGGGCGAAAAGATTTATGCCTTTGAAGTGGATGGTTTAGGAAATGCCAGCATCATGGATGATCCAAACGTACCAAGTTTGTTGGCGGCGCCTTATCTGGGCTATTGCGATGTCAACGATGAAGTGTATCAAGCCACTCGTCGCACCATTCTGAGCCCTGAAAATCCATACTTCTACCAAGGAGAATACGCTAGCGGTCTCGGAAGTTCTCATACCTTCTATCGCTATATCTGGCCCATTGCCCTTTCTATCCAAGGCTTGACAACAAGAGATAAGGCAGAGAAGAAATTC
This sequence comes from Streptococcus sp. FSL W8-0197, assembly GCF_037963785.1. Taxonomy (GTDB): domain Bacteria; phylum Bacillota; class Bacilli; order Lactobacillales; family Streptococcaceae; genus Streptococcus; species Streptococcus oralis_CQ. The sequence continues at coordinate 1,963,864 of NZ_CP150168.1, read as the reverse complement.
TTACTCGATCAGCTGGTTGCCTGCGATGGTGGTACAGGTGTCATGCACGAAAGCTTCCACGTGGATGACCCAACGCTCTACTCTCGTGAATGGTTCTCTTGGGCCAACATGATGTTCTGTGAATTAGTCTTGGATTACCTGGATATTCGCTAGTCAGTTCTTTAGTTAGATAGAAATAAAAATTTAAATTTAGAATGAGGTTTTACTTCATGGAAAATGTTGTTGTACATATTATCTCACATAGTCACTGGGACCGTGAGTGGTACTTACCTTTTGAAAGCCACCGTATGCAGTTGGTGGAATTATTTGATAATCTTTTTGACCTTTTTGAAAATGACCCTGAGTTCAAGAGTTTCCACTTGGATGGCCAAACCATTGTCCTTGATGACTATTTGGAAATTCGCCCTGAAAATCGCGACAAAGTCCAACGTTACATCGACGAAGGCAAACTCAAAATTGGTCCCTTTTACATCTTGCAGGATGATTACTTGATTTCAAGTGAAGCCAATGTTCGCAATACCTTGATTGGTCAAGCAGAATGTGCAAAATGGGGCAAATCAACCCAGATTGGTTACTTCCCAGATACCTTTGGAAATATGGGGCAAGCTCCCCAAATCCTTCAAAAATCAGGTATTCACGTGGCAGCTTTTGGGCGTGGTGTGAAGCCGATTGGATTTGACAACCAAGTCCTCGAAGATGAGCAGTTTACTTCCCAATTTTCAGAAATGTACTGGCAGGGTGCGGACGGAAGTCGTGTCCTCGGTATCCTCTTTGCCAACTGGTATAGTAATGGGAATGAAATCCCAGTTGATAAGGATGAGGCCCTGACTTTCTGGAGACAAAAATTGTCAGACGTACGTGACTATGCTTCGACCAACCAATGGTTGATGATGAACGGCTGTGACCACCAGCCTGTACAGCGAAATCTGAGCGAAGCCATTCGTGTGGCAAATGAACTCTTCCCAGATGTAACCTTTGTGCATAGTTCCTTTGATGACTATGTCCATGCAGTAGAAAGTGCCCTACCGGAGCAGTTATCTACGGTTACAGGTGAGTTGACGAGTCAAGAAACAGATGGTTGGTACACGCTTGCCAACACTTCCTCATCACGGATTTACCTTAAACAAGCCTTCCAAGAAAATAGTAACCTGCTAGAACAAGTGGTGGAGCCATTAACTGTCATCACTGGTGGGCACAACCATAAGGACCAGTTGACCTATGCTTGGAAAGTTCTTCTACAAAATGCGCCACATGACAGTATCTGTGGCTGTAGCGTGGACGAGGTTCACCGTGAGATGGAGACACGTTTTGCCAAGGTCAACCAAGTCGGAAACTTTGTGAAAACTAACCTTCTCAACGAGTGGAAGGGTAAAATCGCAACCCATGAAGCCCAAAGCGACCATCTCTTTACGGTTATCAATACAGGCTTGCATGATAAGGTTGATACGGTCAGCACAGTGATTGATGTGGCGACTTGTGATTTCAAAGAATTGCACCCAACAGAAGGCTATAAGAAGATGGCAGCCTTGACCTTGCCAAGCTACCGTGTTGAAGACTTGGAAGGACATGCTGTAGAAGCGAAAATCGAAGATTTGGGAGCTAATTTTGAGTATGATTTACCAAAAGACAAGTTCCGTCAGGCTCGTATTGCTCGACAAGTGCGCGTGACAGTCCCTGTTCATCTAGCACCTCTCTCTTGGACAACCTTCCAATTGCTTGAAGGAGAACAAGAACACCGTGACGGTATTTACCAAAATGGAGTGATTGATACGCCATTTGTAACGGTCAGTGTGGATGAAAACATCACGGTCTACGACAAGACAACTCATGAAGCTTATGAAGATGTTATTCGCTTTGAAGACCGTGGTGACATTGGAAATGAGTACATCTACTTCCAACCAAAAGGAACAGAGCCTATCTACGCAGAACTCAAAGGCTATGAGGTCTTGGAAAATACAGCACGTTTTGCCAAGATTTTGCTCAAGCATGAATTGACAATTCCAGTAAGTGCAGACGAAAAACTGGATGCGGAACAAAGAGGCATCATCGAGTTTATGACGCGTGAAGCTGGGCGCTCAGAAGAATTGACAAGCGTTCTTCTTGAAACAGAGATGACCGTCTTTGTTGACAATCCACAAATTCGTTTCAAGACTCGCTTTACTAACACAGCCAAGGACCACCGTATCCGTCTCTTGGTCAAGACTCATAACACACGTCCAAGCAATGACTCTGAAAGCATCTATGAGGTGGTGACACGACCAAATAAACCAGCTGCTTCTTGGGAAAATCCTGAAAATCCTCAACACCAACAAGCCTTTGTCAGTCTGTATGATGATGAAAAAGGGGTGACAGTGGCTAATAAAGGATTGCACGAGTATGAAATCCTTGGAGACGACACCATTGCAGTGACCATTTTGCGTGCATCAGGTGAGTTAGGTGACTGGGGTTACTTCCCAACACCAGAAGCTCAGTGCTTGCGTGAGTTTGAAGTTGAGTTTACACTTGAATGCCACCAAGCAGGGGAACGTTTCTCAGCTTTCCGTCGTGCCAAAGCCTTCCAAACACCATTCACTAGTCTTCAGGTTGCTAAACAAGAAGGAAGTGTTGCTGCGACTGGTAGCCTCTTGAGTCATGCGGCACTCAGCTTGCCACAAGTCTGCCCGACAGCCTTTAAGGTAGCTGAAAATGAAGAAGGATATGTACTTCGTTACTACAATATGAGCCAAGAAAATGTGCGCATATCTGAACACCAACAAACCATTTTGGACTTGCTTGAACGACCATATCCCGTTCATTCAGGACTATTAGCGCCACAAGAGATTCGCACAGAATTGATCAAAAAAGAAGACATTTAACAGTTTTAAAGTGTTTGATAACTAATAATAAGAGATAGAAAGGAGGGGCGAAAGAGTAAGGATTGACTACTGATTCGCCCCTTTTTATGGGAAGAACAATGACCATTGCAACCATTGATATCGGAGGGACTGGGATTAAGTTTGCCAGTCTGACTCCTGATGGAAAAATACTAGATAAGACAAGTACTCCGACGCCAGAAAACTTGGAGGATTTACTGACTTGGCTAGACCAACGTCTGTCGGAGAAAGATTATAAGGGCATTGCCATGAGCGTTCCAGGCGCGGTCAATCAAGAAACAGGTGTGATTGAGGGAATCAGTGCCGTACCTTACATCCATGGCTTTTCTTGGTATGAAGCTCTTGCTCATCATCAACTCCCTGTCCATCTAGAAAATGATGCCAACTGTGTTGGACTTAGTGAACTGCTGGCTCATCCAGAGATTGAAAATGCAGCCTGTGTCGTGATTGGGACTGGAATCGGTGGTGCCATGATTATCAATGGCAAGCTTCACCGAGGTCGCCACGGCTTGGGGGGAGAGTTTGGCTACATGACAACCCTTGCCCCTGCTGAAAAACTCAACAACTGGTCGCAACTAGCGTCAACTGGAAATATGGTGCGATACGTGATTGAAAAGTCTGGTCAGACTGACTGGGACGGACGCAAGATTTACCAAGAGGCCGCAGCTGGCAATGCTCTTTGTCAAGAAGCGATTGAGCGCATGAACCGTAATCTGGCGCAAGGCTTGCTCAATATCCAGTATCTGATCGACCCAGATGTCATTAGCCTAGGTGGCTCCATCAGCCAAAACCCTGATTTTATCCAAGGTGTCAAGAAGGCTGTCGGTAACTTTGTCGAGACCTACGAAGAATACACGGTCGCACCAGTTATCCAAGCCTGCACCTATCATGCAGAAGCCAATCTCTACGGTGCCCTTGTCAACTGGCTACAGGAGGAAAATCAGTGGTAAGATTTACAGGACTTAGTCCCAAGCAAACGCAAGCTATTGAAGCATTAAAAAATCACATTTCTCTGCCAGATGTAGAGGTAGCTGTCGCTCAGTCTGACCAAGCCTCTATCTCTATCAAGGGTGAAGGTGGACACTATCAACTAACCTATCGAAAACCTCACCAACTCTACCGCGCCTTGTCCTTGTTGGCAACAGCTCTAGCAGAAGGTGATAAGGTAGACCTTGAAGAACAAGCTGCTTATGAAGATTTGGCCTACATGGCAGACTGTTCTCGCAATGCAGTTTTGAATGTGGCTTCTGCCAAACAGATGATTGAAGTCTTGGCTCTCATGGGTTACTCAACCTTTGAACTTTACATGGAAGACACCTATCAGATTGAGGGGCAACCTTACTTTGGTTACTTCCGTGGCGCCTATTCAGCAGAGGAGTTGCAGGAAATCGAAGCCTATGTCCAGCAGTTTGATATGACCTTTGTGCCTTGCATCCAGACCTTGGCCCACTTGTCAGCCTTCGTCAAATGGGGTGTCAAAGAAGTGCAGGAACTTCGTGATGTGGAGGACATTCTCCTTATCGGCGAAGAAAAGGTGTATGACCTGGTTGATGGGATGTTTGCCACTCTATCTAAACTGCAGACACGCAAGGTCAATATCGGGATGGACGAAGCCCATTTGGTTGGTTTGGGGCGCTACCTCATTTTGAACGGTGTTGTGGACCGTAGTCTCCTCATGTGCCAACACTTGGAGCGCGTGCTGGATATTGCAGACAAGTATGGTTTCCACTGCCAGATGTGGAGTGATATGTTCTTTAAACTCATGTCAGCGGATGGCCAGTACGATCGTGACGTGGAGATTCCAGAGGAAACTCGTGTCTACCTAGATCGTCTCAAAGACCGTGTAACCTTGGTTTACTGGGACTATTATCAGGATAGCGAGGAAAAATACAACCGCAATTTCCGCAACCATCACAAGATTAGCCAAGATATTGCCTTTGCAGGTGGTGCTTGGAAGTGGATCGGTTTCACACCCAACAACCATTTCAGCCGTCTTATTGCTCTTGAAGCCAACAAAGCCTGTCGTGCTAACGACATCAAAGAAGTCATTGTAACGGGTTGGGGGGACAATGGTGGGGAAACTGCCCAGTTTTCTATTCTACCAAGTCTGCAAATCTGGGCAGAACTCAGCTACCGCAATGACCTAGATCGTTTGTCTGCTCACTTCAAGACCAATACAGGTCTGTCAGTTGAGGACTTTATGCAGATTGACCTTGCCAATCTCTTGCCAGACTTGCCAGGCAATCTCAGTGGTATCAATCCCAACCGCTATGTCTTTTATCAGGATGTTCTCTGTCCGATTCTTGACAGACACATGACACCTGAACAGGACAAACCGCACTTCGCTCAGGCCGCTGAAACGCTTGCTGTTATCAAAGAAAAAGCTGGGAACTATGCCTACCTATTTGAAACTCAGGCCCAGTTGAACCAGATTTTAAGTAGCAAAGTGGATGTGGGACGACGCATCCGTGAAGCTTATAAATCCGGTGACAAAGTCAGCTTACAGCAAATCGCCATGCAAGAATTACCAAAACTTAGAAGCGAGATTGAAAACTTCCATGCCCTCTTTAGCCACCAATGGTTGAAAGAAAACAAGGTCTTTGGTTTGGATACGGTTGATATCCGTATGGGCGGACTCTTGCAACGCATCAAGCGAGCAGAAAGCCGCATCGAGGCTTATCTGGCAGGTCAGATTGTCCGCATCGAAGAATTAGAAGTCGTGATCCTACCATTTACTGACTTCTACGCAGACAAGGACTTCGCAGCAACTACAGCCAACCAGTGGCACACTATTGCGACCGCATCGACGATTTATACGACTTAGGCATTTTTTCCGAGTCAGAGTGTTTCTCGTGAAACCTATTTCTTATAAAAAACTTCTCCACAAAAAATAATTTGTGGAGTTTTTTCTATAATTAGTAGTTTAACCTAGCCTTCAAATAGGAGTATACTAATAATGTAATCGTTATCAAACCTAAAAATTCGATGAAATCAGTTTTTAGGAATAAAAAGGGAGGAAATTATGAAAAAGTTTTCAAAGACCTTGAGAGATAACTGGATCTTTCTCTTGATGGTTTTACCAGGGGCACTCTGGTTGATTCTATTCTTTTACATTCCAGTATTTGGGAATGTGGTCGCCTTTAAAGACTACCATATGACCAGTAATGGTTTCATAGATAGTATTGTGAATAGTAAATGGGTCGGGTTAGATAATTTCAGATTCTTGTTTAGTTCAAAAGATGCCTTTATCATCACTCGTAATACCGTTCTTTACAATCTCGGCTTTATCTTTATCGGTTTGATTGTATCAGTAGGGATTGCCATCATCCTCAGCGAGCTCCGCTCTAAGAGAATGGTTAAGATTTTCCAAACGTCTATGTTGTTCCCTTACTTCTTGTCATGGGTTATCATCAGTTTCTTTACAGATGCCTTCCTAAACATTGACAAAGGGGTTTTCAACCATTTCCTAACATCCATTGGCATGAAGGAAGTCAACTTCTACGCTGACTTAGGCATTTGGCCATACCTTCTCCTTTTCCTAGGTATTTGGAAAGGCTTTGGATATAGCAGTGTCATGTACTATGCGACGATCATGGGAATTGACCCAACCTACTACGAAGCAGCAACAGTGGACGGGGCGAGCAAGTGGCAACGTATTCGCAACGTAACCATTCCTCAGTTGACTCCGCTTGTAACAGTCTTGACCATCCTTGCAGTCGGAAATATCTTCCGTGCAGACTTCGGTCTCTTCTATCAAATCCCACACAATGCTGGTCAGCTCTACAATGTAACCAACGTTTTGGACGTGTATGTCTTTAATGGTTTGACTCAGACAGCAGATATCGGTATGGCTTCAGCAGCCGGTCTTTACCAATCCGTTGTCGGTTTGATTCTGGTTATCCTATCAAACTTGCTTGCAAGACGAGTCGATCCAAACTCAGCTTTGTTCTAGAAAGGAGGAGAATATGGCAGAAAAGAAAATTAAAAAAGAAAAAATCGATAATGTCGGCATTCACTCCTTCAGTAAGAAAGCAGATATCTTCTTTAGTATCATCTCTGGTTTGATTGCTCTTTCTTGTATCTTGCCCTTTATCTTCGTTATTATCATTTCGGTGACAGACGAAAAGAGCATCCTCCAGTATGGATATAGCTTTTTCCCTTCGAAATTTGGTGTAGATGGATTCCAGTTCCTAGCTCAGTTTAAAGATAAGATCCTCCAAGCGCTCTTTATCTCAGTTTTTGTAACCGTAGTCGGAACAGTGACCAACGTCTTCATTACAACCACTTATGCCTACGCCATCTCACGTACAACCTTTAAGTACCGCAGATTCTTTACAATCTTCGCTCTTCTTAGTATGTTGTTCAATGCTGGTTTGGTACCAGGCTATATCGTGGTCACTCGCCTGCTTCAACTTGGTGATACCGTTTGGGCCTTGATTGTTCCAATGCTCCTCTCACCATTCAACATCATCTTGATGCGTTCCTTCTTCAAGAAGACCATTCCAGAAGCCATTCTCGAATCCGCTCGTATCGATGGTGCCAGTGAAGCTCGGATCTTCTTCCAGATCTGTTTGCCCTTGTCACTTCCAGGTATCGCAACCATCACGCTTTTGACAGCTCTTGGTTTCTGGAACGACTGGTTCAACGCCCTTCTTTACATCAAGAGTGACAACTTGTATCCATTGCAATATTTGCTCATGCAAATCCAACAAAATATGGACTACATCGCAAAAGCAGTCGGCCTATCTGGTCAACTGGGAGTCGCTCTACCGAAAGAAACAGGTCGTATGGCCATGGTTGTTGTTGCAACCCTTCCAATCGCGATTCTGTATCCATTCTTCCAACGCTACTTTGTTAAAGGGTTGACGATCGGTGGTGTGAAAGAATAGCATTTGCTGAGAAACACCGTTTCTCCCTTCCCAACTTCATCATAGTGATTGAAGTTAAAAATCATTAAATCGTTTATAAGTTTAAAAATAAAAAAAGGAGTTTTTATCATGAAAAACTGGAAAAAATATGCTTTTGCATCTGCTAGCGTAGTCGCTTTGGCTGCTGGTCTTGCTGCTTGTGGAAACCTTACAGGTAACAACAAAAAAGCTGCAGATACTACTTCAGGTGAAAAACCTGTAATCAAAATGTACCAAATCGGTGACAAACCAGATAACTTGGATGAATTGCTAGAAAATGCAAACAAAATCATCGAAGAAAAAGTCGGTGCTAAATTGGATATCCAATACCTTGGATGGGGTGACTATGATAAGAAAATGTCTGTTATCACATCATCTGGTGAAAACTATGATATCGCATTTGCGTCTAACTATGTCGTAAATGCTCAAAAAGGTGCTTATGCTGACTTAACAGAATTGTATAAAAAAGAAGGAGCAGAGCTTTACAAAGCACTTGACCCAGCTTACATCAAAGGGAACACTGTAAACGGTAAGATCTATGCAGTACCAGTTGCAGCTAACGTTGCATCATCTCAAAACTTTGCCTTCAACGGAACTCTTCTTGCTAAATACGGTATCGATATTTCAGGTGTAACTTCATACGAAACACTTGAGCCAGTCTTGAAACAAATCAAAGAAAAAGCTCCAGATGTAGTACCATTTGCGGTTACGAAGAACTTTATCCCATCTGATAACTTTGACTACCCAGTACCAAATGGACTTCCATTTGTTATCGACCTTGAAGGAGACACTACTAAGATTGTAAACCGTTACGAAGTACCTCGTTTCGTAGAACACTTGAAGACTCTTCACAAATTCTATGAAGAAGGATACATTCCAAAAGACGTAGCAACCAGCGACACTTCATTTGACCTTCAACAAGATACTTGGTTCGTTCGTGAAGAAACAGTAGGACCAGCTGACTATGGTAACAGCTTGCTCTCACGTGTTGCTAACAAAGATATCCAAATCAAACCAATCACTAACTTTATCAAGAAAAACCAAACAACACAAGTTGCTAACTTTGTCATTTCAAACAACTCTAAGAACAAAGAAAAATCAATGGAAGTGTTGAACCTCTTGAACACGAACCCAGAACTCTTGAACGGTCTTGTTTACGGTCCAGAAGGCAAGAACTGGGAAAAAATTCAAGGTAAAGAAAACCGTGTACGCGTCCTTGATGGCTACAAAGGAAATACTCACATGGGTGGATGGAACACTGGTAACAACTGGATTCTTTACATCAACGAAAACGTTACAGACCAACAAATCGAAGATTCTAAGAAACAATTGGCAGAAGCTAAAGAATCTCCAGCACTTGGATTCATCTTTAACACTGACAATGTGAAATCTGAAATCTCAGCCATTTCTAACACAATGCAACAATTCGATACAGCTATCAACACTGGTACTGTAGACCCAGATAAAGCTATTCCAGAATTGATGGAAAAATTGAAATCTGAAGGTGCCTACGAAAAAGTATTGAACGAAATGCAAAAACAATATGACGAATTCTTGAAAAACAAAAAATCATAAGATCGATTGATTTCGTGTATTCATTCCTAATTCCTAAAAATGTGATCGCTGCCTTCCCTAGTTCTCTAGGGGAGGTAGTGATTTTTAGGATGTAAATAAAAAATTGAGAGAATTATCTGCGATTCGGTATGGTTACTGATGAAGTGCAGGGGCAGGACTCTCTATATAATTTCCAGTCAAATAAATTGCATTCGTTTTCCCAAGTGGGTATACTAGTATAGTTGAATGAAAAATTCTGAAAATTTAAGAATAGAAAAGAGAACAAATCTTATGGCAAAAGATATTCGTGTCTTACTTTACTACCTTTATACTCCGATTGAAAACGCAGAACAATTTGCGGCAGATCATTTGGCTTTCTGTAAATCAATCGGCCTTAAAGGTCGTATCCTAGTCGCTGACGAGGGAATCAACGGAACCGTTTCAGGTGACTACGAAACAACTCAAAAATACATGGACTACGTTCACAGCCTCCCAGGAATGGAAGACCTCTGGTTCAAGATTGACGAAGAAAATGAACAAGCCTTCAAGAAGATGTTTGTTCGCTACAAGAAAGAAATTGTTCACCTTGGTTTGGAAGACAACGACTTTGACAACGACATCAACCCACTTGAGACAACAGGTGCATACTTGTCTCCAAAAGAGTTTAAAGAAGCCCTTCTTGACGAAGATACAGTTGTCCTTGACACACGTAACGATTATGAGTACGACCTAGGACACTTCCGTGGGGCTATCCGGCCAGACATCCGCAACTTCCGTGAGTTGCCACAATGGGTTCGTGACAACAAGGAAAAATTCATGGACAAGCGTGTCGTGGTTTACTGTACAGGTGGGGTTCGCTGTGAGAAATTCTCAGGCTGGATGGTCCGTGAAGGCTACAAAGATGTCGGCCAATTGCACGGAGGAATCGCAACTTACGGTAAAGATCCAGAAATTCAAGGTGAGCTTTGGGATGGGAAAATGTACGTCTTTGACGAGCGTATCGCAGTCGATGTCAACCATGTTAACCCAACCATCGTAGGGAAAGACTGGTTTGATGGAACACCATGTGAACGTTATGTCAACTGTGGAAATCCCTTCTGTAACCGTCGTATCCTAACATCAGAAGAAAATGAAGACAAGTATCTCCGTGGATGCTCACACGAGTGCCGTGTTCACCCACGAAACCGCTATGTTTCAGAAAATGAATTGACACAAGCAGAAGTAATCGAGCATCTAGCTGTAATCGGTGAAAGCTTGGATCAAGTCGCTACAGTATAAAGCAAACAGCCCTCAGGGGCTGTTTTTCTATGCTTTTTATCTAAAAATCTAAAATTTGTTTCTGTATCTTTCAGGAAAATAGGGTATACTATATGTAAACGATTTCAAAGGAGGCCGGTTATGGCGAAAACATTTTTTATCCCAAATAAAGAAAGCATTCTAGGACAACAGGAGGTCTTGACTGCCAAGTCCATCTTGTCCTTGGTGGAGGGTTTGGAGTCGCATAGCTATGATGCGGTCTATCTCCGTCAGCCACTCAATCGTCTCGAGTATATCGAGTGTGGGATTGTAGGTCAGTCGCAATTTCTCTTCAAGGTGAACTATGCGGATAGCCGAAAAGGCTATCAAGTGGTGATTCCAGACTTCCTTACCAGAGCGGACTGGGAGATTGTAGAAGCTCTCCTCCAAGCCCTATCAAGCAAGTTGGGTGAGGCAGTAGAAGGGCTAGAAGGATTTGACTTTGAAGCTTATTTCCGACAAACAGTCAAGAATTATCTAGCGGATAGGGCGGCTCGTCTGGTATACTGCCAAGGACTCTTGTCCCCTATCTATCTCAACAAGGAATACCTCGAGAGCTTTTTGGCTGAGGATGGATTGGCACGTTTTGAAGATCTAGTCAAGAAGGTTCAAGGATCTGATGCCTACCTTGCCAGTGTGAGATTTTACCTAGACGCCCAAGGCAAGGTGCACGGTATCTATCACCTAGCCCAGGGAGTCAAGACGATTTTACCAAAGGAACCCTTTGTACCAGCTCCTTATACCGAGCAGCTGGCAGGCAAGGAGCTTATTTGGGAGATTGACCTAGTGACGATTTCTGGTGATGGCTCAAAAGCAGAAGACTATGAAGCCATCGCTCGCTTGGATTATGCAAGATTCCTAGAGTCATTACCAACAGCATTTTACCACCAACTAGATGCTAATCAATTAGAAGTACAACCCATCCTAGGACAAGATTTTGAAGGATTGGCAAGTATCGAGTAGACATTGTTCAAAAAAGAGTAAGCATAAAAATCCCTGTCATTAACAAATGGCAGGGATTTTGGTTAAAAGAAGGTCAAGATGCGAAGGTAGTCAACTGTCAGCGCGAGCTCTGCAATGAAGAAGGGTAAGAGAATAGCTCCATCAAGTAAGACAGCTAGCAAGAAACGATAAAATGGATCAAGGCTACTGGTCTTACTTGGCTTGCTAATCACAAAGAGATTTCCAAGGGCAAAGATGGCCATGCTTAGAAGAGTGAGGATGCCAGCAAATCGTAAGCCACCAAAGAGTGCAAAGAAACTTGCTAGAGCTGTTAAGACAAGCGGGATAGCAAAGAGTCGGCTATACCGATCAAAGGCTTCTTGGAATGTGAAGTCACTCTCCTGATCCAGCACACGTCGGACAGTAAAGCCTCCCAAAATGATGGAAAAGTAAAATAGAGCGCTAGCGACCAAGATAGAAAGGCCAGCAAAGAGATCCAAAGGTGGGAGCTGGTTAGGTAAACTATTGGCAATAGAGGCCATATAGCCATAGTAGAGGTGCTTGATATGATAGATACTAAAGAAAAGGTTAATCGAAGACAGCAAAGTGAGCAGGGCAAAGACACTGTAACGATGCTTTTGGTCCGTAGTCTTGCTGGCAGTTGGTTCTTGGATAGCATCCAGCAGCCAAGTCCAAAATAGTGCGATTTCTTCTTTGAATCTGGCTGTTTTACGAGGGTCAATATCTGGGATATAGGGGCTTTCTAAAGCCTTGCTGAGGATACTTTTCTCTTTTGTAGGGTTTTCTTGCTTGTGTTCCTCTTCAGCTTTCCCTTCTCCCTCTTCCTCGGTTTGGGTTTCCTCAGTCATTTCGGGAGCTTTCTCCTCGTGGGTTTCCATCTCTTTAGGTGAGACAGAAGTTTCTTCGCTTACTTGTGGTTCAGTTTCCACAGTTTCTGAAGTCTCTGGCTCGTCGGGTTGGACTTCTGATTTCGTCTGAGGTGATTTCTTCTCAAGATCGGCACTTTCAAACCATTCTTGTGTCATGGTGGAACCTCCTTTTTTATGGTCGTTTTCTATCTTTAGACTAGCAGATGAAAGCGTTTTTGTCAATGGTTGCTAGGTGGAGCAGAGTATTCTTCTTCCTTGGGTAGGTAGATATCCTGATTGGCTTTTGCAATGAGTAGATCTTTGATATCTGCTTTTTCAGTTTTATAAGGGTTGGCAAGTTGATTCTCTTTTTGTCCACGATGTTCTTCTTTGGGTTTATGATAGATACCACCATGCTGAGAAGAAAGATCTAGATTGATACGGTCAGTATCTTTCTGGGAGAGAATGAGGTTTAGAGTGGAATGGGCCTCTAGCTCAACCTTGCCGTGGACCTTGATATTCTCAGCATAGATGTGTTCCCTTTCCGTCTTGACCTGGCTATCTGTAAATTCGGTATCAAAGATATTGATGATATGAGGTGTCGTTAGTGTACTATTCTTGATAGAGCTTTCTGTTATTCTTAAGAGATAGCCTTTTGTTTTGATTGTCGCATTTTCAAGATTGGCTTGACGAATATTGGTTTGTCCACGATTGGCTGAGACGGTGATAGCTTGCAGCCTTCTTCCTTTAGGGAGGGAGAGAATGACTTCGTCAAAACGGTTAGAATAACTGCTGGCAATACGAAGTAGGCCTTCGATTCCTGAACCGAGAAAACGATGTTGGGAGGCTTGTTTGTCAGTGACGCTCAGTGTTTTGTCACTCATGCCAGTAGTCAAATCGTGACGACCAGACACGGAAGGATGATAGGTGATGTGGATCTTGTCATCTACAGACTCTGTGATGGTTAGGCTATGTTCCTCAAGAGCTAAATCAAGCTTTTCCACTTCGCTTCCGAAGGTCACTTCTTCGATACGATTGTCATAGACGGGGTCTTTTGACATGGCAAGCAAACTTTGAATACCATTGGACTGCGCGCCTACAATGATCATGATAAAACCAAGGATTGTAGAAACCACACCAAAGATGAGAAATCCTTTTGTCAATTTACGCATGTCTGTCACCTCTCTTTCCTTTTTTAAGAATCCATTGCACCAAGCGGACGATCAGGAGCCCAAAGAAACGAGCTACATAGGAGATGCCCAGTAGAACAAGAGAAGAAGCACCGATAGAAAGCAAACCGGCCCCAAAAATCAAGATAAAGGCAGATTTGGCTTCGACTAGGACACTAAAGCTCTCTACGATAAAGAGTCCGCCCAGTAGGATACCTGTCACAGAGACGGTAAAGAAGGCTAGAATGACGGAGGCGGCTGCGATAATAATACCGATGATGGCCATGAGGATGCCGATCCCGACCGGAATTCCGATAGGAGCTACTAGCAGGGCCAGGAGGGCAATGTGTAGCAGTTGACGGTCATTCTTTTGAGCAGGGGCTTCATTGACTTTTTTATCGAGAAGATCAGAGAGGACATCATGAGCCGCTTCTTTTGGTGTTCCCAGACTGGCAATGAGTTCCTCTTCGCCCTCTGAACCCGCATCGTCAAATAGTTCCTTAAAGTAGTCCATAGCTTCGATGCGGTCAGCTTCAGGCAGTTTATGGAGATAGGTTTCTAACTGAGTCAGATAGTCAGTTCTTGTCATGGCGGATACTCCCTTCTATGATGCCGTTGACGGTGTCGGTATAGAGCGTCCACTCTTCCTTTAGAGTAACGAGCTGCTCTACGCCCCGATTGGTCAAGGAGTAGTATTTGCGCATACGCCCCTGAAACTCTCTAGAGTAGGTGGTCAGAAAGCCACTGGCTTCCAATTTTTTGAGAATGGGATAGAGCGTAGATTCTTTGATATTGGCGATGAGTTTAATGGTTTGACTAATCTCATAACCATAAGAATCCCCCTGCTCCAGTACAGCCAAGATGAGAAACTCGATCAAGGCAGAGGATGTTGGGAAGTACATGGGAAACCTCCTTTATATTATATAAAAATTTTATATATACTCTTTTCAAATATATTGTATCTCAAGTTGAAAGCCCTGTCAAGAAATATGTGTAAAAATTTTATATATAAAAAACTCCTAGTAAAAACTAGAAGTTTAAAGGATTTTTTCAGCCCGATCCACCATAAAGAGCGAGATGGTCATGATGATATCGATGGCTAGAAGGGCAAGGACAGCTGGGATCCAAGATTGGAAAAGTTCAAAACTATAACCAAACAAGGCAGGTCCAAAAGCAGCTAAGATGTAGCCCCCTGTTTGCGCTAGTCCTGATAGCTGAGCTGTCTTTTCAGGAGAACTGGTTTTAAGCGAGAAGCAAACCATGAGGTAGGGGAAGAGGGCACTGCAGGCCGTTCCAATCAAGAGATGGACGACTAACCAGTAGAGGAAATTATTGGTTGGATACAAGAGCATGGCAATTCCTGTCATCCCAGCGATAGAGATAATTGCCAGCATGATTCGACGGTGACCATCTGATAGACGAGTCGTCAGACTTGGAACAGTCATTGAAAAAGGAATGCTGATCAGTGAGAAAATAGAAGCGAGGAGGGCCGCATCACTATTAGAAATACCAGCACTACCAGCCATAGTTGGCAACCAGGTCATACTTGTATAAAAGAGCAAGGACTGAAGACCACCAAAGACAATGATAGCCCAGACATCTTTACTTTTTAGAATATTCTCTTTGACTTGCTTTTCTTTTTGGCTTTCTAGGTGGTGGTTGTGGTGATGATTTGGCAACCAGACTAGCAGAGTGACTAGACAGAGAAAGCTGAGAACGAGGATGAGGCCCTTCCAAGAACTAGCTTGGGTGATAGGGACCGAAAGATAAGAAGCGATGGCTGTCGAAATTCCCATGGCAGTGACATAGAGCGTTGTTAGGAAACTAATCTTTTGAGGCTGATTTGCCTGGATCATACTTGGGAGGAGTACATTGAAGATCGCAATGCTCGCTCCGACAATTAGGGTTCCTAGATAGAGAAGGGGAAGATTGAGAATCCGAATGACAGAGCCAACAGTTAAGAGGAGGAGACAGTAAGTAAAGAGATGTTCTAGTCCGATTTTTTGTGCCAAGCGGCTTGCAAAAGCAGAGAAAAGAGCAAACATCAAGAGAGGGAGACTGGTTAAAATCCCAAGAGAGCTAACCTCCACTCCTAGTCCCTGAGCGATATCTCCTAAAATGGTTGGAAGAGCAGTAAAAGGAGAGCGTAAAACAGTCCCGATTAAGACAATTCCTAGAACAAAAAAGAGTGATTGTTTTTTCATAAAAACCTCGATAGGATGATTTTAATAACAGCTTATTTTAAGGTTTTTTCCTTATAATGTCAAGTAATGGCAGCCAAGACAGTTCAATCAATGAAAGTGAAAATAAAGTGAAAAGAGACAGATTTCTTTACTAGAATTTTCCTTGATTTGATATAAAAATAGGAAACTAGGAGAATTTGTGATAAAATAGTGGAAGGAAATCTATACATTGGAGAAAAACTGTGTCTGAAAAGCAAAAAATCAGCGTCTTGATGTCGATCTATGTAAAGGAAAATCCGACGTTTTTAAGAGATGCTATCAAAAGTGTTCAAAACCAGACCTTGAAACCGAGTGAACTTGTTCTTGTTGAGGATGGGCCGCTCACACCCGAACTCTATCAGGTGCTAGATGAAGTGGAAGCTCAGTCAGACATTCCAGTTAAACGGTGCCCCTTAGAACAAAACCAAGGTTTAGGCTTGGCTCTTCGATACGGTGTTTTACAGTGCCAGTATGACATTATTGCCCGCATGGATACGGATGATTTAGCCGTTCCGGATCGTTTTGAGAAACAGCTTCAGCTAATGGAGAAAGAAGATCTCGACCTCTTAGGTGGGCATATCGCAGAGTTCATTGACAATCCAGATGAGATTGTGTCTTATCGTCGTGTTCCAACTCAGCATGCAGACATTGTGGCTTATCAGAGAATGAGAAGCGCCTTTAACCATATGACAGTCATGTTCAAAAAGGACATGGTCCTCAAGGCGGGCAACTATGAAGATGGCCTTTACATGGAGGATGACCTCCTTTGGCTCAATATGATTGCTGCAGGTGCCAAGACTGGGAACCTAGATCAAATCTTGTGTAAGGTTCGTGTCGGTGCAGGGATGTTTGAGCGTCGAGGTGGCTTGCGTTACCTTAAACTCTATCGTCAAGCTCGTCAACGGATGCTTGAGCGAGGGCAAATTTCTTACATGGATTATGCTAAAAGTGTAGCCATTCAGGCAATTGTTGCACTTTGTCCAGGCTTTGTACGTCAGTTTATCTTCGTCAAACTTTTAAGAAAGAGAAAGTAAGCCCCGATAGACTGAATGATTCAGGTTATCATAACAACAGTATCATCTGACTCTTTTAAGGGGGAGTAAATTCCTATGAATAAAAAACTAACAGATTATGTGATTGATCTGGTTGAAATTTTAAATAAACAGCAAAAACAAGTGTTTTGGGGGATATTCGATATTCTGAGTATGGTGGTTTCCATCATCGTATCTTATATCTTGTTTTATGGCCTTATAAATCCGGCGCCTGTGGATTATGTAATCTACACTCTTTTAGCCTTCCTCCTTTATCAAATCATGATTGCATTTTGGGGGCTAAATGCTAGTATCAGTCGTTATAGCAAGATTACGGATTTCATGAAAATCTTTTTCGGAGTGATGCTCAGCAGTGTTCTTTCTTATGGAATCTGCTATGCCTTTCTTCCATTGTTTTCTATCCGTTTCATCGTACTCTTCATTTTGCTGAGCACCTTCCTCATCTTGCTTCCTCGTATCACTTGGCAGCTGATTTATTCTAAGCGCAAGCAAGGTAGTGGAGATGGAGAGCATCGTCGTACCTTCTTGATCGGTGCTGGTGATGGTGGCGCCCTCTTTATGAACAGCTACCAACATCCAACTAGCGACCTTGAGCTAGTGGGGATATTGGATAACGATGAAAAGAAAAAGGGACAAAAACTAGGTGGCATCCCAGTTCTAGGCTCCTATGACAATCTGCCTGAATTGGCTAAACGTCACCAAATCGAGCGTGTCATCGTAGCGATCCCTTCGCTTGATCCCTCAGAGTACGAACGCATCTTGCAGATGTGTAATAAGCTAGGCGTCAAATGTTACAAGATGCCTAAGGTTGAGACAGTTGTTCAAGGACTCCATCAACCAGGTAGTGGTTTCCAGAAAATTGATATCACAGACCTTTTGGGCCGTCAGGAAATTCGTCTTGACGAATCGCGTCTAGGTACAGAAATTACTGGAAAGACCATCTTGGTGACAGGAGCTGGTGGTTCGATTGGTTCGGAGATTTGTCGTCAAGTTAGCCGCTTCAATCCCGAGCGTATCATCTTGCTTGGACATGGTGAAAACTCAATCTATCTCGTTTATCATGAATTGATCCGTACATTCCAAGGAATTGATTATGTTCCTGTTATTGCAGATATTCAGGACTATGATCGTCTCTTGCAGGTGTTTGAGCAGTACAAACCAGCCATTGTCTACCATGCTGCAGCCCACAAACACGTTCCGATGATGGAACGCAATCCAAAAGAAGCCTTCAAGAACAATATCCTCGGTACCTACAATGTTGCCAAGGCTGTTGATGAGGCCAAAGTACCTAAGATGGTCATGATTTCGACTGACAAGGCGGTCAATCCACCAAATGTTATGGGTGCGACTAAGCGCGTGGCAGAATTGATTGTCACTGGCTTTAACCAACGTAGTAAATCAACCTACTGTGCAGTCCGTTTTGGAAATGTTCTGGGTAGTCGTGGTAGCGTGATTCCTGTCTTTGAACGTCAGATTGCTGAAGGTGGTCCTGTAACGGTGACAGACTTCCGTATGACACGTTACTTCATGACCATTCCAGAGGCTAGCCGTCTAGTAATCCATGCTGGCGCTTATGCCAAGGACGGAGAAGTCTTTATCCTCGATATGGGCAAACCAGTCAAGATCTATGACTTGGCTAAGAAAATGGTCCTTCTAAGTGGGCACACGGAAAGTGAAATTCCAATCGTTGAGGTTGGTATCCGCCCAGGTGAAAAACTCTATGAAGAACTCTTGGTTTCGACCGAATTGGTTGATAACCAAGTCATGGACAAGATTTTCGTTGGTAAGGTAAATGTCATGCCACTAGAAGCTATTGATCAAAAGATTGAAGAGTTCCGTTCACTCAGCGGAGATGAGCTCAAAGAAGCAATCATTTCCTTTGCAAATGAAACAACTCATGCTGAGTAAGAGTGTCCATCTACCTTCATAATGAAACAACTATCGCCAGTTTTCTGAGAGAATCAGAAAGCTGGTTTTTATAAATAGAGAGTAGAGAACATCGGATCTTTCAAAGGTTTAATAAGCGCAACTATTCAAGGGACGATGTTATGTGATCTATTAGGAGAGTGATTTCAGACAATCTAAAAACTACCTCTTTTTTAAGCTGGTAACATAACTTTGCGAAATAAGTATTAAAATCAAAAGGAGATTTTTGTATGCTGAGTGCTATTAGGAGTTTTTTCAAAGGCTATGCAAATTTTTCTGGTCGTTCCACACGTCCAGAATTTTGGTGGGTTTGGCTGCTAAATATGATAATTTTCTTGCCCGCCTACTACTCACTTTTTACTGGAGTAGAATCTGATAAAGCCATCAGGAATATTGCGGTCTTCAGTATGTGTATTATTTTGTTTATAGTAGAGTTTGTTCCTCTACTAGCACTGATAGTACGTCGCTTACGAGATGTGGGTATCCATTGGGCCTATATTTTTATTGTATTTGTTCCTTTGGGTGCAATAACACTGCTCGTTATGCTCGCTATGCCAAGTCAACGATTTGGAGAAAAAGTGATAGAGAATAGTGAAACAAATAAAGAGAACACTGAAGACTCTCAGTTTGAAGAAATGGTACGAAAATATTAAGATATTTCTACTCTATTTTAAAGCGGCTGAGTCGCTTCGCTGCTTACGAGACGCTGGTTTCCACTGGGCCTTTATCTTCATTGCTTTGGTTCCTCTCGTTGGACCGATTGCTCTTATTGTGATGCTTGCTTGGCCAAGTAAGAAGGATGAAGATACAGATACTGAAGAACAGGATCAAATTACTGCTTAAGCATGGAGTTGATTCCTTCTGATAGTAACAACATATAAAAAATACTCCTCAACCTAGTTCACTAGTGTTAGGAGTATTTTTGTATGGTTAGAGCTGGCTAATGATATCATCAATGGTATGGGCAATCCAGTCAGGCTGATAGCTGAGTAAATCAGCCTCTTCTCCAAATCCCCAAGTAACAGCAAACTTTTTAATGCCAGTTTCTTGGGCTCCAATCATATCAAACTTGGTATCCCCAATGATGAGGACTTGGTCTGCATGGAGTTGATGCGTTTGCAAGGCGTAACGGATGACATCTGCCTTATGTGGCGTTTCAGGACTAGAGCCGTAAATGCCATCAAAGAAATGATGGATTCCCAGATTTTTAGTCATATCATGAGCAGTAGGAGTATTCTTTGTTGTAGTGATGTAGAGAGGGTAGTTTTGCGAAAGCTCTTGAAGCAATTCTGTTATTCGGGGGAAGAGTTGGGCTTCGTGGATCCCTTTTTCCTTGTAGTAAGAGCGGTATATCTGGACGGCCTCCGAGATTTGTTCCTTGGGAAGACATGTTGCAAAACTACTTTCAAGTGGAGGTCCCATGAAACCACGAATGGTTTTGGCATCAGGGCTAGGAACTCCTAGCTCTTTAAAGGTATGGGTAAAGGCATTGTGGATCCCGATGGAACTGTCAACCAGAGTTCCGTCCAGATCAAAAAAGATTGCTGAGATAGAGGGCATAGTTTCTCCTAATAGATAAAGATGAGTTTATTCGCCGAAGATTTCTTTTTGTAGGCGACGACCAGTAGGTGTGGCGGCGAGTCCACCCTCAGCCGTTTCACGAAAGGCAGTTGGGAGGCTTGATCCAACTTGGTACATGGCATCGATGACTTCGTCAACAGGGATCTTAGACTCGATACCTGCCAAGGCCATGTCTGCTGCGATAAAGGCAAAGCTGGCTCCCATGGCATTGCGCTTTACACAGGGAACTTCGACCAAACCAGCGACGGGATCGCAGATGAGGCCCAGCATATTTTTAATGACAAAGGCGATGGCTTGGCTAGCCTGATAGGGGGTCCCACCTGCAGCCAAGGTTAAGGCTGCGGCACTCATGGCAGAGGCAGAGCCAACTTCGGCCTGACAGCCACCTTCAGCACCTGAGATAGAGGCATTGTTTGCGATGACTAGTCCAAAGGCACCAGCAGCAAAGAGGAAATCCAGCTGTTCTTCGTGGCTAAGGTCTAATTTTTGGATAGCAGCAGTGAGAACGGCTGGCAGACAGCCAGCACTTCCTGCGGTTGGAGTAGCGCAGACCAAGCCCATCTTCGCATTGTGTTCATTGACCGCGATGGCATTACGGGCTGCTGATAGGATGGTAAAGTCAGACAAGGCCTTGCCACTTTTGAGATGGCGGTCTAGTTTGGCCGCGTCTCCACCTGTTAGACCACTACGGGATTTGTTTTCACTGAGGCCGAGCTCGACAGAGGCTTTCATGACTTCTAGATTGCGTTCCATGAGGAGGAGAACTTCTGGCCGTTCCCGACCGGTTAGTTGATATTCTGTCGCAATCATGAGTTCTGCGACATTTCCTTGGAAGTCTAGATCCGCCTGCTCGACCAATTCTTTGATAGAATAAAACATGTTTCCTCCTACTTAAAGAAATTGACATTGTGGAGATGAGGGATTTTTCGGATTTCTTCAATCGCCTCTTCGCAACTTCGACTATCGACTTCGATAATCATAATGGCTTTTTCTCCAGCTTTTTCTCGAGTCACATTCATCTGAGCGATGTTGATATCGAAACGAGAGAGGGCTTCAGTAACATGGGCAATCATACCTGGAACATCTTGATGCACGATGATGATGGTCGGTGTGTTCATGTTGAGAGAGACAGCAAAGCCGTTAAGTTCCGTAACTTGGATATTTCCTCCACCGATGGAAATTCCTGTCACACTAATGGATTTGTGTTCATTCTTCACAGTAATTTTAGTGGTATTAGGATGAGGGGCATTGCTGTCTTTCTGAATGGTCCAGACAATCTTGATACCACGTTTATGGGCAATCTCTAGGCTATTTGGAATGTCGGGATCGTCCGTATCCATACCTAATATACCAGCGACGAGAGCAAGGTCGGTTCCATGACCACGGTAGGTTTTGGCAAATGAATTAAATAATTGGAATTCGACTTCTGTCGGCGTATCGTCAAAGATGGAAGAGACGATTTTCCCGATGCGAACAGCTCCAGCTGTGTGGCTACTTGATGGGCCAATCATGACAGGTCCGATAATGTCAAAGACAGATTGAAAACGAAGTGAGTGCATCTGTTTCCCCTTACAAAGATTCTTATATCTATTATATCAAAGAATAGACCGCTGCGCTTATTTCCCTTACCAAAAGCTTAAAATGATTAAAGATAGTATAAAATAAGGTCTTTTGTGACAAAAACCTCCTTAAAACGGTAAATATAAAACATTTTTGTAATATTTCTACATAAAACCGTCAAGAAATGGTAACATTCGAGGAGTAAAATAGTATCATAGATAAAAAGGAGAATTTTTAGATATGACATTAACAACTAAAAAAATCAAAACAACTATCGCAGGAGTAGCAGCTTTGCTTGCTTTCTTTGCTCCATCACTTGCATCTGCCCAAGAAACTGTAACTTACACAGTTAAATCAGGTGATACTCTTTCAGAAATCGCTGAGAAGTACAACACAACTGTTGAAAAATTGGCAGCAAAAAACAACATCAAAGATATTCATCTTATCTATGTTGACCAAGTTTTGGTTATCGAAGGAACAGCTCCATCGACAGCAACTGCAACCGCTGCAGCTTCAGCAACAACTTATGAAGCCCCAGCAACTGCGGAAGAAATTGCAGAAGAAGCAACTGAAGCAACTGAAACAACAACTTATGAAGCCCCAGCTGCACCTGCAGCTCCAGCAGCAGAAAGCAACACTGCAGCAGCTTCTACTGTAAGTGGTTCTGAAGCAGAAGCCAAAGAATGGATCGCTCAAAAAGAATCAGGTGGTAGCTACACTGCTACAAACGGACGTTACATCGGACGTTACCAATTGACAGATTCATACTTGAACGGTGACTACTCAGCTGAAAACCAAGAACGTGTAGCAGATGCCTACGTTGCAGGACGTTACGGTTCATGGACAGCTGCCAAGAACTTCTGGCTTAACAACGGTTGGTATTAAGAATACAAGAGTCCTTTAGGGCTCTTTTTTGTTTCTCTAGAACAAAAAGCGAAACGAGCTTCTCAGCAATGCTCTATTTGTATAATTCCGACAAAATTCTTCAAATTGTTTTAAAACTCAAATAGTATAAATAAGCTTATTATGTGTAAAAATATATCATATAATAAGCTTTTTCTTGATTTTAATGAAATAAAATACGATTTTTTCTTGACAAACAAGGATGATAGGAGTATTATTTATACAATAATAAAGTATAAAAATAAAAGGAGGCTCTTCTATGAATAAAGTGAAGAAGGTGTTGATGACGATGTTTGGTTTGCTTATGTTTCCCTTATTATTTGCTTGTAGTAACACTCAATCCCAAGGTGTTGAAGCCATTAAGGCTAAAGGAAAATTGGTGGTGGCCCTAAATCCAGAGTTTGCTCCATTTGAATATCAGAAATTAGTTGATGGGAAAAATCAGATTGTAGGTTCAGATGTTGAACTAGCCAAAGCCATCGCAAAAGAACTAGGTGTAGAAGTGGAGTTCTCTCCAATGAGTTTTGATAATGTACTGGCTAGTCTTGATTCAGGCAAGGCCGATCTTGCCATATCAGGTGTTTCTAAAACGGAAGAGAGAAGTCAAGTTTACGATTTTTCAATTCCCTACTACACTTCGAAAAATAAGGTTATCGTAAGGAAAGCTGAATTAACGAATTACCAATCAGTCAAGGATTTGGCTCAGAAAAAGGTTGGAGCGCAGAAAGGTTCTATCCAGGAAACTCTGGCCAAAGAAACTTTGCAGGATTCTTCTCTCGTTTCACTTCCTAAAAATGGAAATTTGATAACAGATTTAAAATCAGGGCAACTGGATGCGGTTATCTTTGAGGAACCAGTGGCGAAAGGATTTGTAGAGAATAATCCAGACCTAGCCATCGCTGAGTTTGATTTTGACAATGACAAAGAAGATTCCTACGCTGTTGCGATGAAAAAAGACAGTAAAGAATTAAAAGAGGCGGTTGACAAAACCATCCAGAAGTTGAAGGATTCTGGGGAGTTGGACAAATTGATTGACGATGCTTTTAAAGCCTCTATCGAAAAATAGAAAGAAGGAAGAGAAATGAGTAAGGAAAAAGTTATTTTAGCTTATTCAGGTGGATTGGATACATCGGTTGCTATTACATGGTTAAAAAAAGACTATGATGTAATCGCTGTTTGTATGGATGTGGGTGAAGGAAAAGATTTGGAGTTCATCCACGATAAAGCTCTCAAGGTTGGGGCTGTTGAGTCTTATGTCATTGATGTTAAGGAAGAATTTGCTAACGACTATGTTTTAGTGGCCCTTCAGGCTCATGCCTACTACGAACAAAAGTACCCCTTGGTATCTGCTCTGAGTCGCCCTCTTATTTCAAAAAAACTCGTTGAAATAGCTCATCAGACGGGGGCAACCACAATTGCCCATGGTTGTACAGGCAAGGGAAACGACCAAGTTCGGTTTGAAGTCTCTATTGCAGCTTTGGATCCCAATCTAAAGGTAGTTGCGCCTGTTCGTGAGTGGAAATGGTCTCGTGAAGAAGAAATCCAATATGCAAAAGAAAACGGCGTTCCAGTTCCTGCTGACCTTGACAATCCTTACTCTGTCGATCAAAATCTTTGGGGACGTGCAAATGAATGTGGTGTTTTGGAAAACCCTTGGAACCAAGCGCCAGAAGAAGCATTTGGAATCACATCTTCGCCAGAAGAGGCACCAGACAGTCCTGAATTTATTGACATTGAGTTTAGTTGCGGGGTGCCTATCTCCCTCAATGGAGAGAAGATGAAAGTGGCTACTTTGATTCAAAAGCTAAATGAAATTGCGGGCAAACACGGTGTCGGTCGTATTGACCATGTGGAAAATCGCCTAGTCGGTATTAAGTCAAGAGAGATTTATGAGTGCCCAGGTGCGGTGACTTTATTGGCAGCTCATAAGGAGATTGAGGACTTGACTCTTGTGAGAGAAGTGGCTCATTTCAAACCTATTATCGAAAATGAGTTGTCCAATCTCATCTATAATGCCTTGTGGTTTAGCCCAGCAACTCAGGCTTTGATTGCCTATATCAAGGAGACACAGAAAGTTGTCAATGGAACTGCAAAAGTTAAACTCTATAAGGGGAATGCCCAGGTAGTGGCTCGGAAATCTCCAAATTCTCTTTACGATGAAAATTTGGCGACTTATACTAGTGCGGACACCTTTGACCAAGATGCGGCTGTTGGATTTATCAAGCTTTGGGGGCTTCCGACTAAGGTTTATTCAGAAGTTCAGAAAAATGTTGAGTAGTGACGCGATAGAAAGGGACGACAGGATATGTCGAAAAATACAAAATTATGGGGTGGTCGATTTGAAGGCACTGTGGAAGATTGGGTAGAACAGTTCGGTGCGAGTATTTCCTTTGACCACCAGCTGGCAAAATTTGATTTGATGGGTTCCCTAGCTCATGTTCAAATGCTAGGACAGACTGGCATTTTGAGCTTGGAAGAGGCAGAGCAGATCCAAGATGGTCTGAAAGCTTTGTTGCGAGATTTAGAGGCCGGAGAGCTTCATTTTGATATTGCAAATGAAGATATTCATATGAATATGGAAGTGTTGCTGACAGAGAAAATCGGTCCTCTGGCTGGGAAACTACACACGGCCCGTTCTCGGAATGACCAAGTCGCAACGGATATGCACTTATATCTAAAGGAGCAGCTTGGCCATGTCTTGGATAAGTTGGCGAATCTGAATAGTGTTTTGCTGGATTTGGCTGAAAAACATGTGGAAACCATCATGCCAGGCTATACTCATTTGCAACACGCCCAACCGATTAGTTTTGCCCATCATCTCATGGCTTATTACAATATGTTTCAAAGGGACAGCGAACGCTTTGCATTTAACTTGAAACATACAGACCTATCGCCCCTGGGTGCGGCTGCCTTGGCGGGGACAACTTTTCCAATCAATCGTCAATTATCGAGTGATTTATTGGGCTTCCAACAACCCTATACCAATTCCTTGGACGCAGTGAGTGACCGTGATTTTATCTTAGAATTTCTGTCAAACGCCAGCATTTTGATGATGCATATGAGTCGTTTTTGTGAGGAAATCATCAATTGGTGCAGTTTTGAGTATCAGTACATTAGCTTGTCTGATAGCTTTTCAACGGGTTCGTCTATCATGCCCCAGAAGAAAAATCCTGATATGGCCGAATTGATTCGAGGGAAGACAGGAAGGGTTTACGGGCACTTACTTGGACTATTGACCGTTATGAAGTCTTTGCCTCTGGCCTATAATAAGGATTTGCAAGAGGACAAGGAAGGCATGTTTGATACAGTAGAAACGATTTTAAATTCTCTGGATGTGCTGGCAGGTATGCTATCGAGCATGCAGGTTAATAAGGCCAAAATGCAGCAATCTACAGAGAATGATTTTTCGAATGCGACTGAACTGGCAGATTATTTGGCTGAAAAAGGTCTTCCCTTTAGAGAAGCGCATGAAATAGTAGGGAAATTGGTTCTAGACTCTATCAAGCATGGTAAAAACATCCAAGATTGGGATTTGGAGGAGTTGCAAGTCTACCATCCCTTGATTGAAGAGGATATTTATATCTACTTGCGTCCAGAAACCGCTGTTCAGAGACGGAATTCCTTAGGAGGAACCGGCTTTGAGCAAGTGAAATACCAGATAGAACAAGCGAAGAAAGAACTTAAAGGGGAAAATTGATTCGTTTGCAAAGGAAGAAAGAGAGGTTGAGATGATTTATCAGCCTCTTTCTTGTCTTCTCCAACCAAGCGTGTTATAATGAATACTGCTCAAGCGACCTTCAATCGTTGAAGCACACACGACCTTCAATCGTGAACTAGTCATTTCGTTTATCTTTTATTACGTCGTTAACTCGTCTTACCTAACTCGAGTTATGCCTGCGACTCGTTGCCTATCATATTTTCATTTTAAGATGATAGGCTAAAATGGTCTCCCAGACCATTTTACTCCTAAAAGCAAACGAAAAGACTATACTCGAAGAAATTCTATTGAAAGTCTTAGTAAATAGAATTTTGAGGGTATGAATAAACGAATAGATGGGAGACTTACCATGAGTGATAACTCTAAAACACGTGTTGTCGTGGGGATGAGTGGTGGTGTTGATTCGTCGGTGACGGCTCTCTTGCTCAAGGAGCAGGGCTACGATGTGATCGGTATCTTCATGAAGAACTGGGACGACACAGATGAAAACGGCGTCTGTACGGCGACCGAAGATTACAAGGATGTGGCTGCGGTGGCAGACCAGATCGGCATTCCCTACTACTCTGTCAATTTTGAAAAAGAGTACTGGGACCGCGTCTTTGAGTATTTCCTAGCGGAATACCGTGCAGGACACACGCCAAATCCAGACGTTATGTGTAACAAGGAAATCAAGTTCAAGGCCTTTTTGGACTATGCTATGACCTTAGGCGCAGACTATGTAGCGACTGGGCATTATGCTCGAGTGGCGCGTGATGAGGATGGCATCGTTCACATGCTTCGTGGCGTGGACAATGGCAAGGACCAGACCTATTTCCTCAGTCAACTTTCGCAAGAACAACTCCAAAAAACCATGTTCCCATTGGGACATTTGGAAAAGCCTGAAGTTCGCAGACTCGCAGAAGAGGCAGGCCTTGCGACTGCTAAGAAGAAAGACTCGACAGGAATTTGCTTTATCGGAGAAAAGAACTTTAAAAACTTTCTCAGCAACTACCTGCCAGCTCAGCCTGGTCGCATGATGACTGTGGATGGTCGCGATATGGGCGAGCATGCAGGACTTATGTATTATACGATTGGTCAGCGTGGCGGACTCGGTATCGGTGGGCAACACGGCGGTGACAATGCTCCTTGGTTCGTTGTTGGAAAAGACCTAAGCAAGAACATCCTCTATGTCGGTCAAGGATTCTACCATGACTCGCTTATGTCAACCAGCCTAGAAGCCAGTCAAGTTCATTTTACTCGTGAGATGCCAGAGGAATTTACGCTAGAGTGTACGGCTAAATTCCGCTACCGTCAGCCTGATTCTAAGGTGACAGTACATGTCAAAGGAGACAAGGCAGAGGTCATCTTTGCGGAACCGCAACGCGCGATCACACCCGGGCAGGCAGTTGTCTTTTACGATGGCGAAGAGTGTCTAGGTGGCGGTTTGATTGACAATGCCTACCGCGATGGACAAGTTTGTCAGTACATATAGATTGACAAATTTTCTCAATTTGCTACAATAATAAAAGCAATAGAAATGATGGTCAAAGCTCATGGATGTTGCAGGCTTTTTTGTCCTGCACTTCTTTGGAGTTTTGACTGTTTTTGTGTCGTTTAAGGGAAAGGATAAAAATGACTCAACAAGACTTTCGGACAAAAGTGGGAAATACGGTTTTTGGTGTTCGGGCGACAGCCTTGATTCTCCAAAATCGCAAGCTCCTAGTCACCAAAGCCAAGGGCAAGTATTATACTATTGGCGGTGCGATTCAAGTCAATGAAAGCACGGAAGACGCGGTAGTCCGTGAAGTGAGGGAAGAACTGGGTGTCAAAGCTCAAGCTGGACAGCTAGCTTTCGTAGTTGAAAATCGTTTTGAACAGGACGGTGTTTCCTATCACAACATCGAGTTTCATTACCGGGTGAATTTGCTTGAAGAAGCTCCATTGACCATGCAGGAAGACGAAAAAATGCAGCCTTGTGAGTGGATTGACTTGGATGAACTCCAGAATATCCAGCTAGTTCCAGCCTTTTTAAAAACAGCTCTACCAGATTGGGACGGTCAACTAAGACACATTCATCTTGAGGAATAGGAGAGAAAATGATGGTTAAGCTTATTGCCCATGTACTTGTTCATAGTGGTGGTGATTATTTACTCATTCAGCGTTCGGAAATTAAAAGAGGAGAACCCAACGTTTATCCAACTTACTGGGATATTCCTGGCGGCGGGGTTGAAAAGGGTGAACTTCCGCGAGATGGTGCTCTTAGAGAATGCATTGAAGAAGCGGGAGTTAGGCTAGATAGCAGTTCGCTCAAGCTTCTTCACGAAGATAGTCAACTGGATACCTCTAAGGATAAGGTTTTTACTCGCTTAGTTTATAAAGCAGAGTGGGTTGGGGAGAAGCCAATTATCAGATTAGATCCTGAAGAGCATACACACTTTAAATGGGTTACTTTGGATCAAGCTCTAGAGGAGGAGAAGTTAGTTCCTTATTTGCGAGAAATTTTTGAAAGGTTAAGAAATGACTTATAATTTTACGGAAGAATACGATATTATTGTAATCGGTGCGGGGCACGCTGGGGTGGAGGCATCTCTAGCTGCTAGCCGTATGGGCTGCAAGGTATTGCTTGCGACCATCAACATTGAAATGCTGGCTTTCATGCCTTGTAATCCTTCTATCGGTGGCTCTGCCAAGGGGATTGTCGTGCGTGAAGTGGATGCCCTTGGTGGTGAAATGGCTAAAACCATTGACAAGACCTACATCCAGATGAAGATGCTCAACACTGGGAAAGGTCCAGCTGTCCGTGCCCTTCGTGCGCAGGCTGACAAGGAGCTTTACTCTAAGGAGATGCGCAAGACAGTTGAAAATCAAGAGAATCTCACCCTTCGTCAAACCATGATTGATGAGATTTTGGTGGAAGATGGTAAGGTTGTCGGTGTGCGTACAGCTACCCATCAAGAATATGCTGCTAAGGCTGTTATCGTGACGACAGGGACTGCACTCCGTGGGGAAATCATCATCGGAGACCTCAAGTATTCGTCAGGTCCTAACCACAGTCTGGCTTCGATTAACCTTGCTGACAATCTCAAGGAA
Source organism: Streptococcus sp. FSL W8-0197 (assembly GCF_037963785.1). Classification (GTDB taxonomy): domain Bacteria; phylum Bacillota; class Bacilli; order Lactobacillales; family Streptococcaceae; genus Streptococcus; species Streptococcus oralis_CQ. Next base: position 1,934,223 of record NZ_CP150168.1, on the reverse strand, counting down.
CTGGGACTCGAAATTGGTCGTTTCAAGACAGGAACGCCTCCACGTGTCAAGGCTTCCTCTATCAATTACGATGTGACAGAGATTCAGCCAGGAGATGAAGCGCCAAATCACTTCTCCTACACTTCACGTGATGAGGACTATGTCAAGGACCAGGTGCCATGCTGGTTGACCTACACCAACGGTACCAGTCATGAGATTATCCAAAACAACCTCCACCGTGCGCCTATGTTCACAGGTGTGGTCAAGGGAGTTGGGCCTCGTTACTGTCCATCGATTGAGGACAAGATTGTACGCTTTGCGGACAAGGAACGCCACCAACTCTTCCTAGAGCCAGAAGGGCGCAATACAGAGGAAGTTTATGTCCAAGGACTTTCAACCAGTCTGCCTGAGGATGTCCAACGTGACTTGGTTCATTCCATCAAAGGTTTGGAAAATGCTGAGATGATGCGAACTGGTTATGCCATTGAGTATGACATGGTCTTGCCTCATCAGTTGCGTGCGACACTAGAAACCAAGAAAATCTCAGGACTTTTCACAGCTGGTCAGACAAATGGTACATCTGGTTACGAAGAAGCTGCTGGCCAAGGGATTATCGCGGGTATTAATGCGGCTCTGAAAATCCAAGGCAAGCCTGAATTGATTTTGAAGCGCAGTGACGGTTATATCGGGGTCATGATTGACGACTTGGTGACCAAGGGCACCATTGAACCTTACCGTCTCTTGACCAGTCGAGCTGAATACCGTCTCATCCTCCGTCATGACAATGCAGATATGCGTTTGACCGAGATGGGACGTGAAATTGGTCTCGTTGATGATGAACGTTGGGCTCGTTTTGAAATCAAGAAAAATCAGTTTGACAATGAGATGAAACGTCTAGACAGCATCAAACTCAAGCCGGTCAAGGAAACCAATGCCAAGGTTGAGGAGATGGGCTTTAAGCCGTTGACAGATGCAGTGACAGCCAAAGAATTCCTTCGTCGCCCAGAAGTGTCTTACCAAGATGTAGTTGCATTTATCGGACCAGCTGCTGAGGACTTGGATGACAAGATTATCGAATTGATTGAAACAGAGATCAAGTACGAAGGCTATATTTCCAAAGCCATGGATCAGGTTGCCAAGATGAAACGCATGGAAGAAAAACGCATTCCAGCCAATATTGATTGGGATGATATTGATTCTATCGCGACAGAAGCCCGCCAGAAGTTCAAACTCATCAATCCAGAAACCATCGGCCAAGCTAGCCGAATTTCGGGAGTAAACCCAGCAGATATTTCTATTTTGATGGTGTATTTGGAAGGTAAAAATCGTAGTATTTCTAAAAATCTTCAAAAATCAAAATGATACGTCGTCGGCTTCTTACGAATGAGTTCAAAGCTTGGCTTTGATTCATCTACAACCTCCCATAGTTCCCCGAACTATGGGAGCTAACTTGAGTTATGCTTTTGCCTAGCCTTCTAGTCTGATTTCGATTTTTATTGAGTTTCAATCTCAAAAAAGCATAGAAAAAACAGCTCCGAAAACGGGGCTGTTTTGTTGATTTTCGAAGAGTATTATTCTTCATCTGGTGTGAGAATCATCGGGATGATAATCGGTTCACGTTCTGTATTTTCATAGAGGAAAGGACGAATAGCGTTGACAATGGCACCATTGACAGATTGCACGCTGGCATCTTTGTTCTTCAGTGCGATACGAATAGCATTGAAGAGGATGCGCTGGCTTTGGCGAATCAAGTCTCCAGATTCTCTCATGTAGACAAAGCCTCGGCTGAGGATATCTGGACCAGACAAGATCATTTTAGACTTGAAGTCAACAGTTGCGACTGCTAGAACGACACCATCTTCAGATAGATCTCTACGGTCTTTGAGGACAGCAGCGCCGATTTCACCGATACGATTTCCATCGACATAGATGTCTTGGGCGTTGAAATGGCCTGCGATACGAGCAGAGTTAGCAGTAAGGGCAAGCACATCACCATTACTCATGATAAAGATATTGTCCTTCTCGACACCCGTATCCACCGCTAGTCCAGCATGGACTTTCTGCATGCGGTATTCACCGTGAACAGGCATGAAGTATTTGGGCTTGATCAAACGGAGCATGAGTTTTTGCTCTTGCTGACCGCCGTGTCCAGAGGTGTGGATATTGTTAATCTTTCCGTGAATGACTTCGACACCAGCTTCAGAAATGATGTTAATCAGCTTGTTGACGCTAGTGGTGTTTCCAGGGATTGGGCTAGAAGAGAAGATAACGGTATCGCCGGGTTGGAGTTGCACCTGACGGTGGGTTCCGTTAGCGATACGAGAGAGGGCCGCCATCGGCTCCCCTTGACTACCTGTACAGAGGATCAGAACCTCGCCTGCAGGGTAGTCTTTGATTTCATTTGGCTCGATAAAGGTTCCCTTAGGAGCTTTGATGTAGCCAAGCTCGATACCGTTGACAATGGCCTTTTCCATAGAACGACCAAAGACCGCAATCTTGCGTCCAGTCTTAACAGCAGCATCTGTTGCTTGCTGGAGACGGAAGATATTTGAGGCAAAGGATGCAAAGATGATGCGTCCTTCGATGCCTTGGATGATCTTCATGATGGACTGACCAACGACTTTTTCAGAGTTGGTAAAGGTTGGTACTTCCGCATTTGTCGAGTCAGAGAGGAGACAGAGTACACCTTCTTCCCCAAGGGCAGCCATACGGTGCAAGTCTGCAGGCTCTCCAACTGGAGTAAAGTCAAACTTAAAGTCACCCGTACAGACGATTTTTCCTTGAGGAGTATGAATAACAATCCCCAAAGGCTCTGGAATGGAGTGGGTTGTTCTAAAGAAAGTTGCCTTGAGATTTTTAAAGGTCAACTCAGTGTTGTGGTTGATTTCGTAAAGTTTGGCGTTGCGCAAAAGGCCGTGTTCTTCGAGTTTCCCACGGATTAAAGCCAGGGCAAGTGGTCCAGCGTAGATAGGGACATTTGCTTGCTTGAGCAGGAAAGGAATCCCACCGATGTGGTCCTCGTGTCCGTGTGTAATCAAAACGGCTTTGACGCGGTCGATATTGTCCACGATGTAAGAGTAGTCAGGGATAACGTAGTCGATACCCAGCAAGTCATCTTCTGGGAATTTAATCCCAGCATCGACGATGATAATTTCGTCTTGGTATTCAATTCCGTAAGTGTTTTTCCCGATTTCTCCCAGACCACCGATGGCAAAAACGCCGACTTCTTCAGGTTTAAGAGTGTAGGCCATATTAGAACTCCGTAATCTCGAAAGCGCCAGTTTCTTTTTCGTAATCTAGCAATTTGTCAGACAAGAGTTCGATAAATTCGATATTGTACTCTGGGCGATTTTCTTCGACAAGTTGGCGAGCAGCGATACGGCCCTCAAGTTCTGAGCTGGCATCGATGTCTAGGTAAAGTGAGCGTGTTGTTTCACGACGTGGGCTACGTTCTTTTGTTTCTTGATAAAAAACTTTGTAAATCATATAGTTCCTTTCTATTTACAGGTCAGCTTATTCCAAACTTTTAGTAGAGATTTGCTTGATTTCATTCCATTTTGTGTCTAGATTGACCTTGATTCGTTACAATTATTTCAATTATACCACAAAATGAAAAATTAGTAAAAGACGGAAATGGAGAAAGTAAAGGCTGACAAAAGCGTAAAACTTGGATGACAAGATGAAATAAAATTGTTTTGAGCAAAAAAGAAACAGCCCTTGACCGAAGTCAAGAGCCGTCAAACACTGGGGGGCGAATTGTTCAATCGCATTTTCAGTTCTTTAGAAACCAAAGTTTCAGGGATAGCACTGCAACCCGAAGAGTCAACGACTCAACCTGATTTTCCTTCCAGTGTTGAATTACATTTTAACATTGATGGTTAAAAGAGTCAATGGATTCGCCATCTTTACGCCCCTCTTTTTTCTCAGCAAAAATCGAGTTGAAACATAAAAAGAAAATAATGCAAACAGATAAATCAACTGGTAAGGGTGTAACGATTATGTTTAAATCATTGAAAATGATGAGTAAACTATAAGAGATGAAGAGAATAAAATTTACCCTTCTAAAAATGTGCCTTTTATCTAGCATGACTTATCCAAATTTCTTACGAATATCTTTCCCGATAGTGTAAGCGGCCATAAATAAAGCTATACCAACACCTACACCAAAACCACCCTTGATTCCTTGCAATTCTTTATTAGAAATTGCGCAATACTTATCCAAACCTTTAATCATACTAACCTCCTAAAAAATAACCAGCTGCCAAACCAGACCCTACAAGTGCTGTTCCACCTGCAATGGCTTTCCAAGAAACTGCTACTCCAAAGATAACTAAGGGAGCGAGACCACCATCAATATCTGATAATTCATTTTCAGATAACGATAAAAATTGATTGTCAAGAACGTCAAAATTTGTCATTGAACTTTCCTCCTTTTTTCTTGTTCACTTATATATTCGGAAAAAATAGAAAAAAGCTACAACCTTTTTGAATTTTTGTACTATCCTCTTTTTGTCTAAATGGTAAGCCCTTTTGTTTCAAAAAGAAGAAAATTCCCATGCGTCAGCTTTTGTAGTATAATAGTAAGCAGACAAAAAGATAGGAATGTGTTATGAAAGTATTAGCTTTTGATACGTCCAGCAAGGCTCTTTCTCTCGCTATTTTAGAGGATAAGCAGGTTCTTGCCGAGACTATGATCAATATCAAGAAAAATCACAGTATTACCCTCATGCCTGCCATCGATTTTTTGATGGCCAGTCTGGATTGGACACCCAAGGACTTGGATCGTATCGTGGTGGCAGAGGGACCTGGTAGCTACACAGGTTTGAGAATCGCGGTAGCAACTGCCAAGACCTTGGCTCATACCCTGAACATCGAGTTAGTGGGGATGTCTAGCCTCTTGGCTCTGGTACCAAGCCAGAAAGAAGGCTTGGTAGTTCCTATTATGGATGCACGTCGCAACAATGTCTATGCTGGCTTTTATGAAAATGCCAAGGATGTCTTTCCAGAAGCACACCTGTCCTTTGCGGAAGTGCTAGAGCAGGTCAAGGATGCTGAACAGGTAACCTTTGTTGGAGAAGTTGGAGCCTTTGTGGAACAAATCCAAGAACAACTACCACAAACTAGCTATCAAGAAACCTTGCCAAATGCAGCTAATCTAGCTCTTTGGGCCTGGGACAAGGAAGCAGACTCCTTGCACGACTTTGTGCCAAATTACCTCAAACGTGTTGAGGCTGAGGAAAACTGGCTCAAGAACAACTCCGAGTCTGGCGAGTCCTACATTAAACGCCTATGATAGAGATCAAACGAATCCAACAGCAAGCTGACTTGGCACAAGCTATCTATGCTGTTATGGTAGATGTTTACCCAGTCAGTCCGTGGACGCTGGAACAAATCCAAGCAGACCTGTCCCAAGACCAGACTTGGTATGCTCTGGCTTATGATGGGGAAGAAGTGATAGGTTTTCTAGCAATTCAGGAGAATCTATTTGAAGCAGAAGTCTTGCAAATTGCTGTCAAAAAAGCCTATCAGGGTCAGGAAATTGCGTCAGCCTTGTTTGCTCAATTGCCGACAGATAAGGAGATTTTCCTTGAAGTCAGAAAGTCAAACCAACGAGCGCAAGCATTTTACAAGAAAGAAAAGATGGCGGTCATCGCTGAGCGAAAGGTCTACTACCACGATCCAGTTGAGGACGCCATTATCATGAAGAGAGAAAAAGATGAAGGATAGATATATTTTAGCATTTGAGACATCCTGTGATGAGACCAGTGTCGCTGTCTTAAAAAACGACGACCAGCTCTTGTCCAATATCATTGCTAGTCAAATTGAGAGCCACAAACGTTTTGGGGGCGTAGTGCCAGAAGTAGCTAGTCGTCACCATGTCGAGGTCATTACAGCCTGTATCGAGGAGGCGCTAGCAGAAGCAGGGATTATCGAAGAGGACATAACAGCTGTGGCAGTTACCTATGGACCGGGCTTGGTTGGAGCTCTACTAGTTGGCTTGGCAGCTGCCAAGGCCTTTGCTTGGGCGCATGGCCTGCCACTGATTCCCGTCAACCACATGGCTGGGCACCTCATGGCAGCTCAGAGTGTGGAGCCTTTGGAGTTTCCTTTGTTGGCACTCTTGGTTAGCGGTGGACACACCGAGTTGGTCTATGTGTCAGAGGCTGGCGATTACAAGATTGTTGGGGAGACACGAGACGATGCAGTTGGGGAGGCTTATGACAAGGTCGGTCGTGTCATGGGCTTGACTTATCCAGCAGGTCGCGAGATTGACGAGTTGGCCCATCAAGGTCAGGATGTTTATGACTTCCCTCGTGCCATGATCAAGGAAGACAATCTGGAATTTTCTTTTTCCGGTCTCAAGTCGGCCTTTATCAACTTGCATCACAATGCCCAGCAAAAAGGAGAAGTCTTGTCTAATCAAGACCTGTCAGCAAGCTTTCAGGCAGCTGTCATGGATATTCTCATGGCAAAAACCAAGAAGGCTTTGGAGAAATATCCTGTTAAAACTCTGGTAGTGGCAGGTGGCGTGGCAGCCAATAAAGGTCTCAGAGAACGCCTAGCAGCCGAAATTACAGATGTCAAGGTCATCATTCCACCCCTGCGTCTCTGTGGAGACAATGCAGGTATGATTGCCTATGCCAGCGTCAGCGAGTGGAATAAAGAAAACTTTGCAGACTTGGACCTTAATGCCAAACCGAGTCTCGCCTTTGATACCATGGAATAAAGAGTCAGCTTGAAGCTGGCTTTTTTGCTAAAATATTTTATAATATGTTAAAAAAGGAAAAGTTTTTACGAATAGAATAGTAAAGGGAATCTTTAAGGGGAGTTTGGCCATGATTGAAAAAATGGAGTTGGGAGAATTTTATAAGGAATTGCGCTTGGCGAGAAAACTCAAGCAGTCAGATGTTGCTTGTGATGGACTGACAGCATCCCAGCTATCCAAGTTTGAACTGGGACAGTCTATGCTGTCTGCGGATAAGCTGATCCTAGCGATCCAAGGGATAAATGTGACCTTCGATGAATTTGGACACAAGCTCAACAACTATCAAGAATCTCCGCATATGAAATTTGGTAGAAGGGTTGTGGATCGTTTTGCCCATCAGGATATAGCGGGTTTAGAGCAACTGTTGGAGGAAATCGAACAAGAACAGATGGCAGAAACCTATCGTCGTTTGAATGCTATTGTAATCAAAGATGCTATCCATTCCTTGGATAAAAGCTATCCGCTAGCAGAGGAGGATAGCGAGTTTTTAACCACCTATCTCTATGCTATCGAGTCTTGGACCTGGTTTGAACTCTATATATTCTGTAATACCATGCCTTTCTTGAGTAATCAAGATTTGATATTTTTATCAACCTCTTTACTTGAAAAATCCAAGGAATTTAAAGAATTGGTACATAATAGACTGTATATGAAAAGTGGCTTTCTGAATATTATATCAGAGCTCATGGAGCGCAAACTTTTCTCTTACATCCCAATCTTTGAAGCCGAGTTAGAGAGCATGCTCCGGCCATATGATGTTTTTGAGAAAGTATCATTGCAGTTTTTAAAGAAGATGAGTGTATTCCTTCAAACTAAGGAAAGCAATCAAAAAGAGATTGAACACTTTATCCAATCTCTACAAGTATTAGAAAATCCACAATTAACAGCTCTTTTTGAACTACGCTTACAGCAATATAAAGACCTTATCGATTAACAAACAATCGCAAAAATGAAATTTCTATAAGAAAAAAATGTCAAATATGCGATTTTCTAAAATGTGGTGATTTCCGTGTTATACTATCCTTATTTCATAGTATAGGAGAAAATAGAATGAAAAAGATAATCTCACGCTACTACTTTATTATAGCCGTTTTACTTGTCATTGCTGACCAGTTCTTCATTCGTTTGCTTTTACATACCGATCTAGCTACTGGTCTATCCGACTTTGCCTATTATTTGTCGGATATGCTGTTGAATTTTCTTGTGGTTCTGCTTGCTATTATTGTTATGGTTTGGTCAGGGAAATGGCAGAAAATTAACAGTCGAAAATTTAGAGGTTCCTATCTTTTTTATTCCTTTTTAGCTCTTCTTGCTTTTGTTATTTGGAATTTCGTCACATTTTATCTTTTCCCATCTACCAAAAATGAAATTGCTTATCAACTGGATGTCCCTACTTTTACAGGAGCTACAGCATTTTTGATGTATTTTTTCTATCCTGTGATTGCAGGTCCCATTTTTGAAGAGATGATTTATCGTGGATTGGTGATGACCGCTCTGGAAAAAGGAAAGAAATGGGGACTGGATGTGCTCGGTTCGGCTGTTTTATTCGGGGTCTTGCATATTAGTAATCATGGTTGGGTCTTGACAGACTTTTTCGTATATATGGGTGGCGGTCTCATATTTGCAGTCTTATTTAGAGTGACAAAGTCCATTTATTGGCCTATTGGACTGCACATAGTCTACAATGGCATTGGTCAAATTTTACCGTTGCTGTAATTTTAGGTGCTCAGCAATATCGGTCTATTCTTGGGGAAAAGTTCCCATTTGAATTCAAAAAGGAGTTGCGATGAAAGTATTTATTCAAAATAGAGATTTTAGGCAGTTAACCATCAACCAGTGGATTTCAACGGTTGGGGATACGATTTTTTATCTTGCTTTTTTGAATTATGTGGCAGACGCTTCGTTTGCCCCCTTGGCGATTTTACTCATTACGATTTCAGAGACTGTTCCTCAAGTTCTGCAAATCTTTATGGGAGTTTTGGCTGACTTTCAACACCATCGTGTTCTAAAGTATACGCTTATTAGTTTTGTCAAATTTGTACTTTATTCTATAGTTGCACTTTCGCTTTCAGGGCAGTCCTTTTCCTTATGGCTCGTATTCTTTATTTGTTTAATGAATCTCTTGTCGGATACATTGAGTTACTTTTCAGGAGCCATGCTAACTCCTATTTTTATAAGAATCATTGGGAAAGAACATCTGACAGAAGCTATTGGCTTTAAACAATCAACAGTTAGTTTAGTTCGGACAATCAGTAATATTCTAGGAGGGGTTTTACTAGGAATTCTTTCCATTCAGTTTATTTCCTTGCTAAACGCTCTGACGTTTCTGATAGCATTTGTAGGTATTCTTCTCATAAAAAATGATCTTTTGAAAGTTGAAAAAACAATTAGCTATCAAGAAGGTCTTTCTATAAAATCGTTTTGCCAGCATTTGTTCCAATCATCGAAATTGATCTGGAATATGGATAGAGTGATCTTCATTTTGTTTATCGTCTCTATCAGCCAAGCTGTGATCAATGTCACTGTTCCTATTTCGACTCTTTTTTTAAGAAACCAACCGTTTTTGAATTTACAAACTGGTCAATCACTCGCTTTGTTATCAACACTAGAATTGTTAGCACTTATTGTCGGAAGCCTTGTAAGTGGCTATCTGAAAAATACAATTTCTATAAAAACAGCTCTATACGCTTCGGTCGTCATCCAGTTACTCCTTCTAGTAGGATTTGCCACAGTTCATTTTGGTTTGATTCTGCTTTTCAGCTCCTTGGATGCCTTCATCGCAGGGTTACTCTCTCCTAGATTGCAAGAACTCGTCTTTAAACAAATACCTGAGGAGTCAATGGGAGCGGTTCAATCCTCTATTGGTGCTATTACGGTTGTTTTACCAAGTCTATTCACAATCGTTTTTGTAACGATTGCTACAAGTTTTGGAACCCTAGCGGTCAGCTTTATTCTATTGCTATTACTCCTAACCGCATTTGTCATGCTCTTGAATATTCGTGAGAGCATTTAGTAGGGAACTTTGATTTAATTTTTGTTCATATGATAAGGCTGGCTTCCCAGTCTTTTTTTATCTCCAATATCTAATAATAGTCCTTGTTCAATTCCTTGTTACCTTAAATGAAAAAGTAATTTTAAAATCAATCACGGAATCCGACTCTATCAAAGTTTGTCAATCATAGAGTTTTTTTGTATAGTAGAAATATGAGATTTACAAAAATAATCAGTAGTTTGCTTGCTCTTGGAGCTTTACTCATGCTTTTATCAGCTTGCCAGAATATCAAAAAGACACAACTGGTCTTGTTTGAATCCCTTTCGTTCGGTATGTCTCCTAAATCTTTTGAAGAAGGATTTGGAAAGGCAAGCGAGGTGGAGGAAGAAAAGGAAACGGCCTATCGCGACACTTGGCGTGCAGAAGACCCATATTTCTATAAAACAGGTCGCCTTTTCTATCACTATGAGCAGATTACTTTGAAAGGCTATCCAGGCCGAGCGACCTTTACATTTTCAAAATCGCATCGTTTGGAAGAAGCGACAGTTCATATTCCTGTAACTTCAAAGGTGGAGCAGAAAGTAGTGCTTAACAATCTATCCCAGACTGTAAAAAAAGAACTGGAAGAACTCCCAGATTACCAGTCCATGACAACTGATACAGTAGGCCTCTATGATGACGGTTATCGCTACAAGGTCAAGTTGAAGGGACAACAGTGGGAACTCTGGGTGGATGTCTATCCAACAGAAAATAAATATGCTACAGACACAGAAACCGATAAGTATACTATCCGAGTGGATCAATTTCTCATGTATCCATGATGCTTCCTCTTCAGCACTTTTTCTGGCAATAGGTTTCGAATCCGAAACTTTTTTCTCTTCTTTGAATATGTTATAATAGTCCGTGCTGTGGCTGTGATGACGAACAGCCGCAATTGGAGAGAATATGAGGAGAAGGATGAAAGAAAAAGGATTTTGGGAAGGTGTTCAGGCGGCCATGCCGACTGCTCTTGGCTATGTCAGCATTGGTCTAGCCTGTGGGATTATTGGTGCGCCTTATGTGACACCTGTTGAGATGGGCTTGATGAGCCTCTTTGTTTATGCTGGGAGTGCCCAGTTTGCCATGTTGGCACTGATTGCGGTACAAGCGCCTGTGGCAGCCATTGCTATGACAGTTTTTTTGATCAACTTGCGACTCTTTTTGCTGAGCTTGCATGCATCGACCTATTTCCGTCATACTAGTCTCTGGCAAAACATCGGTATGTCTAGCCTCTTGACTGATGAGACCTATGGAGTTTTGATGGGCGAATTAGCCCATACAGACAAAGTCCATCCTATGTGGATGCACGGGAACAATCTCAATAGTTATGTAGCCTGGTTTATTGGGACAGTGGCGGGGACAGCTTTAGGTGGCCTTCTTCCAAATCCTGAAGTCTTTGGCTTAGACTTTGCCCTTGTTGGGATGTTTATCGGGATTTTTACTTCGCAATTTCAGATTATGCAAAGACGGGTTCCTGTACGGAATCTGCTGCGGATCCTAGCCGTTGTTGCGGTGTCCTTCTTTTTGCTCTTGACAGTAGTGTCTCAGTCGCTAGCTGTTTTGTTTGCGACCTTGCTAGGTTGTACCATGGGGGTGGTCTTAGATGGTCAGTAAATATCTTTTGTTAGCCGTTATCTTTTCAGGCCTAGTGACTTGGATTCCCCGTATGATTCCCTTCATCTTGGTTAAGTACAAGGGGTTGCCAGCTATCGTTGAGCGGTTTTTGAAGTTCTTGCCTGTTTCCATTATCTTTGCCTTGATCCTTTCAAGCGTGGTGACTGGAAAGGTTGGCAGCCTTCCCCAGATCAAATGGCTGGACTTTTTAGCAGTCTTTCCAACGGCTTGGATAGCCTTTCGCTACCGCAATCTAGTGGGTACGGTTCTTTTTGGAGTGGTCTTGATTGCAGTCTTGCGTCTAGTCTTTTAGTCAGCCATAAAAAAAACCTATCACCGAGATAGATATCATATAATGGCGAAAAAAAATATTTTCTGTTAAGATAGTAAAGTATTCTATTTTGGAGGAAATGACATGAAAAAAATCGTCAAATATTCATCTCTGGCTGCTCTAGGACTTGTTGCCGCAGGTGTACTAGCAGCTTGCTCAGGTGGAGATAAGAAAGATACTGCAACTAGTGAAGCAGCATCTGGTAAGAAAGAAATTATCGTTGCAACCAATGCTTCACCAAAACCATTCAACTACGAAGAAAATGGCGAGTTGACTGGTTATGAGATTGAAGTAGTCCGTGCTATCTTTAAAGACTCTGACAAATACGATGTCAAGTTTGAAAAGACAGAGTGGTCAGGTGTCTTTGCAGGTCTTGATAGCGACCGTTATCAAATGGCTGTGAACAATATCAGCTATACCAAAGAACGTGCTGAAAAGTACCTTTATGCAGCTCCAACTGCTAAAAACCCTAACGTTCTCGTTGTGAAGAAAGACGACGACAGCATCAAATCACTTGATGACATCGGAGGTAAGTCTACTGAAGTCGTTCAAGGGACAACATCAGCTAAACAGCTAGAAGATTATAACAAACAACACGCTGACAATCCAACGGTTCTTAACTATACCAAAGCTGATTTCCAACAAATCATGTCTCGTTTGAGCGATGGTCAGTTTGACTACAAGATCTTCGATAAAATTGGTGTTGAAACAGTTATCAAGAACCAAGGTTTGGACAACTTGAAAGTCATTGAACTTCCAAGCGACCAACAACCTTACGTTTACCCACTTCTTGCTAAAGGTCAAGATGAGTTGAAATCATTTGTAGACAAACGTATCCAAGAACTCTACAAAGACGGAACTCTTGAAAAATTGTCTAAACAGTTCTTCGGGGACACTTACCTCCCAGCAGAAGCTGATATTAAATAGTCGTATGAAATCATCCAGTCTGAGAAAGGCGGATGATTTCTCAATTTTTAGGTATATAGTTTCAAACTATATGTCTGCCTATCTAATAACAATTTGCTAATTCAAATAAAGTATGAGATACTATTACGGTATTATTTTTAAAGGAGAAAGAATCATGAAAATTAAAAAATGGCTCGGTGTAGCAGCTCTTGCTACAGTCGCAGGTTTGACTCTTGCAGCTTGCGGAAATTCAGAAAAGAAAGCAGACAACGAAACAGTTGTCAAAATTGCAACAGTTAACCGTAGCGGTTCTGAAGAAGCGCGTTGGGATAAAATCCAAGAATTAGTTGAAAAAGATGGAATTAAATTGGAATTCACAGAGTTCACAGACTATTCTCAACCAAATAAGGCAACTGCTGATGGCGAAGTAGACTTGAATGCTTTCCAACACTACAACTTCTTGAACAACTGGAACAAAGAAAACGGGAAAGACCTTGTAGCGATTGCAGATACCTACATCTCACCAATCCGCCTTTACTCAGGTAAAAATGGGGAAGAAAACAAGTACACTAAAGTGGAAGAAATCCCAGATAACGGTGAAATCGCCGTACCAAACGATGCAACAAACGAAAGCCGTGCGCTTTACTTGTTGCAATCAGCTGGTTTGATCAAATTGGATGTTTCTGGAACTGCACTTGCAACAGTTGCTAACATCACAGAAAATCCAAAGAACTTGAAGATTACTGAATTGGACGCTAGTCAAACAGCTCGTTCATTGTCATCAGTTGATGCTGCCGTTGTAAACAATACCTTCGTTACAGAAGCAAAATTGGACTACAAGAAAGCACTCTTCAAAGAACAAGCTGATGAAAACTCAAAACAATGGTACAACATCATTGTTGCGAAAAAAGATTGGGAATCATCACCTAAGGCTGATGCTATCAAGAAAATTATCGCAGCTTACCACACTGATGAAGTGAAAAAAGTTATCGAAGAAACATCAGACGGTTTGGACCAACCAGTTTGGTAATAAGACACAGGGAGGTGGGAGAGAGTTTCCACCTCTTGCTTTTGTATAGAGAGTTGATTTTAAAGAGGCACTTGTTGTCGTTTTGAGGACGCAAGTACGTAGTAGAAAGAGAGAGAAAATGGTTTTTCCTAGCGAACAAGAGCAGATTGAAAAATTTGAGAAGGATCATGTTGCCCAACATTATTTTGAAGTCTTGCGCACCTTGATTTCCAAGAAATCAGTTTTTGCCCAACAGGTTGGACTCAAGGAGGTCGCAAACTATCTGGGTGAGATTTTCAAGCGTGTGGGAGCTGAAGTTGAGATTGATGAGAGCTACACGGCGCCTTTTGTCATGGCGCATTTCAAGAGTTCGCGTCCGGATGCCAAGACCTTGATCTTCTATAATCACTATGACACCGTGCCAGCGGATGGCGACCAGGTGTGGACAGAGGATCCGTTTACCCTTTCTGTGCGAAATGGCTTTATGTATGGACGTGGGGTTGACGACGACAAAGGCCACATCACGGCTCGTTTGAGTGCTCTGAGAAAGTATATGCAGCACCATGATGACCTGCCTGTCAATATCAGTTTTATCATGGAAGGGGCAGAGGAGTCTGCTTCCATGGATCTAGATAAGTATTTAGAGAAACACGCAGACAAACTTCGTGGGGGGGACTTGCTAGTCTGGGAACAAGGGACAAAGAACGCCTTGGAACAGCTGGAAATCTCTGGCGGAAACAAGGGGATTGTGACCTTTGATGCTAAGGTGAAAAGTGCGGATGTGGATATCCACTCGAGTTATGGTGGTGTCGTGGAGTCAGCGCCGTGGTATCTTATCCAGGCCTTAAGTAGTCTGCGAGCTGCTGATGGATGTATCTTGGTAGAAGGCTTGTACGAGAATGTTCAAGAGCCAAATGAACGAGAACTAGCCTTGGTAGATGCCTACGCCCAACGCAATCCTGAGGAAATCAGTCGCATTTATGGCTTGGAATTGCCTCTCTTACAAGAGGAACGTGCAGCCTTTCTAAAACGGTTCTTTTTCGAGCCAGCCCTTAATATCGAAGGGATTCAGTCAGGTTATCAAGGTCAAGGGGTTAAAACGATTTTGCCAGCAGAAGCCAGTGCCAAGTTAGAAGTTCGTTTGGTTCCTGGCTTAGAACCGCATGATGTTCTGGAAAAAATTCGGAAACAGCTAGACAAAAATGGCTTTGATAAGGTAGAATTATACTATACCTTGGGAGAGATGAGCTATCGAAGCGATATGAGCGCGCCAGCTATTCTCAACGTAATCGAGTTGGCCAAGAAATTCTATCCACAGGGCGTTTCAGTTTTGCCGACAACAGCGGGGACAGGACCCATGCATACGGTCTTTGATGCCCTAGAGGTACCAATGGTGGCCTTCGGTCTAGGAAATGCCAATAGCCGAGACCATGGTGGAGATGAAAATGTGCGAATCGCCGATTACTACACCCATATTGAATTAGTAGAGGAGCTGATTAGAAGCTATGAGTAGAGATATTATCAAGTTAGATCAGATTGATGTGACTTTTCACCAAAAGAAGAGAACCATCACAGCGGTCAAGGATGTGACCATTCACATCCAAGAAGGGGATATCTACGGAATCGTTGGATATTCTGGAGCAGGGAAATCAACCCTTGTACGGGTGATTAACCTCTTGCAAAAACCATCTGCAGGGAAAATTACCATTGATGACGATGTGATTTTTGATGGTAAGGTCACTTTGACGGCGGAACAGTTACGTCGGAAACGTCAAGATATCGGGATGATTTTCCAACACTTTAATCTTATGAGCCAGAAAACGGCCGAGGAGAATGTGGCCTTTGCCCTTAAACATTCTGGACTCAGCAAGGAAGAAAAGAAAGCTAAAGTAGCCAAGTTGTTGGACTTGGTTGGCTTGGCTGATCGTGCAGAAAACTATCCGTCACAACTATCTGGAGGACAAAAACAGCGTGTGGCCATTGCGCGTGCCTTGGCCAATGATCCAAAAATTTTGATTTCAGACGAGTCAACGTCTGCCCTTGACCCTAAGACAACCAAGCAGATTTTGGCCTTGTTGCAAGATTTGAACCAAAAATTAGGCTTGACGGTTGTTTTGATTACGCATGAAATGCAGATTGTCAAAGACATTGCTAATCGTGTAGCAGTCATGCAGGATGGTCGTTTGATTGAAGAGGGCAGTGTCCTTGAAATCTTCTCAGATCCTAAACAACCTTTGACACAGGACTTTATCTCAACAGCTACAGGTATTGATGAAGCCATGGTTAAGATTGAGAAGCAAGAAATCGTAGAACATTTATCTGAGAACAGTATTTTAGTGCAGCTCAAGTATGCAGGGGCTTCGACAGACGAACCACTTTTGAATGAATTGTACAAACATTACCAAGTAACGGCCAATATCCTCTATGGAAATATCGAAATTCTCGATGGTACTCCCGTTGGAGAATTGGTGGTGGTCTTGTCAGGTGAAAAAGTATCGCTAGCAGGTGCTCAAGATGCCATCCGTCAGGCTGGTGTCCAACTAAAAGTATTGAAGGGAGGACAGTAAGATGGAATCATTGATTCAAACCTATTTACCAAATGTCTATAAAATGGGCTGGGCTGGTCAGGCAGGCTGGGGAACAGCCATCTACCTAACTCTTTATATGACAGTTCTTTCCTTCATCATCGGAGGGTTCTTGGGGTTGGTAGCAGGTCTTTTCCTCGTCTTGACAGCACCAGGTGGTGTCTTGGAAAATAAGGTTATCTTTTGGATTTTAGACAAGATCACCTCCATTTTCCGTGCGGTTCCTTTCATCATCCTCTTGGCAATCATGTCGCCACTGTCTCACTTGATCGTCAAGACTAGTATCGGGCCAAATGCAGCCCTTGTCCCCCTTTCTTTTGCAGTCTTTGCCTTCTTTGCCCGTCAGGTGCAGGTTGTCTTGGCTGAGTTAGATGGTGGTGTCATTGAGGCGGCTCAAGCGAGCGGAGCGACCTTCTGGGACATCGTGGGTGTTTACCTATCAGAAGGTCTTCCAGATTTGATTCGTGTGACGACTGTGACCTTGATTTCCCTTGTTGGGGAAACAGCTATGGCGGGAGCAGTTGGTGCTGGTGGTATCGGTAACGTAGCCATCGCTTATGGATTTAACCGCTACAATCACGATGTGACTATCTTGGCAACCATTATTATCATCTTGATTATCTTTACAATCCAGTTCTTGGGAGATTTCTTGACCAAGAAATTAAGTCATAAATAAATGGAAGGAGTTCAAAGGGACTCCTTTTTGTTTTCTCACTGAAATGCAAGAAGGATAAAGCCTCTTTTTAGAAATATGCTATAATAAAGAAAGGTCCCCAATTAGCAAGTCAGAAACTTTGCTGTAGAAGAGATGATAATGTAAAGGAGTTTGTCTGGTATGAATTATTTCGAGGGGAATGAGTTTTTCCTTCTCTGGTTTGTAGTTTTACTGATTGGTTTTGTGGTAAACTTTTTTGAAAAACGTAAAGACTACTATATTTTGGCGCTCTCCCTCTTATTTGCAGGAGCTATCTATGGTAAGAGTCGAGCGATGATTGTCTATTTGCTCGCCTTTATCGTTTACCAGTATTTCCTGGTTTTTCTAGCACAGCGGATAGAGGCAAAGCGGCTGAAACCACTGGTTTTCCTTTCCATTCTTCCTTTGGTAATCAATAAAGTCTTTGCCCTGACTTCTCTGCATTTGTTGGCCTTTATTGGAATTTCTTACATGTCCTTTAAGACCATTCAGATCATGCTAGAAATATCGGATGGCTTAATCAAAGAAAAAATCAGTGTAAAAGATTATCTACAGTTTTTGCTCTTTTTCCCAACAGTTAGTGCTGGTCCAATTGATCGGAGTAGGAGATTTTTAAAAGAGATGAACGAGGTCATGCCACGAAAAGAGTATCTAGAGTTAGCAGGGGATGGTGTGTATCGTATCGTTCTAGGCCTTGTTTACAAGATTGTTTTATCAACCTATGTTTACCAGATGTTACTCGCTCTAAATAATACGGACATAGTCGTTTACTCAATCAAGTATATGTACCTCTATACCTTGTATCTGTTCTTTGACTTTGCAGGCTACAGTCTAATGGCCGTTGGAAGTAGTAATATTCTAGGTATTCAGACACCGATGAACTTTAACAAACCTTTCTTGAGTGTCGATATCAAAGATTTCTGGACCAGATGGCATATCACCTTGTCGACCTGGTTGAGAGATTTTGTATTTTCAAGAGTATTGATGCAAGTTATCAGGAAAAAATGGTTTAAAAATAGACTACACAATGCAACCTATGCCTATATGGTCAATATGTTGGTCATGGGTTTTTGGCATGGTCTTAGTGTTAGTTACATTGTCTATGGTTTTTATCATGGTGTCTTGATGGCTGGATTTGAAGTGTATCAAAAGAAAAGCAATTTTTATAAAAAAAATAAAAATAAGAACTGGTATAAGCTACTAAGTTGGTTTGTGACCATGAATTTGGTTATGATTGGTTTCTTTATCTTTTCAGGTGAACCCTATAAAATCTTACTGACGATTTTAAAGAGATAAGAGATTGAAAAGAAATCTTCCAGACCGAAGGGATAGGATAAAACGAGATGATTAAATTAAAAGCATTTTTACTATCGCTTGTGCTCGTAATTGCGACGCTTGCCCTTTTAAATGTGACGTATGTCAAGAAGCTTGATGATTATTATAAAGTCAAGGATAACAGTATTCGTTATAGCACCTCGTATGAAAAGTATAAAAGTAGAGATATTATAACAAGCAATATCACCCCCAATACACTAGTTCTAATGGGTTCCTCAGAGTTGGTTGCGACGATAAATGAGGACTATCATCCAAATAAAATTTTTAACTACAACGATTTTAATATCATGCAGATTGGGACCAGTTATTCTCAAAATATCATTCAAGCCTCTACTTTAGCCTCTATTGAAGGATCTATGAGCAAGCGAAAAGTAGCTATAGTAGAGTCTGTTCAGTGGTTTGAAAAAGATGGGACTCATCAAGATGCCTTTTTGAACAAGGCTTCTCAGGAACATATTTTTCACATGCTAGATAATGACAAGATTAGTAAAGAAACGAAAGAAAAACTAATCAATCGCATTATCGAGATTACCAAGGGGAACAAGCAACAAAATGACATCTACAAAAAATACAAAAGTTATTTCATAGATGGAAAAGGAACTATTGTTGATAAAAAACTATTAGAGTTTGAGAACGCGATGTATTCCTTTAAGCTCAAACGAAAATTTTATGAAAATCATGAGAAATCAGATTATCCTTCACTAGGGGATAAAACCCCAGACTATGATTGGGAGAAAATGACGAATCAGTTTGTGGAAGAGGTCAAAAAGAAAACAGACAATAATGACTATGCTGTTGATAATAACTACTACAATACTTACTTAAAAGATCGCTATGCATCGCTGAAAGATTCCAATAAAGATTTGAGCTATCTGGAGTCACCAGAATATTCAGATATGGAACTCTTCTTGACAGTTGCCAAAGAATTGGGCATTGAAGTTGAGGTTATTATTTTCCCAGTAAACGGGAAATGGAATGACTACACTGGTGTCTCAAGAGAGATGCGAGAAAAAACTTATAAAAAAATAGAAGATGTCGCAAAAAGCCATGGTGCAACCGTATTAAACTATGGAAACAGAGAGTATGATGATTACTTTTTATTTGACGTGATGCACGTTGGAGTGAAAGGATGGATGGAAGTTGAAAAAGAACTTTACAAATTTGCAAACCAAGCTAACTAACACACATCGTTTAATCTTGTGGACACTATTTTTTTATACGGTTATCTTGAGCATCGTGATTTACTGTTTTGTGACCGATTTTTCGAATATTCAAGAATTTATCTATAGTGAATTTTAAGATTGTATACAAAAAGGCCCTGGAACTAGGCATTGCTAGTCTTCAGGGCTTTTACCTTATAGTTTATCGGCTATTTTTTGACTTAGAAATTGCCCAACCACAGCCCCGATCAAGGCACCTAGGAGGATGCTTGAAACAAAGAGAAGGATTTTGTCCAACTCTGGAGCGACCATGATACGGTCGATGTATTCTTGGGATTTCCCACGCGCAAGTAAGGTGGCCACGTAAGCTTTGGGACGGATCCACATGAGGAAGATAGGGCCACTTGTGCTAAAAGCAAAGACGAGGAAGGAGAGGGTGTTTTTGATTCGGTCTTTGTAGTTTCCGAGACGAGCGATGGCATCTGCTGCAAGACCACAGGCGAGTCCTGGGAGAAAGGCACCAGTGCCATGCTTGCTAGCTAGGAAAAAGAGAGCCATAAAGAGCCCGAGAGTGGTAATGGCACCAAAACGAGGGACCTTCGTCAAAAGAAGCATGTAGACACTGCCACCGACAAGGGCAGAAAAGGCCGGCGCGTAGAACATATTGCCTGTTTGATCGACCAGGTGTCCTAGGAAGACTCCAATCCCTACACAGAGAAAGTAGAGGACGGCGGCCAAGAGGGTGGTTAAGATATTTTTCTTCATGAGAATCTCCTTGATGCGAATTAACAAAACCAATTGTATCACGCTTTTTGAGGATTGTAAATGGGAGTTCTAAATTTTTGAAAACGCTTGAAATATGATATAATAGTTACATCGTTAGTTTAAGGAGAGTAGCATGGGAAAGTTTCTAGAATTCGTCTTTAATCGTATCTTTTTGGGAATGATTGCGACGGCTTATTTCTGGCTATTAACACTAGCAGGAGGAGTGGTCTTTGGTTTGGCACCAGCTAGTGCCACCCTGATGAGTTTGTATGCGGAGCATGGTTATACCTATCGAGCCTACCATTTGAAGGAAGCTTGGGAATTGTATAAGAGCAATTTTGTCAAGAGTAATCTGGCTTTCTATAGTTTTGTGTTTGTGGATCTTGTCCTAGTTTATGGTTTATACCTTCTAGTTCAATTGCCCCACCAGACGATTTTCCACCTCTTGGCGACCTTTCTCAATGTCCTTGTAGTTGCCCTTGTCTTTCTAGCCTATACTGTGTCCTTGAAACTTCAGGTGTACTTTGATTTATCCTACCAAAATACCTTGAAACTATCCCTTATTGGGATTTTTATGAGCCTACCTGCGATTGCCAAGGTTTTACTCGGGTCCGCTCTCCTTGTAGGAGTTGGTTATTATATGCCTGCCTTGCTCTTTTTTGTAGGAATTGGAATGTGGCATTTCTTTATCAGTGATATGTTGGAACCTATTTATGAAAGTATCCATGAAAAATTGGCGACAAAATAGAATGAAGCAGTTCTGGCTTCACTCTCTTTTACGGATTTATAGTTTGGTTATGATCGTGGTCATTGCCAGTTTTGCGATTATGTTATCGTATGCTGACTGGGACTCGCGTGAGAAGGAGGCCCAACGGGTTGCAGAACGTGTGACCACTCGGACAGTGAGTGAAGTGGAATACTATCACAGAGAGTCAACCCAACTTGCTCAGTCTTTGGTTGAAAATCAGGCCCGCATCGAAGGGATTTACAAGTATTTCAGTCTCAGCACACCAGACTATTTCTATTGGCAATTAGAGCGTAAAACTTCGCCTTATATATCGGTTTCCCTGTATGAAAATATTGATGACCTCTATGTTCGGAATGATTTTGTGACTGGAGTGGCTATTGTTCTTCAGGACTATAAGGAAGTGTATGTTTCGACTAGAGAAAAACGCAGTGGAGAGAAAATTCCTGCAGAGGATTTTAAGCCAACAGCCAATAGTTTTGCCATTCCTGTTTCCGATCCTGTGTCTGACAAGGATTTAGGAGTGATCTATATCTCCCTATCCCCGGATGTTTTACATGGCGCTATTGACAATACTCGGGGTCATATCCCAATGGCTGTAACAGTAACTTCGCCTTTTGAGACCGAGATGTTCCATATTGGGGAGAAGGTCTCAGCCGAGCGAGAAAACTGGTTTGTGGGTGTCACCTCTCATGGTTATCAGGTTCGAGTCGCTGTTCCTAAAAATTTTGTTCTTACAGGAACTTTGACGAGTTCAGCTGTCATTATTGGGCTAAGTATTCTCTTTATCATTATTTTGTACGTGACCCTTAGACAGACTTTTTCAAATTACCAAAAGCAGGTCGTAGACCTAGTTGATTCGATCGAGGTGATTGCTCAAGGAGAAGAAGGCCTTCGAATCGATACCTCTGAAAAAGACCAAGAGTTGCTTCTCATTGCAGAAACAACCAATGATATGTTGGATCGCCTGGAAAAAAATATCCATGATATCTATCAGCTAGAGCTCAGTCAAAAAGATGCCAATATGCGAGCCCTGCAGGCTCAAATCAATCCTCACTTTATGTACAATACTCTGGAGTTTTTACGGATGTATGCCGTCATGCAAAGTCAGGATGAACTGGCAGATATTATCTATGAATTTAGTAGCTTGTTACGCAACAATATCTCTGACGAGCGGGAAACGACCTTGAAGCAGGAGTTGGAATTTTGCCGAAAATATAGCTATCTCTGCATGGTGCGTTATCCTAAATCCATTGCCTATGGTTTCAAGATTGCACCAGAATTGGAAGAAATGAGGATTCCAAAATTTACACTCCAACCATTGGTAGAAAACTACTTTGCCCATGGTGTTGACCATCGCAGAACGGATAATGTCATCAGTATCAAAGCCTTGAAGGGCCAAGGCTTCGTTGAAATCCTAGTGGAAGACAATGGTCGAGGAATGCCCGCTGAGAAACTAGCTAGCTTGCAAGAAAAATTAGCTCAACGAAGTTTTGAACACGAGGCAAGCTATAGTGGGGAGCGGCAATCAATTGGAATAGTAAATGTACACGAACGCTTTGTTCTCTACTTTGGGGATCGCTACCAAATCAGTGTAGAGTCAGCTGAGCAAGAAGGTGTTCGTTACCATATCACTATCCAGGATGAATAGAAAGGGTAGAAATGTATAAAGTTTTATTAGTAGACGATGAGTACATGGTGACAGAGGGGCTCAAGCGATTAATCCCCTTTGAAAAATGGGATATGCAAGTCGTCGCAACAGCTAATCACGCAGATGATGCTTTGGACTATATTAAGAAAAATCCAGTAGATGTGGTCATTTCCGATGTCAACATGCCAGATAAGACCGGACTTGAGATGATTAGGGAAATGAAAGAGCTACTTCCAGATACCTATTATATCTTGCTGTCTGGTTATCAGGAGTTTGAGTACGTTAAAAAAGCCATGAACCTTAGTGTCGTGGATTATCTGGTCAAGCCAGTAGACAAGGTGGAGTTGGGCAATTTATTAGAAAAAATTGCGCAGCAGCTTCAGGAAAAGGTGGAACAAAGTCAGACCCTCAGTCAAGAATTGGATGAGACAGGATTTACGAACTACCTGTCAGGTAAAGACAGCTGGTGGATTGGTCTATCCAAGGAAAAGCAGGGTTCTTTTACCATTCCTTACTATGTTTTGGGGCAAGACTGGCAGATTTTCATCTCTGATCAACCGCTCGATGGCATCGTCGTGACACCATTTGAAGCACCCTACCAGCAGTCCTTTGAGAATTGGAAGATCAACGCTGAAAAAGCCCTCTTCTACGGTTCAGTTAATCTAGAAAAATCCGAGAGTTTGTTTGCCTATTACGAGCCGATTTATCGGGTGATTATCCAAGGGAATATCAATCAAATCATCGAAGAATTAACCTTGCTAGAGAAGGTCGTCTTGGAGAATACCCCGCGCGTGGCTATCACGAAGCAGCTCTTTACCCAGTTTGTCATGGATGTCTTTCATTTGTTTGAACACCTAAAAGCAGATGATATGACCGAGATTGTCAAAGCTATCCATGCCATTAACACCTTTGAAGAATTGGTTGCCTATATCAAAGAAACCTTGACCAAGTTCTTTGGCCAGTATCGCATGAATGAAAATGTGGTGAGCGTTCTGGAGGTGATTGGGCGTGATTATCAGAAAGAGCTCTCACTTAAGGATATTAGCAAGGATCTCTTTATCAATCCTGTCTATCTCGGTCAGCTGATCAAGAGGGAAACCAACTCAACCTTTGCGGAATTGCTCAATAAACAGAGAATTAAGGCAGCGCAGCAACTCTTACTGTCGACCAGTGATAGCATCGAAGATATTTGCTATGCAGTTGGCTATAGTAATGTTGGATATTTCTATAAGGTTTTCCGTAAATTGTGCGGAAAATCACCGAAAGCTTATCGGAAACAAGTTGAAACTAGCTTGTAAAAGTTGTATTCCTGTACAAAAAATGCTATAATGTTCAAAATATCTTTTGGAGGAAAACATGAAAAAGAATCCTATTTATCTTTGGGTTTTGTTAGTCTTATCAGCCCTCATTTCATCTATGTCATTATTTGGAATCTTGAGTCCATTGCCAAGTAAAGATGTGCTTCGTGCTAGCCTGGCGAATAGCGGGACGCTTACTGCTCAGCAATTAGAAGACACAGTCAACTATACTTACCAAGTAACAGCGTCATCGCACTCTATTTTTAATACGTTGTTGATTGTTTTATCTGCAATTTTAGTTGTAGTAGCCTTTGTATTTCTAGTACGTAAAAATGTGCAATTCGCAAACTATGCTTATATTGGCTATGTTCTACTAGCGATTGTTGGTTTGGTTTATAGCTATATGAATGTTCAAGATGCGGTTCAATTAATCAAAGATTCTACCCTCGGCCTAGGAATGGGAGCATTTGCACAAGGAACGAATATTTTGTTCATCATTATCAATGTTCTCTTTTTAGCCTTAGTCTTTTACAAGATGTGGCGCCAACAAAAAGATTTGGCCGAAGAAGTCGAAGCAGAAGAAGTTGCCTAAGTATTGACAAAAAAGGACTATCAAGTTACAATCTTGTTAGTTCTTTTTAAATCGTAAACAAAAAATCGAGGTCAACATGAAAAAAATATCCCTAGTGTATATCAGTCTGAGTGGGAATACAGAGAGTTTTGTAACCCGACTCAAGGACTATCTCTTGTCTCAGTATGAGGGAATTGAGGTCCAAAAAATCCATATCAAGGATTTGGTCAAGGAAGGCCAAGAATTCTTTGAAATGGAACATCCCTATGTCGCTTTCTTGCCGACCTATCTGGAAGGTGGAAATGGCGTTGATAACGGCGATGTTGAAATTCTAACGACTCCAGTGGGCGACTTTATTGCTTATGGAGCCAATGCTAGTAAGTGTTTTGGGGTAGTGGGTTCCGGTAACCGCAATTTTAACAATCAATACTGCCTGACAGCCAAGCAATATAGCCAGCGCTTTGGCTTCCCGGTCCTAGCAGACTTTGAAATGCGTGGTATGCTGGGAGATATTAAAAAAGTCGCAGCAATCATTGCAGACTTGTATGAGTTAGAGACAGAAAAATAAAGTAGTTCTGAGGGGCAGTTGAGATTTTCAACTGCTTTTGAGTATGCAAAAAGCACCCTGTCAGGGTGCCATTTTATAAACTATCCTGCTTTTCCGATGGCAAGTGCATAGATAAAGAAGATAGCGAAGCCAAAGAGGAAAATCAATCCTGCGATAGCGAGGAGTTTTAGCCAAGAAGGAAGATTTTTATTCTCACGTGTCACCAATACATAGTTCAAAAGAGCGAAGAATGGTGTTGTCAGGAAAGAACCGATCATGGCAAAGCGAAGCATGGTGGAAACTTGACCAGCAAAGAATTTAATAATTACGATACCAATGATAGCGGTAATGGTCATCCAGATGTTCAAAGATTTGCGAGAATCCTCTTTTTGACGAATCAAGAGTCGCAGCGATTCCTGATTGACACGAGAGTAGCCATCGATAACGGTGATGACCGTTCCAAAGATACAGAGAAAGGCGATAAAGGTGATCAAATAACGGGACCATTCTCCAAGAACAGAGGCATACATACCCACAAATTGAGAAATGTACTTGGCTGAAGCTGCTTCAACTGCTTGTCCTGTAGGATACTGAATCAGTGCTCCTAGTGCCACGAAGAATACAGCTAGGATAGCAGTTCCAATGTAACCAACGTTAAAGTCGAAAAGGGCGTCCGCTGTATTAAAGTTGACGGTCTTTTTCTTTTCAGCAGACCAGAGTGAATTGACGGCTGAAATTTCAATAGGGGCAGGCATCCATCCTAAGAGGGAAACGATAAAAGGGAGGGCCGCCATTTGCCAAGGTGTCTTTTCGACAAAATCAGAGCTGTATTCTGGATGTTTAATTGCTGCAATGATAACTGCAAGAACAGTTGCAATGGTCAAAGCAGACATGATCCATTTTGCCATACCATCTAATAGTTTGTAGCCACCAAAGAGTAGCATGGCCCAAATGACTGCAACAAGGATAAGGGACCACTGAGTGATGCTAAGTCCAATCATTGGGAAGGCGCTAGCGATGATGGCTGAGCAAAGGATAGCGACTCCAGCTGTATTAACCATAGCAGAGAAGACATTGAGGACAAAGAAAATCCAGAGATAGATTTTTCCTTTTTCAGCATAGCCTTCTACCAAGGTTTTACCAGTGTCGGCAGTATATTCGGCACCAAAACGGAAAAATGGATATTTAAAAACATTGGCCAAGATAACCAAGAGGAGTAGTGACCACCCATAAGAACCACCAGCTTGAGTAGAGGATACAATGTGAGAACCTCCAACGGCAGCAGAAGCCATTAGGATTCCTGGCCCCATTGCCTTTAGTTTGCTTGCCCAGGTTGACTGGTTTGATAACGTAACTTGTGACATAATAAACACTCCTATTTTTGAATTTTCAGAATAATCTGAATAGATAGCTACTATTCTACAAAAATCTTAAAGGAAATGCAAGACCATTTTGAAAAAATATAGAAAATTACAGAAAACTTTACATGCATTAATGAAATTTCTCCAAGGAGAATATGGTAAGCCTAAAAAATCCGAGAAGAAAGCTTCTCGGATTTTGATTATTTCAATTGATCTGTGACGTCTTTTGAGAGCAACATTCCCAGACGGTAAGTTTTATTGATATGTGCAATGACATCATTGATATTTTCAGTCGTGTGAATTTTCTCTTTGATGTCAGACCTAAATGTCTCGTCCTTCAAAAGTTGCTCTTGGTAGAGTCTTTGAAGTCTTTCCTTCTCGTACTTATTGAGCAGAAAAAGGAAAACCAAGCTAAGTACAACGAGGATATAAGCATATTGGCTCATAAGGAATCTCCCAGTGTGATAAAGAAATAGTAAAAGTGAATAAATTGTTTCATTGAAATGCTACAATGCCGAACACAATATAAATGTTATTTTGCCTCAATCTTTCAGATTGCTTTCAAGTAATTTAAAAGATTACGACATGAGCCTAACCAAATCGATATTATTTGGTCTGGTGAATTAGTAAAGCGTTTGGGCAACTCGTACTGGTTACGACGTAAAGAAACATAAATCGACAATATTTATGTTTCTTTACTAGTGAAGCGCCTAGCCAAAGTCCGAATAGGATTTGGCGTTAGTTACTTAGATTGCTCCGCAATCAAGTAACTTTGGCGATTTACATCTTCTCCGGCGCTTCTACTCCGAGCAAACGAAGAGCTTCTTTGAGGACGACTGCGGTTGCGTAGCTGAGGGCTAGACGACTGTCGCGCTCAGGACTTTCATCTAGGATACGTGTATGTGCATAATATTTGTTAAAGGCTTGAGCCAGACTAATCGCAAATTTCGCAATGATAGAAGGTTCAAAGTTATCTGCTGCACGATTGATAATACGTGGGAAGTCTTGGAGTAGTTTAATGATTTCCCAGCTCTCAGCATCGTTCAAGCTGTAGTTGCCAGCTGCATCTGGTTTGAAATCGGCTTTGCGCAAGATAGATTGGATACGAGCGTAGGCGTATTGAACGTAAGGTCCAGTTTCTCCTTCAAAGGATACCATAGCTTCAAGGTCGAAGTCATATCCATTTGTACGGTCGGTCTTAAGATCATAGAACTTGATAGCCCCAACTCCAACAGCGTGGGCAACTTGGTCTTTATTTTCTAACTCAGGATTTTTCGCTTCGATTTGGGCCTTGGCACGACTAACAGCCTCTGCAATAGTAGGCTCTAGCAAGATGACATTTCCTTTACGAGTAGAGAGTTTTTTCCCTTCTTTTGTTACCAATCCAAACGGAACATGGACAATGTCTTGGCTCCAATCGTAGCCCATCTCTTGTAGTACTGCCTTGAGTTGTTTGAAGTGGGCAGATTGCTCTTGACCAACAACATAGATGGATTTTGCAAATTGGTATTCGTTTTTACGGTAAAGGGCTGCAGCCAAGTCACGTGTGATATAGAGAGTTGCACCATCAGATTTTTTGATAAGGGCTGGGTGTTCAATTCCATATTTCTCAAGATTGACAACTTGGGCTCCCTCTGACTCAACAAGAAGTCCTTTTTCAGCGAGAATGTCTACAACAGCATCCATCTTATCATTGTAAAAAGCTTCCCCGTTGTAGCTGTCAAATTTGACTTGCAATTCATTGTAAAGGCGGTTGAATTCCACTAAACTTTCATCACGGAACCATTGCCAGAGAGCGAGAGCTTCCTCATCTCCATTTTCCAGTTTGCGGAACCATTCGCGTGCTTCTTCATCCAAGCTAGGATCTTTTTCAGCTTCAGCATTGATGCGAACGTAGAGTTTAAGAAGTTCATCGATTGGATGCGCTTTAACGGCTTCCTCATTTCCCCATTTCTTGTAGGCAACGATCAACATTCCAAACTGTTTGCCCCAGTCTCCTAGGTGGTTGACCTTGACCGTTTGATAACCGATTTTTTGGAAAATATGTGACAAGCTATCTCCGATAACCGTTGAGCGCAGGTGACCAATAGAGAATGGTTTTGCGATATTAGGACTAGACATGTCGATAACGATATTTTCTTGCTTGCCAATGGTTTGGTCGGCATAGTGCTCTTTTTCAGTGATAACATCCTTTAATACCTGAGCCGAAATAGCAGATTTATCGAGGAAAAAGTTGACGTAAGGTCCAGTAGCGACAACCTTTTCAAAGGCTTGACTATTGATTTTTTCAGCAATATCTGCTGCAATCATTTGCGGAGCTTTACGCTCGACCTTTGCTAGAGAAAAGGCAGGGAAGGCGATGTCTCCCATTTCTGAGTTTTTAGGTGTTTCCAGCAAATTTAAAATAGCCTCTTGGTCCAGGCTATCAATGACGCTAGCCAACTCGCTAGCAATCAATTCTTTTGTATTCATAAGGGCTCCTTTTGGGCTTTTTTACTATTTTAACACAATTTACTACATTTTTTGAGAAAGAAAAGAATTTTTTTGAATTATCTATTTTTTTTGGTATAATGTAGTTATAAAATAAATGTAAAACTTGTTATAAATATTCACTTAAGAGGATAATATGAGAAAAAGAGAACGGCATCAATTGATTAAAAAGATGATCACCGAAGAAAAACTTGGGACACAAAAAGAGATTCAAGATCGTTTAGAAGCTCGTAATGTTTATGTGACACAAACGACTTTGTCACGTGATTTGCGTGAAATCGGCTTGACCAAGGTTAAGAAAAATGATATGGTGTATTATGTACTAGCAAATGAGACAGATAAGATTGATTTAGTTGAGTTTTTGTCTCATCATTTAGAAGGAGTTGCAAGAGCAGAGTTTACCTTGGTACTGCATACCAAACTTGGGGAAGCTGCAGTCTTAGCAAACATTGTAGATGCAAACAAGGATGAATGGATTTTAGGAACGGTTGCTGGTGCTAATACCTTATTGGTTATTTGTCGAGACCAGCACGTTGCCAAGCTGATGGAAGATCGTTTGCTAGATTTGATGAAAGATAAATAAGGTCTTGGGAGTTGCTCTCAAGACTTATTTTTAGCAAGGAGAGACGGAAAATGGCAACAGAAAAGCTATCACCCGGCATGCAACAGTATGTGGATATTAAGAAACAATACCCAGATGCTTTTTTGCTTTTTCGAATGGGTGATTTTTACGAGTTGTTTTATGAAGATGCAATTAATGCAGCACAGATTTTAGAGATTTCCTTAACGAGTCGGAATAAAAATGCAGAAAATCCGATACCCATGGCGGGTGTCCCCTATCATTCTGCCCAGCAGTATATCGATGTTCTGATTGAGCAGGGCTATAAGGTAGCCATAGCCGAGCAGATGGAAGATCCCAAACAAGCAGTTGGTGTTGTCAAGCGAGAGGTGGTCCAGGTCATCACACCTGGAACGGTCGTTGATAGCAGTAAGCCGGATAGTCAGAATAATTTCTTGGTTGCTATAGACCGTGATGGCAATCAATTTGGTCTGGCTTATATGGATCTGGTGACGGGTGATTTTTATGTGACAGGTCTTTTAGATTTCACGCTGGTTTGTGGGGAAATCCGTAACCTCAAGGCTCGAGAAGTGGTGCTGGGTTATGACTTGTCTGAGGAAGAAGAACAAATCCTCAGCCGTCAGATGAATTTGGTGCTTTCTTATGAGAAAGAAGGCTTTGAGGACCTTCATTTACTAGATCCACGATTGGCAGCTGTGGAGCAAGCAGCAGCTAGTAAGCTACTCCAGTATATTCATCGGACCCAGATGCGGGAATTGAACCACCTCAAACCAGTTATCCGCTATGAAATCAAAGATTTCTTGCAGATGGATTATGCGACCAAGGCTAGTCTGGATTTGGTTGAGAATGCCCGTTCAGGTAAGAAGCAAGGCAGTCTTTTCTGGCTTTTGGATGAAACCAAAACGGCTATGGGGATGCGTCTCTTGCGTTCTTGGATTCATCGTCCCTTGATTGATAAGGAGCGAATCGTCCAACGTCAAGAGGTGGTGCAGGTCTTTCTTGACCACTTCTTTGAGCGTAGCGATTTGACAGACAGTCTCAAGGGTGTTTATGATATCGAACGTTTGGCTAGTCGGGTTTCTTTTGGCAAGACCAATCCCAAGGATCTCTTGCAATTGGCGACTACCTTATCTAGTGTGCCACGGATTCGTGCGATTTTAGAGGGAATGGAGCAGCCTGCTTTAGCTTATCTCATCGCACAGTTGGATGCCATTCCAGAGTTAGAGAGTTTGATTAGCACAGCGATTGCCCCTGAAGCCCCTCACGTGATTACGGAAGGTGGTATTATTCGGACGGGATTTGATGAGACCTTGGATAAATACCGTCGTGTCCTCAGAGAAGGGACTAGCTGGATTGCTGAGATTGAGGCTAAGGAGCGGGAAAACTCTGGTATCAGCACGCTTAAGATTGACTACAATAAAAAGGACGGCTACTATTTCCATGTGACCAATTCGCAACTGGGAAATGTGCCATCCCACTTTTTCCGCAAGGCGACACTGAAAAACTCAGAACGCTTTGGGACCGAGGAATTAGCTCGTATCGAGGGGGATATGTTGGAGGCACGTGAGAAGTCAGCCAACCTAGAATATGAAATCTTTATGCGTATCCGTGAGGAAGTCAGCAAGTACATCCAGCGTTTGCAGGCTCTAGCCCAAGGAATTGCGACGGTTGATGTCTTGCAAAGTCTCGCAGTTGTGGCTGAAACCCAGCATTTGATCAGACCTGAGTTTGGAGAGGATTCACAAATAGATATCCAAAAAGGGCGCCATGCTGTCGTCGAAAAGGTCATGGGAGCTCAGACCTATATTCCAAACAGTATCCAGATGTCAGAAGATACCAGCATTCAACTGATTACGGGACCCAACATGAGCGGGAAGTCCACCTATATGCGCCAACTAGCCATGATGGCGGTTATGGCCCAGCTAGGCTCGTATGTGCCGGCAGAAAGCGCCCATTTGCCTATCTTCGATGCTATCTTTACCCGTATCGGAGCAGCAGATGACTTGGTTTCAGGTCAATCAACCTTCATGGTGGAGATGATGGAGGCTAACAATGCCATTTCGCATGCGACCAAGAATTCCTTGATTCTCTTTGATGAGTTAGGTCGAGGAACTGCGACTTATGATGGGATGGCTCTTGCCCAGTCCATCATCGAATACATTCATGAACATATCGGAGCCAAAACCCTCTTTGCGACCCACTACCATGAGTTGACCAGTCTGGAGTCCAGCTTAAAAAACTTGGTCAATGTCCATGTGGCGACCTTGGAGCAGGATGGGCAGGTTACCTTCCTTCACAAGATCGAACCAGGACCAGCTGACAAATCCTACGGTATCCACGTTGCTAAGATTGCTGGCTTACCAGCAGAACTTTTATCAAGGGCAGATAAGATATTGACTCAACTGGAGAATCAAGGGACGGAAAGTCCTGCTCCAATGAGAGAAACAAGTGCTGTTACTGAACAGATGTCACTCTTTGATACCCCTGCAGAGCATCCTATCCTAGCAGAATTAGCTAAACTGGATGTTTACAATATGACACCGATGCAGGCTATGAATGTCTTGGTTGAGCTCAAACAAAAGTTATAAAAAGAGCCCACTCACATTTTTGTGAGTGGGATTTTTCTCTATTACTTTTTATGAGCCAAGAGTTGATTGATGTGGTCTACTTTTTTTGCTTCTCTTTTATAGAGAATGACCCAGATGATGAGGTAGACGATCGCAAACTCTGGAATGAGCTGGAGATAGAAGGTCCAGTGGAAGGGGAACCAACCAGCCAGAGTTGCTAGTGGAACAAAGCCAGCCAGCATGAGGAAGAAGTGGGAAAGTGTGGCACGGAGCAGGCTCCAGTCACGGCTGAATAAGCGACTGCCAAAACTAAAGAGAACGCCGATAGCTGACCAGATGATCATGCAGTAGAGCAAGACTAGGGCACCGTGAACCTGATGTTGAGTCATCACTTGGCCGATAAGAGACTCGGGACTAAGTGGAGCATAGGTATTTGGGGCATAAATGAGTGAAAAGAGGATAGAGAGGATGAGGCCGATGAGTACACCATCGGCTGCATCGTGAAAGATTTGTTTTTTCATAGTTCTAATTTCTCCTTGATGGTTTTTAGGTAGCGGCGTGAAGAGTAGGTGAAGCTTTCATTTTTTAGAAAGATTTTAACCAGACCGTTGGGCGTGAGCTTGAGATGAGAGATGGAGTCGATATTGACGATTTCAGATTGGGAAATTTGGATAAAAGTGGTCGGCAGAATTTCAAGAACCTGATAGAGTCGCAAATCAATGCTGTAGGTCTGACTGGCAGTTTCTGCTAGAACCTTGCGATTCTCGATATAGAAGCGTTGTATCTTACAAATCTTAACTAGATAGACCTGATCTTCAATCTTTCCTTTGATTGTTTCTTTTTGGTCAAGATTTTCAGCGAATTCGATGACTTTCTGGACTTTTTCGGTCGGCTGAGGTGCTTGGACAATCAGCTTTTCCTCCTCGTAAGTCTCCTTAATCTGTAGTTCTACTTTCATAAATTTCCCTCCTTTTCAGTTATACAAGGTTAATCTCACTTCTTGTACACCTTTATTAATACTCTTCAAAAATCAAATTCAAACCACGTCAGCGTCGTCTTGCCGTACTAAAGTACTGTCTGCGCCTAGCTTTCTAGTTTGCTCTTTGATTTTTATTGAGTATACCACTATTTTACGACCCATGGCAAGAGCTTTTGCCTATGTGGACAGATTTAGCGTCTATGTGGCATTTGCTTTTTCTGGTAACATCTGAAATATGGTATAATAGCACTAATCAATTTCTAGGAAAATAGATACAGAAAGGGGCTGAAAGATGTCTCATATTATTGAATTGCCAGAAGTGTTGGCAAACCAGATTGCGGCAGGGGAGGTTATCGAACGTCCTGCCAGTGTGGTCAAAGAGTTGGTAGAAAATGCCATTGACGCGGGTTCTAGCCAGATTATCATTGAGATTGAGGAAGCTGGTCTCAAGAAAATTCAAATCACCGATAATGGTCATGGAATTGCCCACGATGAGGTGGAGTTGGCCTTGCGTCGCCATGCGACCAGTAAGATAAAAAATCAGGCAGACCTCTTTCGGATTCGGACGCTTGGTTTTCGTGGTGAAGCCCTGCCTTCTATCGCTTCTGTCAGTGTGCTGACTCTGTTGACGGCGGTGGATGGTGCGAGTCATGGGACTAAGTTAGTCGCGCGTGGAGGTCAAGTTGAGGAAGTCATCCCAGCGACTAGCCCTGTAGGAACCAAAGTTTGTGTGGAAGACCTCTTTTTCAACACACCTGCCCGTCTCAAGTATATGAAGAGCCAGCAAGCGGAGCTGTCTCATATCATTGATATTGTCAACCGTCTGGGATTAGCTCATCCTGAGATTTCCTTCAGTTTGATTAGTGATGGCAAGGAAATGACGCGGACAGCAGGGACTGGTCAACTGCGTCAAGCCATCGCAGGGATTTATGGTTTGGCGAGTGCCAAGAAGATGATTGAAATTGAGAACTCTGACTTAGATTTTGAAATTACAGGTTTTGTGTCTTTACCTGAATTAACCCGAGCAAATCGCAACTATATCAGCCTCTTCATCAATGGCCGTTATATCAAGAACTTTCTACTCAATCGTGCTATTCTTGACGGTTATGGAAGCAAGCTCATGGTAGGGCGTTTTCCACTGGCTGTCATTCACATCCATATCGACCCCTATCTAGCTGATGTCAATGTGCATCCAACCAAGCAAGAAGTGCGGATTTCTAAGGAAAGAGAACTGATGGCGCTGGTTTCAGAAGCTATTTCAAATAGTCTCAAGGAACAATCCTTGATTCCTGATGCTTTAGAAAATCTTGCCAAGTCGACTGTGCGTAATCGTCAAAAGGTAGAGCAGACCATTCTCCCACTCAAAGAAAATACGCTCTACTATGAAAAAACAGAACTCTCAAAACCCAGTCAAGCTGAGGTGGCTGACCACCAGGTTGAATTAACTGAGGAGGGTAGGGACCTAACCCTGTTTGCTAAAGAAACTTTGGACCAATTGACTAAGCCCGCAAAACTGCATTTTGCAGAGAGAAAGCCTGCTAACTACGACCAACTAGACCATCCAGAGTTAGATCTAGCTAGCCTCAATAAGGCTTATGATAAGCTGGAGCGAGAAGAAGCATCCAGCTTCCCAGAGTTGGAGTTTTTCGGACAAATGCACGGGACTTATCTCTTTGCCCAAGGGCGAGATGGACTCTACATCATAGACCAACATGCGGCGCAGGAACGAGTTAAGTACGAGGAATACCGTGAAAGCATCGGCAATGTTGACCAGAGTCAGCAACAACTCCTAGTGCCCTACATCTTTGAATTCCCAGCAGATGATGCTCTTCGTCTCAAGGAAAGAATGGCACTTTTGGAGGAAGTGGGTGTCTTTTTAGCAGAGTACGGAGAAAATCAATTTATACTGCGTGAACATCCTATTTGGATGGCAGAAGAAGAGATTGAGTCAGGCATCTATGAAATGTGTGATATGCTCCTCTTGACCAAGGAAGTTTCGATCAAGAAATACCGAGCAGAGCTGGCTATCATGATGTCCTGCAAACGGTCTATCAAGGCCAACCATCGCATCGATGACCACTCAGCCAGACAACTCCTTTATCAGCTTTCTCAATGTGACAATCCTTACAACTGTCCCCACGGACGTCCTGTTTTGGTGCATTTTACCAAGTCGGATATGGAAAAAATGTTCCGACGAATTCAGGAGAATCATACTAGCCTCCGTGAGTTGGGGAAATATTAAGAACACAAAAAGCCTTTGTTTTTTCCAAACAAGGCTTTTTAGCTTTTCTATGGTGGGAATTTTGAATGGACATGGCAACTTGCCATGAGGTTTACACTTGCTTGACAAGATCAGTTCTAAAAAATATTGCGAAAACGGAATTAGGTGATTCAAGGTTTTCTAGAGTCATCTTTGTCAGAAGGATTCTCAAGACCAATCACTTTATCAAGATAACGTTGTTTGGTTTTGAGAGTCTTGTTGATCGCAATTGCTGAAGCAATCAAAAGAACGAAGGTCAGCCAAATCCAGGCGGTGAATTCGGCTGGGAAACTAGAACCGGCTAAAACGAGATAGATAGCCAGAGCTAAGACGAAAATATAAATCACTTGCCAGAGGCCATAGGATTTAGCCTCTTTATAGTATTTGTCCTTGCCTTCTTCCAAGATCACTGCTGTGGAACCTTTTTCAAAGTTTTCATCCAGTAAGAGATAGTCAGTTGTTACTTGAAAAATCTTGCTTAATTCAATGATTTTTTCGATTTCAGGAAGTACTTGTCCAGACTCCCATTTGGAGATGCTTTGCCGAGAAACATTGATTTGTTCTGCTAGCTTTTCCTGGGACCAACCTTTTTCCTTTCTGAGCTCAAATAGTTTTTCTGCGAGTTTCATTATTCTATCCTCCTTTTTCTACTTCTATCCTAACAATTTTTACTTATAATGAGAATACAATCTCTTGTACTATTTGTCAACCAGAGGTTGCACCTTTTGTTGCAGTCTGTCTTGGGGAAATATGGTATACTAGATAGGCAAAATAATGGAGAAAAAATTATGTACGAATATTTAAAAGGAATCATTACTAAAATCACTGCCAAATACATCGTCCTAGAGGCAAATGGTATCGGTTATATTTTGCATGTAGCCAATCCCTATGCTTACTCAGGTCAGGTCAATCAAGAAACTCAAATTTATGTGCACCAAGTTGTCCGTGAGGACGCCCATCTGCTCTACGGTTTTCGCTCAGAAGATGAGAAAAAGCTCTTTCTCAGTCTGATCTCGGTCTCAGGGATTGGTCCTGTGTCAGCTCTTGCTATCATCGCAGCTGATGACAATGCTGGCTTGGTTCAAGCGATCGAGACTAAGAACATCACCTACTTGACCAAGTTCCCTAAAATTGGCAAGAAAACAGCCCAGCAGATGGTGCTGGACTTGGAAGGCAAGGTAGTCGTGGCTAGTGATGACCTTCCTTCCAAGGTCGCAGTGCAAACCAGCGCTGAAAACCAAGAACTGGAAGAAGCTATGGAAGCCATGCTGGCACTGGGCTACAAGGCGACTGAACTTAAGAAAATCAAGAAATTCTTTGAAGGAACGACGGATACAGCAGAGAACTATATCAAGTCGGCCCTTAAGATGTTGGTCAAATAGGAGTATAATATGCCAAAACGCTGTGGTTGGGTAAAAATGAATAATCCCTTATATGTAGCCTATCATGATGAGGAGTGGGGGCAACCCCTTCATGATGACCGCGCTCTTTTTGAACTGCTCTGTATGGAGACTTATCAGGCTGGTCTGTCTTGGGAAACGGTACTCAACAAACGCCAGGCTTTCCGAGAAGCATTTCATGGCTATCAAATTCAAGCGGTCGCGGAAATGACAGATGCGCAGTTGGAAGCCTTGTTAGACAATCCAGCCATCATCCGAAATCGTGCCAAGATTTTTGCTACGCGTGCCAATGCCCAAGCATTTTTACAAGTTCAGGAAGCATATGGCTCCTTTGATGCCTATCTCTGGTCTTTTGTTGAGGGAAAAACGATCGTGAATGATGTTCCTGACTATCACCTAGCACCTGCTAAAACAGCCTTGTCTGAAAAATTAGCTAAAGATCTCAAAAAACAAGGTTTCAAGTTCACAGGCCCAGTTGCCGTTTTATCTTTTCTACAAGCAGCAGGTTTGATTGACGACCACGAGAATGATTGTGAATGGAAGGGGAATTAAATGTTGTCTAACAAAAATAAGGGAATTCTGATTTTTGCGATTCTCTATACAGTTCTCTTTGTATTTGATGGAGTTAAATTGCTGGCTTTCTTGATGCCATCTGCTATTGCAAATTATCTAGTTTATGTAGTACTAGCTCTATATGGCTCTTTCTTGTTTAAGGATCGATTGATCAAACAATGGAATGAGATTAGAAAGACTAAAAGGAAATTCTTCTTTGGCGTCTTAACAGGATGGCTCTTTCTCTTTCTGATGACTTTTGTCTTTGAATTTGTATCAGAGATGTTGAAGCAGTTTTTTGGGCTAGTCGGACAAGGTCTAAACCAGTCGAATATTCAAAGTACCTTTCAAGAACAACCAATACTGATAGCAGTTTTCGCCTGTATCATAGGACCTTTTGTGGAAGAACTCTTTTTCCGTCAGCTCTTGTTACATCACTTGCAGAAACGTCTGTCAAGTTGGCTAAGCATTCTTCTGGTAGGACTTGTTTTTGCTCTGACTCATATGCACAGTTTGGCTTTATCAGAGTGGGTCAGTGCAGTCGGTTATCTAGGTGGAGGCATTGCCTTTTCTATCATCTATGTGAAAGAAAAAGAGAATATTTATTATCCTCTAGTTGTTCATATGTTAGGCAATAGCCTTCCCTTGATTATTTTAGTTATCAGTAGTATGTGACGTTTTAGTAGTTATACAAGAGAAAAAGCTGAGAATCTCCTCTCAGCTTTTTGATTATATGCTAGTAACTTTTATAGTGCAGTAAGAAATGTCAGTCCACCTAAGACAACGCCAGCTGAGTTTGGAATAATTAGTATCCAATCCTTCTTAGGTTCTTTTGTCCACCCGTAAATAACCCAAATTAAACAAGATACTGCTGCGGATAAAGGCTGGAATGGTTGAGCTTTGTTGCCTTGTAAATTGGCAAAAATTTGTGGGATGTAGGCGATAAATACAATAATCCCGATAAAGGCCCCGATTGAACCGACAATTTGATTTATTTTTTGTTTAGTCATATACACCTCCTTTAAAAAGATATCATAGAAATAAGCAAAATGCAATAAATTCAGACACAAATTGTAACGAAAATCAATACCAAAGCACAAAAATGGAGAAATTGTTTATTTTTTGTTATCGTCAAAGCGAATGACTTGCTCCTGTGCATCTACATAGGCGTGAACGCCAAAGGGAACAATGGCTCTTGGTGTGGCGTGCCCAACGTTTAGATTATAGACAATTGGGATATTGCTGTCAACGATGCTCATTAGTGCCTCTTTATAGTCGTTATAGAAGGTTTCATCCATTGGCTTTCCGACCAAGAGTCCACTGATGACCTCAAATATTCCAGTTTTTTTCAAAGCTAGCAACATTTTTTTGAAATCATCAGGTTCAGGCTTTTCTTCGCTTGTTTCTAGTAAGAGAATCTTTCCTTCCCAGTCGGATAAGTCAGGGAAAAGTTTGTATTTTTGGCAGAGGTCGGTGCTATCTGCGTGTAGAGAGTTGTCAAAGATATCATAGAGAGACTCAAGACAACCACCGAGGATTTCTCCCTCAAACTGGGCATTTCCTTGTAACAAGTCAAAACCTGTATTTACATGACTGACTCGAGCTGTTCCCAGAGCCTTGGGACTAAAATCAGTCCGTTCCTCATACCAAAGGTCGCTAGGGCGGATTTCTGAGATTCTCCCAGTCTCGATCAGTTCTTTAAAGTAGTGGAGGCTATAGGGCAACATTTCTTTGTCTAACTCACAAATGTCCGCTAGAAAGGATTGGCCGTAAAAAGTCTTGATTCCTAGTTTATGCAACATGAGATGGTTCATGGTCGTATCCGAGAAACCGAGAAAAATCTTTGGTTTGATAACCTTTTGTAGTTGGTCATTTTCAAAAAGATAAGGTAGCAAGCGATAGGTATCATCCCCACCGATGGCGCATAGGATCATGTCGATGCTATCGTCCGAAAAGGCCTGCATCAAATCCTCTGCACGCGTCTCGGGATGATCCTTGATAAAGTCCAAGCCCTTTAGCGAATGGGGTAAAAAGACAGGATTGAGTCCCAAATCCTTGAGACGTTGGACACCCAAATCGACTTCGTGTTTGACAAAATCCTCTCCGATAACACCACTAGACAAACTAACAATACCAATAGTAGAAACTATATCTCGTCCTCCTAGAAATAGATTGATACTCTTCGAAAATCAAATTCAAACCACGTCAGCTTTGCCTTGCCGTACTCAAGTACAGCCTGCGGCTAGCTTCCTAGTTTGCTCTTTGATTTTCATTGAGTATGAGCCTATTCTATCACAAAAGATGAGAGAAAACTATAGGAATTAGAGTCAGAAGTGCTATTGAATCTCAAGAAAGCAAGTGAAAAAAGCAACCGCTTGTGCAGTTGCTTTTCGTTTTTCTAATCTCTAATCTCACTAGATATGAGTTACTTGGTCAACTCTTGATTATAGGAGAGAGCTAAATCAATCCAGTAAGGAAGTTCTTTTTGACCTTCTATATCTAGGTCTATATAGCCGTGATAAAGGCGCCCTCTCATCAATGTAGTATGAGCTCCTGTTCGGGGTAGAACTTGCTTTTCCAGTTCTTCGCCAATTCTCACCATAACCAGCTCGTCCTTTCTGGAACTGACTGTAAGGACCATTTTCCCACGAATCATAAAGGCAAGGCCAC
The DNA here is from genome assembly GCF_037963785.1 of Streptococcus sp. FSL W8-0197. Classification (GTDB taxonomy): domain Bacteria; phylum Bacillota; class Bacilli; order Lactobacillales; family Streptococcaceae; genus Streptococcus; species Streptococcus oralis_CQ. The sequence continues at coordinate 1,894,377 of NZ_CP150168.1, read as the reverse complement.
CAAACAGTTTCTTTTCTTCTAGCTCTTCTTCGAAAATTTGGGGAGGAAGTTTGAGTGCTAGAATTTTTCGAATCTGCTGAGCTAAAGATTGACTATATGCCATAGCTTTTCACTTCTCTTAATAACGTGATGGGCCTGCGCTTGCGCTTCGGATATTGAAACGTTTCTTGAGATAGAAGCGAAGGGCGAGAAGGGCTGCTCCCAGGACAGCCAAAGGCAATGGAGCAAGGACTGGATTGAGGTTGGCTGGTAGGAAGCTTGTTGCAAAGAAGACAACCAACCAAAGAAGCATAGCAGCGAGGATGACGAGGATTGATTTCCAGAAAGGAGGGCGCTGGCTACGATCTGTGTCTGGTCCATAGTACTGGTAGACAAAGTAGTACATCAAGTAGAAGGCAAGTCCTCCTACAAGTCCAACCAACAAGAGGGTAATCAAGCCATAGCCAATAGCCTGATCTGTAGAGAAGAAGGTAGTCAGAGCGCTAACCAATGCAAAGAGACTGGTGATAAAAAGGGCTGAGTCCATAATCATGAGTTTTGGATCGTCATTTTCTTTTGGATGCTCTTTTTCGTACTGTTCCTTGACTGTAAAGCTGTGAGCCCAGTGAGTTGGAGCGCCGTAGAGGGAACGAGCTGTCGTTCCTTTGACTTGCTCTTCAAGGATTTTAGGAATGACTTCCTCAAAAACAGCCTTGATTTCAGCATCTGTTTTGCCATCTTTGATAAATTGTTGGGTAGCGATGTGGATAAACTCTTGGTTTTTCTTAGTTAATTTTTGTAAATCAATCTGAGACATAGGGATTCCTCTTAGAACCATTTTTTATGGATGAGATAGAGAGTGAGCGAAACACTCATAGCAAAGGCGATAAAGACGATTAACCAGAAGGCATGAGGCTCACCGTTCAAAGGGATTTCATTATCCTTAAAGTTCATCCCGTAGGCTGAGAAGATCATGGTTGGGACAGACATAACGATGGTCACGAGAGCCAGGGTCTTCATGATGTTGTTCTGGTTATTGGAAATGATAGAGGCAAAGGTCTCTGTCATAGAGTGAAGGACATTTCCATAGATATCTGCCATCTCGATGGCCTGTTGGGTTTCAATCAGGGTGTCTTCGAGTAGGTCTTCGTCCTCTAAGTATTTTTTGATATTGCTGGTTGCACTGGTCAATTTCTTAATCACGCGCTCGTTCGTCTTAAGTGAGGCCTTGAAATAGACGATGGTCTTTTCCAATTCCATGAGTTCGATCAGTTCTTCGTTTCGAGTGGATTTGTGAAGTTGACTTTCGATCTGGTCACTCTTACGGTCAATCGAACGAAGGGCTGTCAGGTAAAGCTCAGCGTTGCGGTAGAGAATCTGGAAGATAAAACGTGAACGCATGAAGGTGTAAAAGTTGCGCAGTCTACGGTTGATAAAGACATCGAGAACTGGGAGGGGTTCCAAGCAGGTGGTGATAATGGTTTCCTCTGTGATGATAATCCCCAGCGGAATCGTAACGTAGTAGGTACGATTGTTTCTTTCCTCTGTGATGGGAACGTCTACGATGATCAAAGTGTACTCATCTTCGATGGTAATACGGGACATTTCTTCCGCATCGAGCGGTGCTCGAAGGTCGGCAATGTCAATGTCAAAGGCGTTGGCGATTTCCAACGATTCATTTTGTGTAGGATTGACGAGGTTGATCCAAGTACCCGGTTCAAGCGTGTCGATCTCTTTAAATTCAGTTGTTGTTGAGAGAAAAACTTGTTTCATATCCCCTATCCTTTCCTACTATTCAGTGATTCATTTTTTGCACCGTACTATTATACTATAAAAACAGCTTTTTGGGTAATAGAATTTCACATTTTTTGGTATAATGGAAAGCAATAATGGACTAGAAAGAACAAAGATGCAAGATAAAATTGTGATTCATGGGGCACGTGCCCATAACTTAAAAAATATTGATGTGGAGATTCCGCGAGACAAGCTGGTTGTTGTGACTGGTTTGTCAGGGTCTGGGAAATCCAGTCTTGCCTTTGATACCCTCTATGCTGAGGGCCAACGTCGCTATGTAGAGAGTCTATCAGCCTATGCTCGCCAGTTTTTGGGCAACATGGAAAAACCAGATGTAGATGCCATTGATGGTCTCAGCCCAGCTATTTCCATCGACCAGAAAACGACTAGTAAAAACCCTCGTTCGACCGTTGGAACAACGACTGAAATCAATGACTATCTGCGTCTCCTCTACGCACGTGTGGGGACGCCTTACTGTATCAACGGACACGGGGCTATCAAGGCTTCTTCTGTTGAGCAAATCGTGGATAAGGTCTTAGAATTACCAGAACGCCAACGTCTGCAAATCTTAGCTCCGGTCATTCGTAAGAAAAAAGGGCAACACAAGAGTGTCATTGAAAAGGTTCAGAAAGATGGCTATGTCCGTGTCCGTGTGGATGGGGAAGTCTATGATGTGACCGAAGTGCCAGAGTTGTCCAAGAGCAAGCAACACAATATCGATGTTGTGGTTGACCGTATTGTTATCAAGGAGGGCATTCGTAGCCGTCTCTTTGACTCCATAGAGGCTGCCCTTCGTATCGCAGAAGGTTATGTCATTATCGACACTATGGACGATTCTGAGTTGCTCTTTTCTGAGCACTATGCCTGTCCAGTTTGTGGTTTTACTGTTCCAGAGTTAGAGCCACGTCTCTTCTCCTTTAATGCTCCTTTTGGCTCATGCAGTGAGTGTGACGGTTTGGGCATCAAGCTGGAGGTGGATGTTGACTTGGTGGTTCCTGATACCAGCAAAACTTTGCGTGAGGGAGCCTTGGCACCTTGGAATCCTATCTCATCCAACTACTATCCAAACATGCTAGAGCAGGCCATGACAGCCTTTGGAGTGGATATGGATAAGCCTTTTGAGGACTTGTCAGAAGAAGATAAAAACTTGATTCTTTACGGGTCTGATGGCAAGGAATTCCATTTCCACTATGCAAATGAATTTGGCGGTGTGCGCGATATTGACATTCCTTTTGAGGGAGTTGTCAATAATATCAAGCGTCGTTACCATGAGACTAACAGTGACTACACCCGTACCCAGATGCGACTCTACATGAATGAGCTGACTTGTGGAACCTGTCATGGCTATCGTCTCAACGATCAGGCCTTGTCTGTCCGTGTGGGTGGTGAGCAAGGACCACATATTGGTGAAATCTCAGATCTGTCTATCGCAGACCACTTGGAGTTGGTGAGCCAGCTGACCTTGTCTGAAAATGAAGCGATTATCGCCCGTCCCATTCTCAAGGAAATCAAGGATCGATTGACCTTCCTCAATAACGTAGGTCTTAACTATCTGACCCTGTCACGTTCGGCAGGAACCCTATCAGGTGGAGAGAGTCAGCGTATTCGCTTGGCAACCCAGATTGGGTCCAATTTATCAGGTGTCCTTTATATCCTGGATGAGCCGTCGATTGGTCTTCACCAGAGGGATAATGACCGCCTGATTGCTAGTCTGAAAAAGATGCGTGACTTGGGCAATACTCTCATCGTGGTGGAACACGACGAAGATACCATGCGCGAGGCGGATTATCTGATTGACGTTGGTCCAGGTGCCGGTGTTTTTGGTGGCGAGATTGTTGCTGCAGGAACACCCAAGCAGGTGGCCCGTAATAGTAAGTCTATTACAGGCCAGTACTTGTCAGGTAAACGTGCCATTCCAGTACCAGAAGAGCGCCGTGCCGGAAATGGTCGCTTTATCGAAGTGACAGGTGCGCGTGAGAACAACTTGCAAAATATCACTGCTCGCTTCCCGCTAGGAAAATTCATCGCGGTGACAGGTGTATCAGGTTCAGGGAAATCGACCTTAATCAACAGCATCCTCAAAAAAGCCATTGCGCAGAAGCTCAATCGCAATTCAGACAAGCCTGGTAAATTTAAGACGATTACAGGGATTGAGCATGTAGACCGCTTGATTGATATTGACCAGAGTCCAATCGGGCGAACGCCAAGGTCTAACCCGGCTACCTATACGGGAGTTTTTGACGATATACGTGACCTTTTTGCCCAGACAAACGAAGCTAAGATTCGAGGCTACAAGAAGGGCCGTTTCAGTTTCAACATCAAGGGCGGTCGTTGCGAAGCCTGCTCAGGTGACGGGATTATCAAGATCGAGATGCACTTCTTGCCAGATGTATACGTGGCTTGTGAAGTCTGCCACGGGACTCGCTACAACAGTGAAACCCTAGAAGTCCACTATAAGGAAAAGAATATCTCGCAGGTTTTGGACATGACCGTCAACGATGCGGTGGAATTCTTCCAACACATTCCCAAGATTCAGCGTAAACTTCAGACCATCAAGGATGTGGGGCTGGGCTATGTAACGCTAGGGCAACCGGCTACCACCCTTTCTGGAGGAGAAGCTCAGCGTATGAAGTTGGCTAGTGAACTCCACAAACGCTCGACAGGGAAATCCTTCTACATTCTGGATGAGCCAACTACAGGGCTTCACACTGAGGATATCGCTCGCTTGCTTAAAGTCTTGGCTCGCTTTGTCGACGATGGGAATACTGTCCTCGTCATCGAGCACAATCTAGATGTTATCAAGACAGCAGACCATATCATCGATTTGGGACCTGAGGGCGGTGTCGGTGGTGGAACCATCATCGCAACAGGAACCCCAGAAGAAGTAGCGGCCAATGAAGCCAGCTACACAGGACAGTATTTGAAAGGAAAGTTACATCATGAATAAACGTGTGCAAGCATTTCTAGCTAAAATGCAAGAAAAAGAACTAGATGGTATCATCATCAACAACCTTAAAAACGTCTATTATTTGACTGGTTTTTGGGGTTCAAATGGAACAGTCTTTATCAGCCGTGACCGTCAGATTTTGGTGACAGACTCTCGCTATATCATTGCAGCTAAGCAAGAAGTGACAGGTTTTGAGATTGTGGCTGACCGCGATGAATTGGCTGTTATTGCAGGCATTGTTAAGGATATGGGCTTGTCTCGCGTCGGTTTTGAAGACGAGATTTCGGTCTCTTATTATCACCGTATGCAGGCAGCATTTGCAGGGATCGACTTGCTTCCACAGACTCAGTTTGTTGAAGCGCTTCGTATGATTAAGGATGAGGCGGAGATTGCGACTATTCGTAAGGCATGTTCTATCTCAGACCAAGCTTTTTGCGATGCGCTTGATTTTATCAAACCAGGAAAAACTGAGATTGAAATTGCCAACTTCCTTGATTTCCGCATGCGGGAGCTAGGAGCGGCAGGCTTGTCTTTTGATACCATTTTAGCAAGTGGTATCAACTCTTCCAAACCTCACGCCCACCCAATGCACAAACCGGTTGAAGCAGGAGAAGCCATCACCATGGACTTCGGCTGTCTCTACGACCACTATGTCAGTGATATGACACGGACCATCTACCTCGGTCATGTCAGTGACGAGCAGGCAGAGATTTACAATACGGTTCTGAAAGCCAACCGAGCTCTGATTGATCAAGCCAAGGCAGGGTTAGGTTTTCGTGAATTTGACAAAATCCCTCGTGATATTATCATCGATGCAGGCTATGGTGACTACTTTACTCACGGTATTGGACACGGTATCGGACTGGATATTCACGAAGAACCTTACTTTAGCCAAACTTCCAAAGAAGTCATTAAATCTGGTATGGTCTTGACTGATGAACCAGGCATTTATATTGAAGATAAATACGGGGTTCGTATTGAAGATGATATCCTGATTACAGATAACGGTTGTGAGTTATTGACACTTGCTCCAAAAGAATTGATTGTTATCTAAAAAATGAGATAAATCATTGACTTTTATATTTTAAAGGTTTATACTGATAGACGAAAACGGTAGGTGAGGCTACCATAGGGATACGGATGACTACCGCAAAGCAGTGGAGACACTACTCGTTGGTCAACAGTCCTGGTCGCGAAGGCCAAGACTAAGCTCATTACATCGCCCTATGGAGTTAAAGCTTGAACGAAAAAACAGATAACTAGTTTTTTAATCCTGCCATTTTATGGTGGGATTTTCTACTGTTTTAGAACAAGGAAAGGAGACAAACGATGCAAATTGACGATCATCCAGAACCGCACATACACAGCCAATCGCTGATTTGTGTCGTTCTGCCCTTATAAAGTGATTGGTCTCTGTGTATGAAACACATCATTCATACAGATAGGAGAAACCAATGAAAACTACAAAAGAAAGATTAGCAGTAGCTATTCACACACCTTTAAACGAAACTCTATCTTTTTATAAGACAAGTCTAACAGGCTTGACTGAGGAGCAGGTGGAGAAAAATCGTGACCTATATGGCGAAAACACCATCACCAAGGGTCAAGAAGACAGTATCTTCAAAAAGATTTACGAATCGATTATCAATCCATTTACAATCATCCTGTTGGTCATCGCTATGATTTCCATGGTGACCAATGTCTGGTTGGCGAAGCCTGGGCAAGAAGATCCGACGACCTCTATCATCATCGTCGTTCTCGTTCTAATCTCTGGTGGCATACGCTTTGTTCAAGAATTGCGGAGTGACAAGGCTGCGACCAATCTATCCAAAATGATTGTGAACACAGCCACAGTTATCCGCGAAGGCCAGAGTTTAGAGGTCGCAATTGAAGATTTGGTCGTTGGAGATATAGTCAAGTTAAGTGCTGGGGATATGATTCCAGCAGACCTCATTTTAATTGAATCACGTGATTTCTTTGTTCAACAGTCTGGTTTGACAGGTGAAAGTGACTCGGTTGAGAAACTAGCCTTGTCAAAAATGAGTCAGTCAAACTTTGATAGTCTGCTAGAAGCAGAAGCGCTCGCTTTTATGGGAACCAATGTGATATCAGGAAGTGCCAAGGCTTTGATTCTAGCGGTCGGTGATGACACCATGATGGGAGAAATCGAGCAGACTCTCAATACCTATGACGAACCAACCTCTTTTGAGCGGGAGATGAACAGTATCTCTTGGCTCTTGATCCGTTTGATGTTAGTCATGGTTCCCATCGTCTTTCTCTCCAATGGCTTGACAGATGGAGACTGGCTGGAAGCAGGTGTGTTTGCACTGAGTGTTGGTGTTGGATTGACACCTGAGATGCTTCCCATGATTATCACTGCTAGTCTAGCAAAAGGCTCCATTATCATGGCCAAGGAAAAAGTCGTCATCAAAAAACTCAATGCCATACAAGACCTAGGTGCTATTGATATCCTATGCACAGATAAAACCGGAACCCTTACCCAAGACGAAATTGTCCTTGAATATCCTTTGGATATACATGGAGATTTGGATTTATCTGTGTTGAGACGTGCCTATCTCAATTCCTATTTTCAAACCGGTTTGAAAAACTTGATGGACCGTGCCATTATCAGTAGAACTGAAAAAGAAGCTAAAGAACACGCTATTCTACAAAATTTGGATACTAGCTTCCAAAAAATCGATGAACTTCCATTTGACTTTGAACGTAGACGGATGAGTGTCATCGTCAAGGATGAAAACGAAGTTGTTAGTTTGGTAACCAAGGGTGCCCTAGAGGAAATGCTTGCGATTTCAACCCATGTGGAATATCAAGGTCAGATTAGCCCTCTGACGGATGATATCCGAGTGGAAATCTTAAAAGAAGTAGATCAACTTAATCAACAGGGATTGCGAGTCTTGGGAGTCGCCTATAAAACAGGCCTAAAAGAAGGTTTTGCTTACTCCGTTGAAGATGAAAAAGAGATGATTCTAACCGGATATCTTGCCTTTCTAGATCCACCAAAACCATCAGCAGCACCTGCTATCCAAGCTTTGTTAGAACACGGTGTTCAAACAAAGATCTTGACGGGAGACAATGAGAAGGTAACCCAAGCAGTATGCGAAAAAGTTGGTTTAGACGTTGATCAAATCTTGTTGGGTTCTGATATTGACGCTATGACGGACGAAGAATTGGCCCAAGCAGTTGAGAAAGTGACTGTCTTTGCCAAACTCTCTCCGGATCAAAAAGCACGAATCATTTTACAAATCAAATCGAATGGACATTGTGTCGGCTATATGGGAGATGGGATCAATGATGCCCCTTCTATGAAAGTGGCAGATGTGGGGATTTCTGTTGATACAGCAGTAGATATTGCCAAAGAAACGGCTGATGTCATTTTGTTAGATAAGGATTTGATGGTGCTTGAAAAAGGGCTGGTTGAAGGACGCAAAGTCTATGCTAATATGACCAAATATATCAAGATGACGGTCAGCTCTAATTTCGGGAACATTTTCTCTCTGCTAGTGTCTGGTATCTTTTTACCTTTCCTTCCTATGGCTCCGATTCACTTGATTGTGTTGAACCTCGTCTACGACCTTTCTTGCATTGCCTTGCCATTTGATAATGTGGATGAAGACTTTTTGAAACATCCTCATAAGTGGGAAGCTAAGTCTATTACTCGCTTTATGATTTGGATGGGTCCGATTTCTTCTGCCTTTGATATTTTGACCTTTATCTTACTCTATTTTGTCATTGTCCCAATGGCGACAGGTCAAGCCTATGCTCACGGAGCAGAGTCTGCAACGGGCTTTATTATTTTGTTCCAGACAGGTTGGTTCATTGAATCCATGTGGTCCCAAACCATGGTTATCCATATGCTCCGTTCAGCAAAACTTCCTTTCTTACAAAGTCGTCCATCATGGTTTGTTCTTGGGACAACCTTGCTAGCAGCTAGTTTTGTGACCTTCCTTCCCTACTCTTCAATTGCTAGCCTGCTTCATTTAACCCCTTTGGAACCAATTTATTTCCTCTTTTTGCTTTTGATTATCGTTCTCTATATGATAAGTGTTACAGTTGTAAAACGATTGTATATCAAAAAATTTAAAAGTTGGTTATAAATTGATTTTGTCAAGAAAAAAGTACGAAAATCGCGAAAAAAGTTAATTTTTTTTAAAAATAGGTCGCAAGTCGGATGTTTTTTATGGTATAATAGACTAAACTGATAGTAACATGTAGCGAAAGGGGTAGGTACATGATCAAAATTTATACAGTCTCAAGTTGTACTAGCTGTAAAAAAGCGAAAACCTGGCTCAATGCCCACCAGTTAAGTTATAAAGAACAAAATCTCGGTAAAGAAGGAATTACAAGAGAAGAGTTATTAGATATTCTCACGAAAACAGATAATGGAATTGCCAGTATCGTTTCGTCAAAAAACCGCTACGCTAAGGCACTTGGAGTTGACATCGAGGATTTGAGTGTCAATGAAGTGCTCAACTTAATCATGGAAACACCACGGATCTTAAAGAGTCCGATTCTCGTTGATGAGAAGCGCCTACAAGTCGGCTATAAAGAAGATGATATCCGTGCCTTCTTGCCACGCTCTGTCCGTAATGTAGAAAATGCAGAAGCACGTCTACGTGCAGCTCTATAAAACATCAAGGCTGGGAGTGACTCCTGGCCTTGTTTGCTCTTTTGTTTTAAAATCAAGTGAGGAATTATGAAAAAGTTACTAATTGCTAGTTTTGCTCTCCTCTTTTTGCTTGCGGGATGTGGGCAAAAAAAGGAAACCCCTGCTGCTTCAACAACAGCATCTGAGCCCATCCAATCAAACCTTCCCGTTTTGGACAATGCCGAAAAGAATACAGTTGTCACTAAGACCCTGTTGATGCCGAAGTCAGAAAATGGAACGCAGCAGATTCAGACCATTACCTATAAAGGCAATCAGTTTTTGACCTTGACCATCCAGCAAAAACGACCTGTCGGGGATGAACTCAAGACCTTTATCTCTGAAAATGGTCTAGAGGAGACGCAAAAAGCGCTTCTAGAAGCGGAAGAAAAGGATGAGACCATCCAAGAGGCACGCAAACTAGCAGGATTTACACTGGAAACCAAGCTACTCAGCGAGACAGAAATCCAGACGACAACGACTTATGATTTTCAAGTATTGGATGTCAAAAAGGCATCTCAGCTAGAATATTTAAAAAATATCGGTCTTGAAAATCTCTTAAAAAACGAACCTAGCCAATATATTGCAGATAGAGTGGCAAATGGGGCGACAGAACAATAGAAAATCCAAATTAATAGACTGACTTATTTGTAGAACGTCAGGGAATGTGCTATAATAGTACTATTCTAAGGAAAGAGGGTGTTAGAATGGGATTTACTGAAGAAACTGTACGGTTTAAATTGGATGATTCCAATAAGAAAGAAATTAGCGAAACATTGACAGATGTTTATGCTTCTTTGAATGACAAGGGCTACAATCCGATTAACCAGATCGTCGGTTATGTATTGAGTGGAGACCCTGCCTACGTTCCTCGTTATAACAATGCACGAAATCAAATCCGTAAGTATGAGCGTGATGAAATTGTTGAAGAATTGGTACGCTACTACCTAAAAGGACAAGGAGTCGATCTATAATCTATGAGAATTATGGGATTGGACGTCGGTTCAAAAACAGTAGGGGTGGCTATTAGCGATCCGCTCGGTTTCACCGCTCAGGGACTTGAAATCATCCAGATTAATGAGGACCAGGGCCAGTTTGGTTTTGACCGCATCAAGGAATTGGTTGACAGCTATAAGGTAGAACGCTTTGTAGTAGGTCTGCCTAAAAACATGAACAATACCAGTGGTCCGCGAGTAGAAGCCAGTCAAGCCTATGGTGCCAAGCTAGAAGAACTCTTTGGTTTGCCAGTAGACTATCAGGATGAGCGTTTGACAACGGTCGCTGCGGAGCGTATGTTGATTGAACAAGCAGATATCAGCCGTAACAAACGCAAGAAAGTTATTGATAAGTTGGCTGCTCAGCTGATTTTGCAAAATTATTTAGATAGAAAATTTTAAGACAGAGGAGAAACTATGTCACACGATCACAACCATGACCACGAAGAACGTGAATTGATTACACTAGTAGATGAGCAAGGAAATGAAACCTTGTTTGAAATTCTTTTGACCATCGACGGGAAAGAAGAATTTGGTAAAAACTATGTTCTGCTAGTGCCAGTTAATGCAGAAGAAGATGAAAATGGTGAAGTTGAAATTCAAGCTTACTCATTCATCGAAAATGAAGACGGAACAGAAGGCGAATTGCAACCAATTCCAGAAGACTCAGAAGACGAATGGAACATGATTGAAGAAGTCTTCAACAGCTTTATGGAGGAGTGATACAGTCTGGGAGACTGTATCAGCCCAACTCCCAGAAATTGGAGAGAGTTGGAACGTCCGGGGAACGTTTTTAGCCCAGTTCCTTAAAATAAGAGAGAACTGGTATGTCTGGGAGACTGTATCACCCCAACTCCTAGAAACTAGAAAGAGTTGGAACATCCAGTGGATGTTTTTAGCTCACGTTGAAATTCATAGTAGCTAGTGATTAGCTAACCAGGTAAGAGGTCGGGATTTTAGTCCCGACCTCGTTTTTTATTTGTAATCATACTTTGATGCGGTAGTTGATTGGACTTTTGTTAAGGAGACATGTATGTTTGAAGTAGAAAAATGGCTGCATAGTCGGATTGGTTTAAACTTTAGATCTGGACTTGGACGAATGCAGCGAGCTGTGGATTTGCTGGGGAATCCTGAGAAGACTTATCCTATTATCCACGTAACAGGTACTAACGGTAAAGGGTCAACTATTGCCTTCATGAGGGAGTTGTTTGTTGCTCATGGTAAAAAAGTTGGTACTTTCACCTCTCCTCATATCGTCAGTATCCATGATCGAATCTGTATTAATGGGCAACCGATTGCTGATGCAGATTTTATCCGTTTGGCGGAGCAGGTCAATGAGATGGAAAAGACGCTTTTGCAAACCTATGACCAGTTGTCCTTTTTTGAATTACTGACTCTGATTGCTTTGCTTTACTTTAAAGAGCAGGGAGTGGATATAGTTCTGCTAGAAGTGGGGATTGGTGGTTTGCTTGATACCACTAATGTCGTAACAGGAGAGATTGCAGTTATTACTTCCATTGGGCTAGATCATCAGGAGACCTTGGGCGATAGTCTGGAGGAAATAGCCGAGCAGAAAGCTGGTATTTTCAAGGCTGGCAAGAAGGCGGTCATTGCCAAGCTTGCTCCAGAAGCGGAGCTTGTCTGTCAAAAAAGAGCAAAAGAGTTAGCTGTTGAACTTTATCAAGCTGGGCGAGACTTCACCTTGAATGCTGGGGATTTTTCAAGTAAGCTAGCAAACTTTTCACAGCTTGAAATCAGTTTGGAAGGTGCTTATCAGCAAGAAAATGCCGCCTTGGCTTTAGAAACTTTTCTTATGTTTATGGCGTCAAGAGGTGAAAGGGTCGAAGAAGAGTTTGTCAGACGGGCTTTGAAGGAGACACATTGGGCAGGTCGATTGGAACGGATTCGTCCACAAATCTACCTAGATGGGGCTCACAATCTGCCAGCCTTGACTCGTCTAGTCGAGTTTATCCAAGGGAAAATCCAGCAAGGTTACCAGGTTCGCATCCTTTTTGGAGCACTTAAACGCAAGGATTATCAGGGGATGTTAGGCTATCTATCTAAGCAGTTGCCTGAGGTGGAACTTAAGGTAACAGGCTTTGACTACCAAGGCTCTCTGGATGAAAAGGATGTGGCGGGTTACGATTTGATTTCTTCCTATGGCGGTTTTATCAGAGAATTTGAAGAAAAGGCCAAAGATCAGGACTTGCTTTTCGTGACGGGCTCGCTCTACTTTATCTCGGAAGTCCGAGCGAGTTTGCAAGGAAGCGATGGGATTAGTTGACCTTCTAGGCTTAAGTTGTTATACTTGAGGTAGGAGGTATATCTGGAAACGATTCCAGCAAAACATTGGCACAAAAGAAAGGAAATCGCTATGAAAACGAAAACATTCACACTTTCTATTGCTTCCCTAGCAATTCTTAGTCTTTTAGCAGCTTGTGGACCTAAGGCACAAGCCCCTACCCAGCAATCTGCTCAGCAATCATCTTCTCAACAAGAATCATCTTCTAGCGCTGCGACAAGTGCTAGTCAACCACAGGCGTCCTCAAGTCAGGACACTACTGTAGCTCAACCTACGAATATCGATGGTACCTATACTGGAAAAGATGAGAATGACCAAATCACTCTTGTTGTAACAGGTAAAACTGGTACATGGACTGAGGTCGAGCCAGATGGAGATAAGGAAATCAAGCAAGTCAGCTTTGAACCAGAAAATCAACGTGTCATTATCGGTGATGATGTCAAAATTTACACGGTTAATGGTAATCAATTGATTATCGACGATATGGACCGAGAGACATCTGACCGAGTGGTATTAACTAAGCAATAATGATTAAGTAAAAGTTCCAATGAGATGAAATCCATCTTTTTGGAGCTTTTTTCTTGAAAAAGTGGCTGGCTGTTCTTTACTAACTTTTTACTTAAAACGCTTACAAATATTTGTAAAACTTCTTATAAGGTCGTATACTTATAGTAAATAATCAAATAGCGCAAAGGCGCAGGAGGAAAAGCATATGGCTACATTTTACGTTCCGGCAGTTAACCTTATTGGTAAAGGTGTTGTAAATGAAGTAGGTCCGTATATCAAGGAACTGGGGTATAAGAAGGCCCTTTTGGTGACAGATAAGTTCATCGAAGGTAGTGATATTTTACCCAAAGTCCTAAAACCGTTAGATGCTGAAGGGATCGAATATGTAATCTTTAGCGATGTGGAGCCAAATCCGACTTGCAAGAACGTCACAGACGGAGTGGCTGTCCTGAAAGAGCATGGATGTGACTTCATCATCAGTCTTGGGGGAGGATCTCCTCAGGATGCGGCTAGTTGTATCTCTATCATTGCTACAAATGGTGGCAAACCACAGGACTACGAAGGTCTCCACAAGTCTGCTAAAAAAGGCTTGCCAGTGGTTGCGATCAATACAACAGCTGGAACTTCTGCAGAAATCACCATTAACTATGTTATTACTGACGAAGAGCGCAAGGTCAAGATGGTAATGGTTGATAAGAATAGCCTTGCCCTTATCTCTGTCAATGATCCAGAACTCATGCTTTCAAAGCCGAAAGGATTGACAGCAGCGACAGGTATGGATGCTCTTACTCACGCTGTCGAAGCCTTGGTAACACCAGGTGCTTATAATGTGACCAAGAAACTTTCTATCGGAGCGATTGAACTCATCAAGGAGTATCTTCCTCGTGCTGTGGCAAATGGCCAAGATATTGAAGCGCGTGAGGGTATGGTCAATGCCATCTTCCTCGGTGGTATGAGCTTTAACAATGCTGGTTTGGGTTATGTTCATTCTATGGCTCACCAACTCGGTGCGGTATATAACTTGCCACATGGTGTCTGCTGTGCCATGCTTCTCCCAGTTGTAGAACGTGAAAATGCCAAGCGTGTACCAGAAGCATTCCGCAATGTAGCCAAGGCTTTGGGACTCCATGTGGAGGGGAAAACAGACCAAGAATGCGCTGACTATGCTATCGCTGAGATTGAGAAACTTTCTGAAACTGTTGGTATTCCGAAGAAACTCACTGAACTCGGTATCCAAGAAAAAGACTTTGACTTTGACTACCTTTCTAAGAATGCTTTGATTGATGCATGTGCGCCAGGCAATCCATTTATGCCAACTTTAGAAGAAACCATTGCTCTCTACAAAGAACTTTTTTAAAGACTAAGTAGAGTGGAAGGAACTTATTCTTCAAAATATAAATAATATTGGAAAGAACTATCATTTTGGTAGTTCTTTTTTTTAAAATTTGCTATCCTAGACATATGAGAAAAATCAAAATTGATGTGGTTGTAGTACCCTTAAGTGGGCATCTCTTCCCAACACTGAATTTACTTGCACCCTTGTTGAAGGATCCCTTGTATGAGATTCGATTATTTACAGGACCGCAACGAAAAACTGTAGCAGAGGAGATGGGATTCCGAGTGATTTCCATTTTAGAAAATTGTGTAGATGAGTTTGAGCGTGTAGCCAACAATGAAGGTCAATTAAACCTGTTTTCTGCTTATCGACAGTTGTCAGCTAGTCTTGATTTGATCAATGTGGTTTCAGATCAATTAGTGCAAGAGTGGCAGGAAAATAGACCGGATATTGTGATTGCGGACTTTATAACCCTCTCTGGAGGACTTGTTGCGGAACAGTTGAATATTCCCTGGATTACCACGATGGCGACACAGTTTGCCATTGAAACGACAGATGGACCGCCTTGTTTCTTTGGAGGATTGGGCAGTCCAAAAACATCTTTCCAATCTGGTCTGCAATGGCTAGGAAGAAAAGGGACTCGTTTAGGGAAACGAATCGTAAGCTTTTTATTGAGAGAACGATTGAAACGTTACGATTTTAAACTTTACAATCAGAAAGGTCAGGAAACCATCTATTCACCCTATTCCATCTTGGGAATTGGGATGAAAGAGTTGGAGCTGAAAAGTGGTTTTCCAGAGCACTACCTTTGGGTGGGACCTTTTGGCTCTTCGATTGAGAGGGCAGAAAATTATCCCCTCGATTTGTCTCCTTATGCAGGTTATAAGAAGGTCCTTGTCTCCTGTGGCACTCAGCTAGCATGGGCCAAAGACAATCTCCTCTGTCAGACACAACAATTGGCAGAAGCACATCCAGATTGCCACTTCTTTGTGACTCTGGGGTTTGGCGGACAAGACTTCCAATGTGAAGAGCTCATGGACAATGTTTCTGTGGTATCCTATCTTCCCTATAAGGAGTACATTCCTCAGATGGATTATGTGATTCATCATGGTGGTGCGGGTATTTTTTACCAGTGTATCATCTATGGTAAGCCTGCCTTGATTCTCCCCCATGACTATGATCAGTATGACTATGCAGTTCGTGGATTAGAGGCAGGGATTGCTTTGACTGCTAAACGAGAGGATACGGAAGCGATTGGACGCGCCTTTGATGAGTTGTTGGCTAGAGATGACTGGGCAGACTTGAACAAACTTAGTCGTGCAGCTCAAATCTATCAGCCAACAGAGATTCTGAAGAGCGAAATACATCGGCTCTTAGGGGACAAGGAGAAGTAAAAAATGAAGAAAGTATTGGTAACAGGTGCTACGGGCTTTCTAGGCAAGTATGTTGTTGAAGAGCTCAGTCAGCAGGGCTATCAGGTACGCGCTTTTGGACGCAATCGCAAGGTGGGTCAGTCTTTAGAGAACTCCTCTGTGGCATTTTTTCAGGGAGATTTGACCAAGCAAGAGGATTTAGCTCGGGCTTGTCAGGGGATGGACATGGTTGTGCATGCGGGTGCTCTTTCTACCGTTTGGGGTGCTTGGGAGGATTTCTACCAGACAAATGTCTTAGGGACCAAGTATGTTCTGGATGCTTGCCGAGAGGCTGGTATTCAGCGTTTGGTTTATGTGTCCTCGCCTAGCATCTATGCTGCGCCTCGAGATCAGCTAGCTATCAAAGAAAGTGCTGCGCCTCAGGAAAATAATCTGAACAACTACATTCGTAGTAAGCTGGCTTCGGAGAAGCTGTTTAAGGATTATCCCGATGTTCCGAGTATTATTTTACGACCTCGTGGGCTTTTTGGGATTGGGGATACCAGTATTTTGCCCCGAGTTCTCAAACTCAGTCAGAAGATTGGCATTCCCTTAATAGGAGACGGTCGTCAGCTTATGGATATGACCTGTGTGGAAAATGTCGCTCTGGCAATTCGCTTGGCACTAGAGACTCCTCAAGCTAGTGGCGAAGTTTATAATATTACCAATGGGGAATCAAGAACCTTTAAGGATTTGATTGAAGAAACCTTGAGAGAGTTGGGTTATCCAATAACATACAGAAAAGTGCCAGCTCCTCTTCTTTCAGTTATTGCTAGTAGTTTAGAGTTTCTGTATAAGGTCTTGAAACTCAAAGGTGAACCGCCTCTGACACGCTATACCTATTATCTGCTCCGTTATAGTCAGACGCTGGACATCAGCAAGGCGGAGCGAGACTTGGAGTATCGCCCTCAAATCAGTATTTCGGAAGGGATTGAACAATATGTCCAAGATTATCGAAAGCATTGATTATTTCCCAGCAGGCTACTGTACCAGCTACACAGGTTTGCTATTTAAGGGAGTCAAGAATCAAAAGATGACCTTTCCAGCAGGTGTTTTTCTTATCAAACACAGGGACAAGGGCTATCTCCTCTATGACACAGGCTATCATTACGATATTAAGACCCGGCTTCGCTATGGTTTCTATCGGCTAGGAACGCCCGTTCAAATGACGGAGAAGGACCAAATTTCACGTTTACTGGAAGCGAAGGGAATCAAACCAGAAGAAATTAACTATGTTCTTCTATCACACCTACATCCAGATCATCTGGGAGGAGCTAGTTTCTTTCCTCATGCAACCTTTATCTTGACAAAAGAAGTATATGAAGTCTACCAAAAACCCAAATTGAAAGACTTGATTTTCAAGGAGTTTTTACCTGCTTCTTTTGAGAAAAATCTAACCATTATCAGAGCTGACCAGCAAGTTTCAACTTTTCCCTATCGTCCAATTTGTGATCTTTTTGGAGATGGCAGTATCCTAGTAGCCTCTGTTGACGGGCATGCTAGGGGGCAAGCCTGTCTATATTTTCCAGACCTTAATCTCCTCATTGCAGCGGACCTCTGTTGGGGAATTGATCTCTTACCTTACACCAAGCAGATGCACCTGATTCCTTCCTTTGTTCAGGATAATAAGTCTGACTATATCAGGGGGACAGAGTTTCTGGAGGAAGTCTTAAAGGACGGTATCGAGGTAGTTGTTAGCCATGATCCTGTAGAAAGGATAGAGTCAATCTTACATGAAAAAAATAACCTTTCTTAAAACCTTTATCCAAACTCGATGGCTTCATCATTTCAAATCTCGAGAAGCTGTAGAAAACTATCAGAAAAAGCAATTAACTAACTATATAGACTTTTTAAAGCGAGAGTCGCCCTACTTTAAAAATGGAGTTCCTAGCAACTTTGACCATATGGACAAGGCTTTTATGATGGAACATTTCAATGAGCTCAACACCCAAGGAGTGGATCGTGATGAAGCCTTATCCTTAGCTATTGAAAGTGAGAAGACCCGTGACTTCACTGAACTTAAAGGGGAAGTAGCCGTCGGTCTGTCTTCAGGGACGTCTGGACATCGGGGGCTCTTTATCACAACAGAGAAAGAGCGAAGTATGTGGGCTGCGGCTATCTTGGCAAAGATGTTGCCCAAGGGGCAGCTTTTTGGACACCGCATCGCCTTTTTCCTGAGAGCTGATAATGAACTCTATCAGACCATCAATACAGCGCTCATTCGTCTAGAGTATTTTGATATTTTCAAACATACAGATGAGCATATCGAGCGACTCAACAACTATCAACCAACGATTATTGTGGCGCCAGCCTCGATGTTGATTGAATTGAGCAAGCGTCTTAAGGCTGGAGAGTTAGCCATTCATCCTCAAAAAATCGTTTCGGTGGCGGAAATCTTGGAAGATAGTGATAGAGG
This sequence comes from Streptococcus sp. FSL W8-0197, assembly GCF_037963785.1. Lineage (GTDB taxonomy): Bacteria > Bacillota > Bacilli > Lactobacillales > Streptococcaceae > Streptococcus > Streptococcus oralis_CQ. The sequence continues at coordinate 1,876,026 of NZ_CP150168.1, read as the reverse complement.
ACGAATCGCAGAAGCCTTTTCACTATCCATCATTGATCAAGTTTATCAGGCGACTGAAGGTTTCTTAGCCTGCACTTGCTCAGCTGGCAATCTGCATCTCAACGAAGACATTATCTTTGTGGAAAAGCAGTATCTAGATGACCGCCGTTTCTATCCAGTGATTACGGACTTTAAACGAAGCAGTCAGCCTGTTTATCGCTACCAGCTCAATGATATCTTGGTTGAAAATCCGGAGCCTTGTCCCTGTGGCTCCTACTATACACGGATTGACAAGGTCGAAGGACGCTCTGATGATATCTTCTACTTTAAAGGGCAGAATGGCGGGCAGGTAACGATCTATCCAGACTTTATCAGGCGTTGTATCCTCTTTGTGGAGAATGTAGGAGATTACCAAGTTAAGCAACATTCCGAGAAATTAGTGGAAGTTTGTTTAAGCCGAAGAGATGAGGACGTAGAGACAGCAATTTTAGCACAGTTCCAACTCTTGGCCCAGCAAAAAGAGTTCATAGTTCCTCAAATCCAATTTTCAGATTATCACTGGGATATTAGCCGTAAACTCAAACGTATCCAACGTTTATGAAAGGAAGAAAGACAATGACAGAAGTAAAAAGACATGTAGAAATCGCAGGTTATGGCATTTGCCTTCCAAAGCATACAGTTCAATTTAAAGACCAGACCCGTTATCGTGTAGTTGAAAATGAAGAAACGCAACTCGACTTGGCAGAAGGAGCTATCCACCGTGCACTTGAACATGCAAATTTGGATATTAAAGATATCAATTGCCTTGTATCAGCTAGTGCAGTTGGTGTTCAGCCTATTCCTTGTACGGCTGCCTTGATTCATGAGCGCGTGGCAAAAGGACTCTCAATTCCAGCAATGGACATCAATACGACCTGTACCAGCTTTATTTCTGCTCTATCGACTATGTCCCACTTGATTGAGGCGGGCGAATACAATCGTGTCTTGCTTGTGTCTAGTGAGGTTGGTAGTTTAGGGCTCAATCCCAAGCAAAAAGAAAGTTTTGAACTCTTTAGTGATGGGGCAGCAGCCTTTATTTTCCAAAAAAGTCATCAGGAAAAAGGGGTCATTGCTAGTCTCCAACGTACTTGGTCAGAAGGGGCTCACGATACGGAGATTCGTGGAGGTCTGACTTCTTTTCAACCAAAAGAGTACTCTGAAGCGACGAAGACCAACTATATGTTTGACATGAAGGGGAAGAAAATCCTCCTCTTGTCTGCTCGTAAAATCCCAGTCATGTTTGAAGAGTTTCAAGAAAAAACACAGCTAGCCTTGGCAGACGTGGACTATATCATTCCTCACCAAGCAAGTCGTGCTCTTCCTTTGGTCATGGAAAAACTAGGTGTGGCTGAGGATCAGTACCTCAATCTCGTCACTGACTATGGAAATATGGTGTCAGTCTCTGTACCGTTTGGCCTGGCTTATTCTTTGGAGCATGGACTTATCAAGGAGGGAGATGTCGTCTACCTTATGGGGACTGCAGCTGGTATGACGGTCAATATGTTGGCTCTGAAATTGTAATAATCATCTAAACACGGAACGACTGGAACTTGAGCAAAGGTAAACGGTTGCTATCTACCCCTGAACTGAGGTATACTAGTAGAAACATTAGTTTATCAAGCAGTTAAGGAGAATGTTAGAAAAGAAAGGGGATGTATGACAGCTAGAAAAATGCAGCTACTCATGTCCAAATATGGTTTTAGTATTACCATCATGTTGGCAGAGTTGTTTATCGTCTTTGGTTTATTTCTCTATCTAGGGCAAATGGCTCCAATTGTCTGGATTATCCTGGTCATTTTAGTGAGTTTAGCGACCATTGTATCGATTGTCAATCGGTCTATGAATCCTGAGAGTAAGGTAACATGGCTGTTAGTAGCCTTTGTGCCAGTGTTTGGCCCATTGCTCTATATCATGTTTGGAGAGCGTCGTTTATCTAAAAAAGAAATGAAGCAGCTAAAGCAGCTCCAATCAATGGTTGATCGAGAGGACAATAGCAGAGCTCTCCGTTTGGAGTTAAAGGAACAAGACAAATCAGCTTACGGAGTTATCAAATCACTCCTTAGCATGGATACGAATGCCGATGTCTATGATCGAACGGATACACAATTTTTTGCATCTGGGGAAAGTATGTGGCATCAGATGCTAGAGGATCTCAAGAAAGCTGAGAAGTTTATCTTTCTCGAATACTATATCATCGAAGAAGGTTTGATGTGGAATAGTATTTTGGAGATTTTGGAAGAAAAGGCAGCTCAAGGAGTAGAGGTGAAGCTTCTCTATGATGATATTGGTTGTATGGCAACCTTGCCTGGAGATTACACCATCCAGCTTCGTGGTCGAGGGATTGAAGCCCACAAATTTAATAAGGTGATTCCACGTTTGACCGTTGCTTATAACAACCGTGATCACCGTAAAATCATGATTATCGATGGTCAAATTGCCTATACAGGTGGTATCAATCTGGCTGATGAGTATATCAACCATATCGAACGCTTTGGTTATTGGAAGGATAGCGGTATTCGTCTGGATGGACCGGCAGTTAAGGCTTTTACCAGACTCTTTTTATCTGCCTGGTATATCAACCGTGGAGAGATTAGTGATTTTGACCAATACCATCTTGAAAATCAGCCAAAAGATGGGATGGGGCTCTGTATTCCCTATAGTAGTGGACCAAAACCCATCTACAGAGCTCAAGTTGGAAAAACGGTCTACCAAAATCTTATCAATCAAGCTACAGATTACGTCTATATCACGACTCCCTATCTAATTGCTGACTACGATCTAACTGAAAGTATCAAAAATACAGCTCTGAGAGGGGTAGATGTGCGAATTGTGACACCGTGTATCCCAGATAAGAAGGTTATTCAGCTAGTTACTCGAGGGGCTTATCCAGACTTGTTATCTGCAGGAGTTCGTATTTATGAATACAGTCCGGGATTCCTTCATAGCAAGCAAATGCTTGTCGATGGAGAAGTGGCCACCGTGGGAACCATCAATTTTGACTATCGGAGCTTGCTTCACCACTATGAAAATGCCGTCTTACTTTATAGAACGCAGTCTATCATCGCTATTGAAAGGGACTTCGAAGAGATTTTTAAAGTTTCTCAAGAAATTTATCCCCACACCATCAAAACCAGCTGGTATCAAAGCCTGGTCAAGGAAATTGTCCAGTTGTTTGCACCCATGCTTTGACAATCAACCAAGATCTAGCCCAAGGCTGGATCTTTTTTGTTTTCTTACGAATAGATAAGTAAAGGAGAAAACCATGCTTAATCTAGAAGATGATGATTTTGTCAGAGAGTATAGTAACAGTCGATTCCACCGTTTTCGTGAAATCGAACGCTTTGCGTTATTGGATAAGAAATTCAGCAAATATCAATCCCAAGCTGACATTCCTGTAAGATTTTGATATACTAAAACAGATAAACTTAGAGGAGAAATTGAATGAACGTATACGGGAAAATAGATGAGAAACAAGAAGAATCTCATTACCAAGACTGGTCAGTGCCAGAAAAACGAGAAGGAGCTCCCATTCCCTTTTTTAGTATTTTGCTTTGGAGTTTAGTGGCCACAGCCATTTCGGTTGCCCTGCCTTTTATTTTTGGTTTAATCAGTCCGCAACAAAGTCAGGATCTTTATACCGGTTGGGCCTTGCATCAAAATGGTCAAATGTATACAGATTATTTTGGGACGGAGGGATTGCTCTATTATGTGCTAACCTACCTTTTTCAAGGTAGTATTCTGATTGCTTTGGTTGAGTGGTTGGCCTTGTTTGGAGCAGGTGTTTTTCTTTTTAAGGCTGCGAATACTCTTGTCGGCCAAGAAAAGGAAGCGAAGCGAGTTGTCTTTATTTTATACTTGCTTGTAGCTGGACTCGCTTTTGGTGGTGGCTATGCTCTTTTGCTAGCCCTGCCTTTCCTATTTTATTCATTGAGTATCGTTACAAATTATCTCGCTTTTCCAAAGGATGATAAAGGATTTGTACGAGTGGGGATGAGCCTTGCTCTCGCTTTCTTCCTTGCGCCAATCCCAACCGTCTTGTTTGCGGCTGTACTGGCCTTGGGGATTATCGGCTTTAATCTAGCTAAAGGTCACTTTGTTCATGGTCTATATCAGTTCTTTGCGTCAGCCCTAGGATTTTCACTCTTATTCTATCCTTTAGGCTACTATACAGTGTGGACAGGTAGTTTTGGAGATGCTATTAGCCAGACCTTGTATCCGGTAAATACTCTTAGCCTCTTTTCAAATTCGCATTTGCTTGAAAATGCAGCCTTCTATGGTTTGCTTGCTATTGGATTAGGTTCCCTTGGTTTGCTCTTTGCAGGCTTGTTCCAGTCAAAACCAGCCAAGCAATATGCCCTCTCAATTGCTACTAGCTTGGGATTGTTGATTTCTTTAGGAATCTTGATTCTCTCCCAAGAACCTATCAACGGTACTCGTCTTGTGGTGCTAATTCCTTTCTTGGTCTTGCTCCTTCTGACAGGAATCAAGGAAGATGTTTCGGAGGGAGGGAGTCGTCGTAGAAGAAGACGTGAGAAACAAACTTCTTTCTTTAAAGGAAATTTCTATCTACCACTGATTGCCCTTGCTTATCTCATTGTTCTTCCTATTGTGAGTCGTTACCTTTCTCACCCAACGACTTATCAGGAGAGAGACCGTCTTGCTAGCGTGGTCAAACAACAAACGAGTTCTGAGGATCGTGTCTATGCTTGGGATGATCGTCCTGATTTCTACCGTGCAAGTGAACGCTTGGCGCCGACTTCTCTATCAACTCCAACACTTTATACTGCAAGCGATGAAAATAAAACCAAACTGATGAATGACCTGAAAGAGAATCAACCGAAGATGATTGTGGTCAATCAAAAAGTTGCCTTGTGGTCAGATGTAGAGAGCTGGCTCAGTGAAAACTATGAGCTTGTTCAGACAAATACTAGCGAGTTCAAACTTTATAAATCCAAATAACAAAAAATCAATATCTTGTGGAATTTTAAAATTTTTAGGATTTTTAACACAAGATATTGATTTTTATTTTAAGAGTGGTATAATACTTCATAGAACAACATTTTAGAAAAGAGCATGGATATGATTGTATTAGAAGAAAAGCTTGCAACCGTTCCCACCTTGTTCGTTGAAAAACGAGATGGTAGACGAGTGGTGTTTGATGTAGACAAGATTGACAAGGCTCTCCACAAGGCGGCGGAAAAGGTTATGGACGTTACGCCTCTAGTAGAAAAACGCCTAAATGGTCTAGTTGAAAGAATCGTGACTGAAATTCACAGCCGCTTCCCTCAAGGTGTCAAGATTTATGAAATTCAAAATGTCGTAGAGCACGAACTCCTTGAAGCCAAAGAGTATGCACTAGCTGAGGAGTATATCACTTATCGGACACAAAGGGATTTTGAGCGCTCAAAAGCGACAGATATCAACTTTAGTATCCATAAACTTCTCAATAAAGATCAAGCAGTTGTCAATGAAAATGCCAATAAAGACAGCGATGTCTTCAACACCCAGCGTGATTTGACAGCAGGGATTGTTGGGAAGTCGATTGGGCTGCAAATGCTTCCTAAGCACGTAGCTAATGCTCACCAAAAAGGGGATATCCACTATCATGACTTGGACTACAGTCCCTACACTCCTATGACCAACTGCTGTTTGATTGATTTTAAAGGCATGCTAGAAAATGGTTTTAAGATTGGGAATGCAGAGGTAGAGAGTCCCAAGTCTATCCAGACTGCGACAGCTCAAATTTCTCAAATCATCGCTAACGTTGCTTCTAGCCAGTACGGGGGTTGCTCAGCTGACCGTATCGATGAAGTCTTGGCTCCGTATGCGGAGAAGAATTACCAAAAGCACCTCAAGGATGCGGAAGAGTGGGTCTTGCCCGAGAAACGGGAAGATTATGCTTGGAAGAAAACTCAAAAAGACATCTACGATGCCATGCAATCTCTTGAGTATGAAATCAACACCCTCTTCACTTCAAATGGACAAACACCTTTTACTTCACTAGGTTTTGGTCTAGGAACTAGTCGTTTTGAACGGGAAATTCAAAAAGCTATCTTGACCATTCGTATCAAGGGGCTTGGTTCAGAACACCGCACAGCCATCTTCCCAAAACTTATCTTTACGCTTAAAAGAGGCCTTAACTTGGAAGAGGGAACTCCAAACTATGACATCAAACAGTTGGCCCTCGAGTGTGCAACCAAGCGGATGTACCCAGATGTCTTGTCCTATGATAAGATTATTGAACTGACAGGTTCCTTCAAGGTTCCTATGGGTTGTCGCTCCTTCCTCCAAGGATGGAAGGATGAGAATGGCGTAGAGGTCAATTCAGGTCGGATGAATCTAGGTGTTGTGACGGTTAATCTGCCTCGTATCGCCCTCGAGTCTGAAGGAGATCTGAATAAGTTTTGGGAAATCTTCAACGAGAGAATGAACATTGCGGAGGATGCTCTGGTTTATCGTGTCGAACGAACCAAGGAAGCAACACCAGCAAATGCCCCTATCCTTTATCAGTATGGAGCCTTCGGCCGCCGTCTCGGAAAAGAAGAAAGTGTTGACCAACTCTTTAAGAATCGCCGTGCGACAGTTTCGCTGGGCTACATCGGTTTGTACGAAGTGGCTACAGTCTTCTTTGGAAATAGCTGGGAAAGCAATCCTGAAGCCAAGGAATTCACATTGGATATTATTCGCGATATGAAACGTCGTGTGGAAGAGTGGTCTGACCAATATGGTTACCATTTCTCTATCTACTCCACACCGTCTGAAAGTCTGACAGATCGCTTCTGTCGCTTAGACACAGAGAAGTTCGGTTCTATTCCTGACATCACGGATAAGGAATACTACACCAACTCGTTCCACTACGATGTCCGGAAAAATCCAACGCCGTTTGAAAAATTAGACTTTGAGAAAGTTTATCCAGAAGCAGGTGCGTCAGGTGGTTTCATCCATTATTGTGAGTATCCAGTTCTTCAACAAAATCCTAAAGCCTTGGAAGCTGTTTGGGACTATGCCTATGACCGTGTCGGCTATCTAGGGACCAATACTCCGATTGATCGTTGCTACAAGTGTGACTTTGAAGGGGATTTTGAACCAACTGAGCGAGGCTTTGCTTGTCCCAACTGTGGCAATAGCGACCCTAAAACAGTAGATGTGGTCAAACGTACGTGTGGTTATCTGGGAAATCCTCAAGCGCGTCCGATGGTTAATGGACGCCACAAGGAAATCGCTGCGCGTGTCAAACACATGAACGGTTCAACTATTAAAACAGCCGGACATGAAGTAACAAATTAGAAGGAAACGCAATGGGGAAATACCAATTAGACGATAAGGGACGCGCACAAGTGACCCGTTATCACGAGAAACACTCGAAAGGTGGGACAGGTAAAAAAGAACGCTTGCTCAACCTCAGAGAACAGTTTTTAAACAAGAGCAAGAAAAAATAAAAGTGAGAGTCTGCTCTCACTTTTCTCTTAGGTGGGATGGGAATATGGAACTACGCAGACCGATATTGGCAGATAAAGAAACAGTTTTAGAGATGATGGCAGAGTTTGAACAGACTCAATCAGCCCACGATGGCGGGTTTTGGGATGCTGAGAATTTTGTTTATGAAGAGTGGCTAGAAGAAAATCTTCAAGCGGAAGCGGGACTCAATATTCCTGAAAACTGGGTTCCTGCTATCCAGCTGATTAGTTTTGACGTAGCAGGCCAGGCTCTTGGCTTTCTCAACCTTCGTCTCCGATTAAATGACTACTTACTAGAAAATGGTGGCCATATCGGCTATTCCGTTCGCCCCTCTGAAAGAGGCAAAGGTTATGCCAAAGAAGCTCTCCGACAAGGCTTACAAGTCGCCAAGGAAAAGAACATCAAAAAAGCACTTGTGACCTGTAGTACGGAAAATCCTGCTAGTAGGGCGGTGATTGTGGCAAATGGAGGACTCTTTGAGGATGTTCGCAATGGCGTAGAACGTTACTGGATAGATTTGGAGTAAAAGGATGACATGGAATACACCAAAACCAGGTGAATGGAAAAGTGAGGAGCTTAGTAAAGGGCGAATCATTGATTACAAGGCTTTTAACTTTGTCGATGGAGAAGGTGTGCGCAACTCTCTCTATGTATCAGGTTGCATGTTTCACTGCGAGGGGTGCTATAATGTTGCGACTTGGTCTTTCAACGCAGGCATTCCCTATACGGCAGAATTAGAAGAACAAATCATGGTAGACCTTGCCCAGCCCTATGTTCAAGGATTGACCTTGCTGGGGGGAGAACCTTTTCTTAATACAGGTATCCTCTTACCTCTCGTTAAGCGAATTCGAAAGGAATTGCCAGACAAAGACATCTGGTCCTGGACGGGCTACACTTGGGAAGAAATGATGCTGGAGACTCCAGACAAATTGGAACTCTTGTCGCTGATTGACATCCTTGTCGATGGACGGTATGATAAAAGCAAGCGCAATCTTATGCTCCAGTTTCGAGGGTCTTCTAATCAACGAATTATCGATGTGCAAAAATCTCTCAAACAAGGTCAAATAGTGATTTGGGACAAACTTAATGACGGAAAAGAAAGCTATGAGCAGGTGAAGAGAGAATGAAGAAAAAAGACCTGATAGAACAACTGGTTTCAGAGATCGAAACGGGAAGAATTAGGACGCTAGGGATCTACGGTCATGGGGCTTCAGGTAAATCAACCTTCGCTCAGGAATTACATCAAGCCCTAGATTCCACTACAGTAAATTTACTAGAAACAGATCCCTATATCACTTCAGAACGTCACCTGGTAGTACCAAAGCAAGCACCAGATCAAAAGGTGACAGCTTGTCTGCCTGTAGCACATGAACTGGCAAGTTTACAGAGAGATATTCTCGCCTTGCAGGCAGGTATGGATGTCTTAACAATCGATGAACCGTGGAAGGCTAGCGAGGTCTTGTCTGGAGCCAAACCAATTCTGATTGTTGAAGGGATGTCTGTGGGATTTCTACCCAAGGAACTCTTTGACAAAACTATCTGTTTCTACACGGATGAGGAGACCGAATTAAAGAGGCGCTTAGCTCGAGATACGACTATGAGAAATCGGGATGCATCTTTTGTATTGGCTAGCCATCAGATGAGACGGGAGCAGTATCTGCGATACTATAGAGAAAACGAGTCTAAAGCGGACATTTTAGTAGATCAATCAGAAGATACATTCAAGGTCAAAATGACACACATTATATAGAAGAAAAGACGGTTTTTTATAGATATAAATCCGTAATCTTGGAAAGATGAAAAGAGAAAACAGTTTCATCTTAAAAAAACGAAAAAAAGCTCACAAATCCCTTGCAATCGTAGGGGCTTTGTGTTATTCTATTATGGTGCTGTAAATTACAGCCTTAGCTTTGATGCAAGAGGTTGCGACACGCTCGGTTGCATTGCCACGCAACGCGCGTCGGTTTTCTTGTGGAGCTAGCCTATTATCTTAAATAGACGAAAAGGAGAAAAAGATGGCAAACAAAAAAATCCGTATCCGTTTGAAAGCTTACGAACACCGTACGCTTGACACAGCGGCTGCAAAAATCGTAGAATCAGCTACTCGTACAGGTGCACAAGTTGCGGGTCCAATCCCACTTCCAACTGAGCGTAGCCTCTACACAATCATTCGTGCGACTCACAAATACAAAGACTCTCGCGAACAATTTGAAATGCGTACACACAAACGTTTGATCGATATCGTTAACCCAACTCAAAAAACAGTTGATGCGTTGATGAAATTGGATCTTCCAAGTGGTGTAAACGTAGAAATCAAACTTTAATCTAAAATATAAAAGAGCAGAGGCTGGTGTTTCAATTTAATTGAACACGGGCTAAACTCGGTGTGAAAAAGATAAACTTCCTAGTGTCTGTTAGACACTGCGTCAGTTTCCTATTTTCACTTTGAGTTTGACGCCCTTTGTATCTTAGACTTGAGCATAAAAAACGCTCGTTAAAAACTTTTTGAATAAAAAATATAGAAAAGGAACTATTTTCTCATGACAAAAGGAATCTTAGGGAAAAAAGTGGGAATGACTCAAATCTTCACTGAAGCTGGCGAATTGATCCCTGTAACAGTTATTGAAGCAACTCCAAACGTTGTTCTTCAAGTTAAAACTGTTGAAACAGACGGATACAACGCTATCCAAGTTGGTTTCGATGACAAACGCGAAGTATTGAGCAACAAACCTGCTAAAGGACATGTAGCGAAAGCTAACACGGCTCCTAAGCGCTTCATTCGTGAATTCAAAAACGTTGAAGGCTTGGAAGTTGGTGCTGAAATCACAGTTGAAACATTCGCAGCTGGAGACGTTGTTGACGTAACTGGTACTTCTAAAGGTAAAGGTTTCCAAGGTGTTATCAAACGCCACGGACAATCACGTGGACCAATGGCTCACGGTTCTCGTTACCACCGTCGTCCAGGTTCTATGGGACCTGTTGCACCTAACCGCGTATTCAAAGGTAAAAACCTTGCAGGACGTATGGGTGGCGACCGCGTAACAATTCAAAACCTTGAAGTTGTACAAGTTGTTCCAGAAAAGAACGTTATCCTTATCAAAGGTAACGTACCAGGTGCTAAGAAATCTCTTATCACTATCAAATCAGCAGTTAAAGCTGGTAAATAATAAAGAAAGGGGAAATCAGTCACAATGGCAAACGTAACATTATTTGACCAAACTGGTAAAGAAGCTGGCCAAGTTGTTCTTAACGATGCAGTATTTGGTATTGAACCAAATGAATCAGTTGTGTTTGATGTGATCATCAGCCAACGCGCAAGCCTTCGTCAAGGAACACACGCTGTTAAAAACCGCTCTGCAGTATCAGGTGGTGGACGCAAACCATGGCGTCAAAAAGGAACTGGACGTGCTCGTCAAGGTTCTATCCGCTCACCACAATGGCGTGGTGGTGGTGTTGTCTTCGGACCAACTCCACGTTCATACGGCTACAAACTTCCACAAAAAGTTCGTCGCCTAGCTCTTAAATCAGTTTACTCTGAAAAAGTTGCTGAAAACAAATTCGTAGCTGTAGATGCTCTTTCATTTACAGCTCCAAAAACTGCTGAATTTGCAAAAGTTCTTGCAGCATTGAGCATCGATTCTAAAGTTCTTGTTATCCTTGAAGAAGGAAATGAATTCGCAGCTCTTTCAGCTCGTAACCTTCCAAACGTGAAAGTTGCAACTGCTACAACTGCAAGTGTTCTTGACATCGCAAATAGCGACAAACTTCTTGTCACACAAGCAGCTATCTCTAAAATCGAGGAGGTTCTTGCATAATGAATTTGTATGATGTTATCAAAAAACCTGTCATCACTGAAAGCTCAATGGCTCAACTTGAAGCAGGAAAATATGTATTTGAAGTTGACACTCGTGCACACAAACTTTTGATCAAGCAAGCTGTTGAAGCTGCTTTCGAAGGTGTTAAAGTTGCCAACGTTAACACAATCAACGTAAAACCAAAAGCAAAACGTGTTGGACGTTACACTGGTTTTACTAACAAAACTAAAAAAGCTATCATCACACTTACAGCTGATTCAAAAGCAATCGAGTTGTTCGCTGCTGAAGCTGAATAATCTAAGGAGGAAATATCGTGGGAATTCGTGTTTATAAACCAACAACAAACGGTCGCCGTAATATGACTTCTTTGGATTTCGCTGAAATCACAACAAGCACTCCTGAAAAATCATTGCTTGTTGCTTTGAAGAGCAAGGCTGGTCGTAACAACAACGGTCGTATCACTGTTCGTCACCAAGGTGGTGGACACAAACGTTTCTACCGTTTGGTTGACTTCAAACGTAACAAAGACAACGTTGAAGCAGTTGTTAAAACTATCGAGTACGATCCAAACCGTTCTGCAAACATCGCTCTTGTACACTACACTGACGGTGTGAAAGCATACATCATCGCTCCAAAAGGTCTTGAAGTTGGTCAACGTATCGTTTCAGGTCCTGAAGCAGATATCAAAGTCGGAAACGCTCTTCCACTTGCTAACATCCCAGTTGGTACTTTGATCCACAACATCGAATTGAAACCAGGTCGTGGTGGAGAATTGGTACGTGCTGCTGGTGCTTCTGCCCAAGTATTGGGTCAAGAAGGTAAATACGTTCTTGTTCGTCTTCAATCTGGCGAAGTTCGTATGATTCTTGGAACTTGTCGTGCTACAGTTGGTGTTGTCGGAAACGAACAACATGGACTTGTAAACCTTGGTAAAGCAGGACGTAGCCGTTGGAAAGGTATCCGCCCAACAGTTCGTGGTTCTGTAATGAACCCTAACGATCACCCACACGGTGGTGGTGAAGGTAAAGCACCAGTTGGTCGTAAAGCGCCATCTACTCCATGGGGCAAACCTGCTCTTGGTCTTAAAACTCGTAACAAGAAAGCGAAATCTGACAAACTTATCGTTCGTCGTCGCAACGAGAAATAATAGTAAACTAGTCGCCTAAGCAACTAGGAAATCCGCCAGCTCGGTAGCGCTCCATGTGAGCGCAAGCCGCTGTGGTACAACATTTAAAGGAGAAAATATAAAAATGGGACGCAGTCTTAAAAAAGGACCTTTCGTCGATGAGCATTTGATGAAAAAAGTTGAAGCTCAAGCTAACGACGAAAAGAAAAAAGTTATCAAAACTTGGTCACGTCGTTCAACGATCTTCCCAAGTTTCATTGGTTACACTATTGCAGTTTATGACGGACGTAAACACGTACCTGTTTACATCCAAGAAGACATGGTAGGTCACAAACTTGGTGAATTTGCACCAACTCGTACTTACAAAGGTCACGCTGCAGACGACAAGAAAACACGTAGAAAATAAGGAGAACATAAATGGCAGAAATTACTTCAGCTAAAGCAATGGCTCGTACAGTACGTGTTTCACCTCGTAAATCACGTCTTGTTCTTGACAACATCCGTGGTAAAAGCGTAGCCGATGCTATTGCAATCTTGACATTCACACCAAACAAAGCTGCTGAAATCATCTTGAAAGTCTTGAATTCAGCTGTAGCTAACGCTGAAAACAACTTTGGTTTGGACAAAGCTAACTTGGTAGTATCTGAAGCATTCGCAAACGAAGGACCAACTATGAAACGTTTCCGTCCACGTGCGAAAGGTTCAGCTTCACCAATCAACAAACGTACAGCTCACATCACTGTGGCTGTTGCAGAAAAATAAGGAGGTAACATCGTGGGTCAAAAAGTACATCCAATTGGTATGCGTATCGGCATCATCCGTGATTGGGATGCCAAATGGTATGCTGAAAAAGAATACGCGGATTACCTTCATGAAGATCTTGCAATCCGTAAATTCGTTCAAAAAGAACTTGCTGACGCAGCAGTTTCAACTATCGAAATTGAACGCGCAGTAAACAAAGTTAACGTTTCACTTCACACTGCTAAACCAGGTATGGTTATCGGTAAAGGTGGTGCTAACGTTGATGCACTCCGTGCAAAACTTAACAAATTGACTGGAAAACAAGTACACATCAACATCATCGAAATCAAACAACCTGATTTGGATGCTCACCTTGTAGGTGAAGGAATTGCTCGTCAATTGGAGCAACGTGTCGCTTTCCGTCGTGCACAAAAACAAGCAATCCAACGTGCAATGCGTGCTGGAGCTAAAGGAATTAAAACTCAAGTATCAGGTCGTTTGAACGGTGCAGATATCGCCCGTGCTGAAGGATACTCTGAAGGAACTGTTCCACTTCACACACTTCGTGCAGATATCGATTACGCTTGGGAAGAAGCAGATACTACATACGGTAAACTTGGTGTTAAAGTATGGATCTACCGTGGTGAAGTTCTTCCAACTCGTAAAAACACTAAAGGAGGTAAATAACCAATGTTAGTACCTAAACGTGTTAAACACCGTCGTGAATTCCGTGGAAAAATGCGCGGTGAAGCAAAAGGTGGAAAAGAAGTAGCATTCGGTGAATACGGTCTTCAAGCTACAACTAGCCACTGGATCACTAACCGCCAAATCGAAGCTGCTCGTATCGCCATGACTCGTTACATGAAACGTGGTGGTAAAGTTTGGATTAAAATCTTCCCACACAAATCATACACTGCTAAAGCTATCGGTGTGCGTATGGGATCTGGTAAAGGGGCACCTGAAGGTTGGGTTGCACCAGTTAAACGTGGTAAAGTGATGTTCGAAATCGCTGGTGTATCTGAAGAAATCGCTCGCGAAGCGCTTCGTCTTGCAAGCCACAAATTGCCAGTTAAATGTAAATTCGTAAAACGTGAAGCAGAATAAGGAGAAGGCATGAAACTTAATGAAGTAAAAGAATTTGTTAAAGAACTTCGTGGTCTTTCTCAAGAAGAACTCGCGAAGCGCGAAAACGAATTGAAAAAAGAATTGTTTGAACTTCGTTTCCAAGCTGCTACTGGTCAATTGGAACAAACAGCTCGCTTGAAAGAAGTTAAAAAACAAATCGCTCGTATCAAAACAGTTCAATCTGAAGCGAAATAATAGACTAGGGAAGGAGAAATTTCAATGGAACGCAATAATCGTAAAGTTCTTGTTGGACGTGTTGTATCTGACAAAATGGACAAGACAATCACAGTTGTAGTTGAAACAAAACGTAACCACCCAGTCTATGGTAAACGTATTAACTACTCTAAGAAATACAAAGCACATGATGAAAACAATGTTGCCAAAGAAGGCGATATCGTACGTATCATGGAAACTCGTCCGCTTTCAGCTACAAAACGTTTCCGTCTTGTAGAAGTTGTTGAAGAAGCGGTCATCATCTAATCAAACCTGAAAGGAGAAAACTGAAATGATTCAAACAGAAACTCGTTTGAAAGTCGCAGACAACAGCGGTGCGCGCGAAATCTTGACTATCAAAGTTCTTGGTGGTTCAGGACGTAAATTTGCAAACATCGGTGATGTTATCGTGGCATCTGTAAAACAAGCTACTCCTGGTGGTGCGGTTAAAAAAGGTGACGTTGTAAAAGCTGTTATCGTTCGTACTAAATCAGGTGCTCGTCGTGCTGATGGTTCATACATCAAGTTTGACGAAAATGCAGCAGTTATCATCCGTGAAGACAAAACTCCTCGCGGAACACGTATCTTTGGCCCAGTTGCACGCGAATTGCGTGAAGGTGGCTTCATGAAGATCGTGTCACTTGCTCCAGAAGTACTTTAATTTTTAAAAACAAACTAGTCCCCTGGATTTGCCTCCAGGGTGCCCTTATGGGCGTAAGAAAAATCAAGGAGAAACCTAATGTTTGTAAAAAAAGGCGACAAAGTTCGCGTAATCGCTGGTAAAGATAAGGGAACAGAAGCTGTTGTCCTTACTGCCCTTCCAAAAGTAAACAAAGTTATCGTTGAAGGTGTTAACATTGTTAAGAAACATCAACGTCCAACTAACGAACTTCCTCAAGGTGGTATCATCGAGAAAGAAGCAGCTATCCACGTATCAAACGTTCAAGTATTGGACAAAAATGGTGTAGCTGGTCGTGTTGGTTACAAATTTGTAGACGGTAAAAAAGTTCGCTACAACAAAAAATCAGGCGAAGTGCTTGATTAATCACGAAGGAAAGGAGAAGTATAATGGCAAATCGTTTAAAAGAAAAATATCTTAATGAAGTAGTTCCTGCTTTGACAGAACAATTCAACTACTCATCAGTGATGGCTGTGCCTAAAGTAGATAAGATCGTTTTGAACATGGGTGTTGGTGAAGCTGTATCAAACGCCAAAAGTCTTGAAAAAGCTGCTGAAGAATTGGCACTTATCTCAGGTCAAAAACCACTTATCACTAAAGCTAAAAAATCAATCGCCGGCTTCCGTCTTCGTGAAGGTGTAGCGATCGGTGCAAAAGTTACCCTTCGTGGTGAACGTATGTACGAATTCTTGGACAAATTGGTTTCAGTTTCACTTCCACGTGTGCGTGACTTCCACGGTGTTCCAACAAAATCATTTGATGGACGCGGAAACTACACACTTGGTGTGAAAGAACAATTGATCTTCCCAGAAATCAACTTTGATGACGTTGACAAAACTCGTGGTCTTGACATCGTTATCGTAACAACTGCTAACACTGACGAAGAGTCACGTGCATTGCTTACAGGCCTTGGAATGCCTTTTGCAAAATAATATAGGAGGTAAATCTAATGGCTAAAAAATCAATGATTGCTAAGAACAAACGTCCAGCGAAGTTCTCTACTCAAGCTTATACTCGTTGTGAAAAATGTGGTCGTCCACATTCAGTTTACCGCAAATTTAAACTTTGCCGTGTTTGCTTCCGTGAATTAGCTTACAAAGGACAAATTCCTGGTGTAACAAAAGCATCTTGGTAATATCATGATACAAAGAGCGTAACAACCACAGCAAAAATAGGAAATTTGGAGAAGGAGCGATGCTCCAAAACAAATTTATCTTTTTTGCACAGGTTGTAGCTCGTGTTCAAATAAGAGTTCTCTCATTTGAATGTGTCAATTCTATCTGAGCCCAGCTCAATCATTAACTAGCAAGTGCAACTTGCAAACTACTAGTAAGAGGAGAAAAACAAAATGGTTATGACTGACCCAATCGCAGACTTCCTAACTCGTATTCGTAACGCTAACCAAGCGAAACACGAAGTACTTGAAGTACCTGCATCAAACATCAAAAAAGGGATTGCTGAAATCCTTAAACGCGAAGGTTTTGTTAAGAACGTAGAAATCATCGAAGATGACAAACAAGGCATCATCCGTGTATTCCTTAAATACGGACCAAACGGTGAAAAAGTTATCACTAACTTGAAACGTGTTTCTAAACCAGGGCTTCGTGTCTACAAAAAACGTGAAGATCTTCCAAAAGTTCTTAACGGACTTGGAATTGCTATCCTTTCAACTTCTGAAGGTTTGCTTACTGATAAAGAAGCTCGCCAAAAGAATGTTGGTGGTGAGGTTATCGCTTACGTTTGGTAATATTTAGCTTCCAATTTCTTTGTGACTCTTCGTTATCGTTTCTTGCCTAACCCAAAGTTATGCCCGCGAGACGATGCCTAGATTCACTTTGAAATTGAAACCTAAATGTTCCTTTAATCGAGAAATCGATTTAACCCCGTGAAAACTGGCTGTAATGGCCTGACAATCTAACAGGAGAAAATAAACATGTCACGTATTGGTAATAAAGTTATCGTGTTGCCTGCTGGTGTTGAAATCACTAACAATGACAACGTTGTAACTGTAAAAGGACCTAAAGGAGAACTTACTCGTGAGTTCTCAAAAGATATTGAAATTCGTGTGGAAGGTACTGAAGTAACTCTTCACCGTCCAAACGATTCAAAAGAAATGAAAACTATCCACGGAACTACTCGTGCCCTTTTGAACAACATGGTAATTGGTGTATCAGAAGGATTCAAGAAAGAACTTGAAATGCGCGGGGTTGGTTACCGTGCACAACTTCAAGGTAAAAAACTTGTTTTGGCTGTTGGTAAATCTCATCCAGACGAAGTTGAAGCTCCAGAAGGAATTACTTTTGAACTTCCAAACCCAACAACAATCGTTGTTAGCGGAATTTCAAAAGAAGTAGTTGGTCAAACAGCTGCTTACGTACGTAGCCTTCGTTCACCAGAACCATATAAAGGTAAAGGTATCCGTTACGTTGGTGAATTCGTTCGCCGTAAAGAAGGTAAAACAGGTAAATAATGTTGAGTGGTTGATTTTCAACCACCAACCTATTTTCCAACTTAGTGCATAGCACACGATTTAAAACTAAAGAGGTGAAAACTGTGATTTCTAAACCAGATAAAAACAAACTCCGCCAAAAACGCCACCGTCGCGTTCGCGGAAAACTCTCTGGAACTGCTGATCGCCCACGTTTGAACGTATTCCGTTCTAATACAGGCATCTACGCTCAAGTGATTGATGACGTAGCGGGTGTAACGCTCGCAAGTGCTTCAACTCTTGACAAAGAAGTTTCAAAAGGAACTAAAACTGAACAAGCCGTTACTGTCGGTAAACTCGTTGCAGAACGTGCAAACGCTAAAGGTATTTCAGAAGTGGTGTTCGACCGCGGTGGATATCTATATCACGGACGTGTGAAAGCTTTGGCTGATGCAGCTCGTGAAAACGGATTGAAATTCTAATAGGAGGACACTAGAAAATGGCATTTAAAGACAATGCAGTTGAATTAGAAGAACGCGTAGTTGCTGTCAACCGTGTTACAAAAGTTGTTAAAGGTGGACGTCGTCTTCGTTTCGCAGCTCTTGTTGTTGTTGGTGACCACAACGGTCGCGTAGGATTTGGTACTGGTAAAGCTCAAGAAGTTCCAGAAGCAATCCGCAAAGCAGTAGAAGATGCTAAGAAAAACTTGATTGAAGTTCCTATGGTTGGAACAACAATCCCACACGAAGTTCTTTCAGAATTCGGTGGAGCTAAAGTATTGTTGAAACCTGCTGTAGAAGGTTCTGGAGTTGCCGCTGGTGGTGCAGTTCGTGCCGTTGTGGAATTGGCAGGTGTGGCAGATATTACATCTAAATCACTTGGCTCTAACACTCCAATCAACATTGTTCGCGCAACTGTTGAAGGTTTGAAACAATTGAAACGCGCTGAAGAAGTTGCTGCCCTTCGTGGTATCTCAGTTTCTGATTTGGCATAAGAAAGGGGATAAAATGGCTCAAATTAAAATTACTTTGACTAAGTCTCCAATCGGACGCATTCCATCACAACGTAAAACTGTTGTAGCACTTGGACTTGGCAAATTGAACAGCTCTGTTATCAAAGAAGACAACGCTGCTATCCGTGGTATGATCACTGCAGTATCTCACTTGGTAACAGTTGAAGAAGTAAACTAATGAATTTTTAGGGGATGTGGCAATACTCATCCCCTAAAACTAGATATAGTCATCTAAAATGACGATGTATAGGCGAGTTGATAAGGGAGACAACCTTTTCTCTCTTATCGGCGCTAGCATTTTACAAAAGAGGAGAAAATAATAATGAAACTTCATGAATTGAAACCTGCAGAAGGTTCTCGTAAAGTACGTAACCGTGTTGGTCGTGGTACTTCATCAGGTAACGGTAAAACATCTGGTCGCGGTCAAAAAGGTCAAAAAGCTCGTAGCGGTGGCGGAGTTCGCCTCGGTTTTGAAGGTGGACAAACTCCATTGTTCCGTCGTCTTCCAAAACGTGGATTCACTAACATTAACGCTAAAGAATACGCAATTGTAAACCTTGACCAATTGAACGTCTTTGAAGACGGTGCAGAAGTAACTCCAGTTGTACTTATCGAAGCAGGAATTGTGAAAGCTGAAAAATCAGGAGTTAAAATTCTTGGTAACGGTGAGTTGACTAAGAAATTGACTGTGAAAGCAGCTAAATTCTCTAAATCAGCTGAGGAAGCTATCACTGCTAAAGGTGGTTCTGTAGAAGTCATCTAAGAGAGGTGACCCATGTTTTTTAAATTACTAAAAGAAGCGCTCAAGGTTAAACAAGTTCGATCAAAAATTCTTTTTACGATTTTTATCATTCTTGTTTTCCGTATTGGGACAAGTATTACTGTTCCAGGTGTGAATGCAAAAAGTTTGGAAGCTCTTAGTGGTTTATCTTTCTTGAACATGCTTAGTCTTGTTTCAGGGAATGCCATGAAGAACTTCTCCGTTTTTGCACTCGGAGTAAGTCCGTATATCACTGCTTCCATCGTTGTTCAATTGCTACAAATGGATATTTTACCGAAGTTTGTAGAATGGGGCAAACAAGGGGAAGTAGGACGGAGAAAACTAAACCAAGCTACTCGTTATATTGCACTTGTGCTTGCATTTGTTCAATCTATCGGGATTACAGCAGGATTTAATACTCTATCTGGAGCGAAATTATTAACGACAGCTTTAACTCCACAAGTTTTTGTTACTATTGGTATTATCCTCACAGCAGGTAGTATGATTGTAACTTGGCTCGGGGAACAAATTACAGATAAGGGATACGGAAATGGTGTTTCTATGATTATCTTTGCAGGTATTGTTGCTTCAATTCCTGAGATGATTAAAGGCATTTATGTTGACTACTTCGTCAATATTCCAAGTAGCCGTTTGACTTCATCTATTATCTTTGTCGTTATTTTGATTATCGCTGTCTTGTTGATTGTTTACTTTACAACCTTTGTTCAACAGGCAGAATATAAAATTCCAATCCAATATACAAAAGTTGCTCAAGGAGCCCCATCAAGCTCATACCTTCCATTGAAGGTAAACCCAGCGGGGGTTATCCCAGTTATCTTTGCAAGTTCCATCACAGCAGCACCTGCAGCCATTCTTCAATTTTTGAGTGCTACAGGTCATGATTGGGCTTGGGTACGTACAGCACAGGAAATGTTATCTACAACATCTCCGACTGGTGTTGCTATGTATGCCTTGCTAATCATTCTCTTTACATTCTTCTATACATTTGTACAGATCAATCCAGAGAAGGCAGCAGAAAACTTGCAAAAGAGTGGAGCCTACATTCATGGTGTCCGTCCTGGTAAGGGTACTGAAGAGTTCATGTCGAAACTTCTTCGTCGCCTTGCGACTGTCGGATCAATCTTCCTTGGTGTGATTTCAATCTTGCCGATTGTGGCAAAAGATGTCTTTGGTCTTTCAGAAGCTGTTGCTTTTGGGGGAACTAGTCTTTTGATCATTATCTCAACCGGTATCGAAGGAATCAAACAACTTGAAGGTTACCTATTGAAACGTAAGTATGTTGGTTTCATGGACAAAACAGAATAAAAGCAAGATTACTTTTGCTTAGAGAGTGGAGTATGAAGGTCTATCTATCAGAGAGATTTTCGTCTCCCCTCTTCTATTTTGTTTTTAAATAGGGGTTGAAAGAGATTTCTGCTTCTATTTAAATACAAAATAAGGAGATCCTATCATGAATCTTTTGATTATGGGCTTACCTGGAGCAGGTAAGGGAACGCAAGCAGCTAAAATTGTGGAGCAATTCCACGTGGCACACATTTCAACTGGGGATATGTTCCGTGCTGCTATGGCAAATCAAACTGAAATGGGTGTACTTGCGAAGTCTTATATTGACAAAGGTGAGTTGGTTCCAGATGAAGTTACAAATGGAATCGTTAAAGAACGCCTTTCACAGGATGACATCAAGGAAACAGGTTTCTTGTTGGATGGTTACCCACGTACGATTGAACAAGCCCATGCCTTGGACAAAACATTGGCGGAACTTGGTATCGAACTAGAAGGCGTGATCAATATCGAAGTGAATCCAGATTGTCTCTTGGAACGTTTGAGTGGCCGTATCATCCACCGCGAAACAGGTGAAACCTTCCACAAAGTTTTCAACCCACCAGTTGACTATAAAGAGGAAGATTACTACCAACGTGAAGATGATAAACCTGAGACAGTGAAGCGTCGTTTGGATGTGAATATCGCCCAAGGTGAACCAATCATTGCTCACTACCGTGCCAAAGGATTGGTCCACGATATCGAAGGAAATCAAGATATCAATGATGTGTTCAAAGACATCGAAAAAGTATTGACAAATTTGAAATAAAGCGTTTTTCACACTTGCAAAAAATCGCTACAAATGTTATACTGAAATAGTCTGACTTATAATTGTTGTCTCTGTTTTCAGAGGCATCGAATCGAAATTTATGGAGGTGCTTTTGCGTGGCAAAAGACGATGTGATTGAAGTTGAAGGCAAAGTAGTCGATACAATGCCTAACGCAATGTTTACGGTTGAACTTGAAAATGGACATCAGATTTTAGCAACAGTTTCTGGTAAAATTCGTAAAAACTATATTCGTATTTTAGCGGGAGATCGTGTTACTGTCGAGATGAGTCCATATGACTTGACACGTGGACGTATCACTTACCGCTTTAAATAATCGAAAAACTTGGAGGGATAAGAAATGAAAGTAAGACCATCGGTCAAACCAATTTGCGAATACTGTAAAGTAATTCGTCGTAATGGTCGTGTTATGGTAATTTGCCCAGCAAATCCAAAACACAAACAACGTCAAGGATAAGATAGAAAGGAGAAAACATGGCTCGTATTGCTGGAGTTGACATTCCAAATGACAAACGCGTAGTAATCTCATTAACTTACGTTTATGGTATCGGACTTGCAACATCTAAGAAAATTTTGGCTGCTGCTGGAATCTCAGAAGATGTTCGTGTACGTGACCTTACATCAGATCAAGAAGATGCTATCCGTCGTGAAGTGGATGCAATCAAAGTTGAAGGTGACCTTCGTCGTGAAGTAAACTTGAACATCAAACGTTTGATGGAAATCGGTTCTTACCGTGGTATTCGTCACCGTCGTGGACTTCCTGTCCGTGGACAAAACACTAAAAACAACGCTCGCACTCGTAAAGGTAAAGCTGTTGCGATTGCTGGTAAGAAAAAATAATATAGGAGGTAAAAGTCTTGGCTAAACCAACACGTAAACGTCGTGTGAAAAAGAATATCGAATCTGGTATTGCTCATATTCACGCTACATTTAATAACACTATTGTTATGATTACTGATGTGCATGGTAATGCAATTGCTTGGTCATCAGCTGGTGCTCTTGGTTTCAAAGGTTCTCGTAAATCTACACCATTCGCTGCTCAAATGGCTTCTGAAGCTGCTGCTAAATCTGCACAAGAACACGGTCTTAAATCAGTTGAAGTTACTGTAAAAGGTCCAGGTTCTGGTCGTGAGTCAGCTATTCGTGCGCTTGCTGCCGCTGGTCTTGAAGTAACAGCAATTCGTGATGTGACTCCAGTGCCACACAATGGTGCTCGTCCTCCAAAACGTCGCCGTGTATAATCATCGCATTACACTGCTTTTCGTTTAAGAGGGAGTAACTAAATGATTGAGTTTGAAAAACCAAATATAACAAAAATTGATGAAAATAAAGATTATGGCAAGTTTGTAATCGAACCACTTGAACGTGGTTACGGTACAACTCTTGGTAACTCTCTTCGTCGTGTACTACTAGCTTCTCTACCAGGAGCAGCAGTGACATCTATCAACATTGAAGGTGTCTTGCATGAGTTCGACACAGTTCCAGGTGTTCGTGAAGACGTGATGCAAATCATTCTGAACATTAAAGGGATTGCAGTGAAATCATACGTTGAAGACGAAAAAATCATTGAACTTGACGTTGAAGGTCCCGCTGAAATTACAGCTGGAGACATTTTGACTGACAGTGATATTGAGATTGTAAATCCAGATCATTATCTCTTTACAATCGGTGAAGGTTCTTCTCTAAAAGCGACAATGACTGTTAACAGTGGTCGTGGATATGTACCTGCTGATGAAAACAAAAAAGATAATGCACCAGTTGGAACACTTGCTGTAGATTCTATTTATACACCAGTTACAAAAGTCAACTATCAAGTAGAGCCTGCTCGTGTAGGTAGCAATGATGGATTTGACAAATTAACCCTTGAAATCTTGACTAATGGAACAATTATTCCAGAAGATGCTTTAGGGCTTTCAGCACGTATCTTGACAGAACATCTTGATTTGTTTACAAATCTTACTGAGATTGCTAAGTCAACTGAAGTGATGAAAGAAGCTGATACTGAATCTGACGATCGTATTTTGGATCGTACGATTGAGGAACTGGACTTGTCTGTGCGTTCATACAACTGTTTGAAACGTGCCGGTATCAACACTGTGCATGATTTGACAGAAAAATCTGAAGCAGAGATGATGAAAGTACGAAATCTTGGACGCAAGAGTTTGGAAGAAGTGAAACTCAAACTCATTGACTTGGGTCTGGGATTAAAAGATAAATAAAGGAGGAATACATGGCTTACCGTAAACTAGGACGCACTAGCTCACAACGTAAAGCAATGCTTCGCGATTTGACAACTGACCTTTTGATCAACGAATCAATCGTGACAACTGAAGCTCGTGCTAAAGAAATCCGTAAAACTGTTGAAAAAATGATTACTCTAGGTAAACGTGGTGATTTGCATGCACGTCGTCAAGCAGCTGCTTTCGTACGTAATGAAATCGCATCTGAAAACTATGATGAAGCAACTGATAAGTACACTTCTACTACAGCACTTCAAAAATTGTTCTCAGAAATCGCACCTCGTTATGCTGAACGTAACGGTGGATACACTCGTATCCTTAAAACTGAACCACGTCGTGGTGATGCTGCGCCAATGGCGATCATCGAATTAGTATAAAATCATCAATTTTGTTGAGTGTTATGATGATGGAGTCTTGTGCTCTTAGTCTAGCTCTGGTCTACCGCTGGGACTTCGGTCCTAGCGGGAACACTCATCATCATTTGATAGGGTAGACGCTTGTTTACGAAATTGTTTTTTTCTTAAGAACAATTTCGTAAGCAGGCGTTTTTTAGTATTTTCTATGGAAATATGCTATACTAGGAAAAAAGAAAATCAAAAACGTTCAGGTTTTCTAAAAATCGTAGAAATGGGGTATAAGGATGAAGGCTATTATTACAGTGGTTGGTAAGGACAAGGCTGGGATCGTTGCAGGCGTGTCTACTAAGATTGCAGAGTTGGGTTTGAATATTGACGATATTTCTCAGACGGTGTTGGATGAATATTTTACTATGATGGCGGTCGTTTCTAGTGACGAAAAACAGGATTTCACTTATCTACGAAATGAGTTTGAAACTTTCGGTCAGACCTTGAATGTCAAAATCAATATTCAAAGTGCGGCGATTTTTGACGCTATGTATAATATCTAGGAGGTGGCTATGGATATTAGACAAGTTACAGAAACCATTGCCATGATCGAGGAGCAGAACTTCGATATCAGAACCATCACCATGGGGATTTCCCTTTTGGACTGTATTGATCCAGATATCAATCATGCTGCTGAAAAGATTTACCAAAAAATTACCACTAAAGCTGCAAATCTAGTGGCTGTAGGAGATGAAATTGCTGCAGAACTTGGGATTCCTATTGTTAATAAACGGGTATCGGTGACTCCGATTTCTTTAATTGGTGCTGCGACTGATGCGACAGACTATGTTGTTTTGGCAAAGGCTCTTGATAAGGCTGCCAAGGAGATTGGTGTTGACTTTATTGGTGGATTCTCTGCCTTGGTACAAAAAGGCTACCAAAAAGGAGATGAGATTCTCGTCAATTCTATCCCACGCGCTCTAGCTGAGACCGACAAGGTTTGTTCGTCTGTTAACATTGGCTCAACTAAGTCAGGCATCAACATGACTGCAGTTGCAGATATGGGACGTATCATCAAGGAAACAGCGAACTTATCAGATATGGGTGCGGCCAAGTTGGTCGTATTTGCTAATGCTGTTGAGGACAATCCTTTTATGGCAGGGGCCTTTCATGGTGTTGGCGAAGCAGATGTTATCATCAATGTCGGGGTTTCGGGTCCTGGTGTGGTCAAGCGTGCCTTGGAAAAGGTTCGTGGACAGAGCTTTGATGTAGTAGCGGAAACAGTCAAGAAAACGGCCTTCAAGATTACTCGTATCGGTCAGCTGGTTGGACAAATGGCGAGTGAACGCCTTGGTGTTGACTTTGGAATTGTCGATCTAAGCTTGGCGCCAACTCCTGCAGTTGGTGATTCTGTGGCACGTGTCCTTGAGGAAATGGGCCTAGAAACAGTTGGTACGCATGGGACGACGGCTGCCCTCGCTCTTTTGAATGACCAAGTTAAGAAGGGCGGAGTGATGGCTTGTAACCAAGTCGGTGGCTTGTCAGGTGCTTTTATCCCCGTTTCTGAAGATGAGGGGATGATTGCTGCGGTGCAAAATGGCTCTCTGAATTTAGAGAAACTGGAAGCCATGACGGCTATTTGTTCTGTTGGGTTGGATATGATCGCCATTCCTGAAGATACGCCTGCTGAAACCATTGCGGCTATGATTGCGGATGAGGCGGCAATTGGTGTGATTAACATGAAAACAACGGCTGTCCGTATTATTCCAAAGGGCAAAGAAGGCGATATGATTGAGTTTGGTGGTTTGCTAGGGACAGCTCCAGTGATGAAAGTCAACGGGGCTTCGTCTGTTGATTTCATCTCTCGCGGTGGGCAAATCCCAGCTCCAATTCATAGTTTTAAAAATTAATAAAAAAGCGAGAGGATTTAAGTTGAGTTTAAGGATGACTGTGTATACTATAATCATTAAATAAAGACCTCCTAACTTTATTTAATAGAAATCCTAAACTTTTTCATAATAATCTCCTAGGGAAGCTACCATGAGGGTAGCTTTTCTTTTGGATAATTTACAAATGTTGGCTTTGCTTTTGAAAGCCGAATATTTCTTTGATCCATGATATAATAGAAGAAAATGGAGGATAGAAAATGTCTAAAGTAAGATTGTATTTGGTCCGTCATGGGAAAACGATGTTTAACACCATTGGACGTGCTCAAGGATGGAGTGATACACCTCTAACCACGGAAGGTGAGTTGGGAATTCATGAACTGGGAATTGGCTTGAGAGAGTCTGGCTTGCAGTTTGACCGCGCTTATTCCAGTGATTCAGGTCGCACTATTCAAACCATGGGAATTATCCTAGAAGAACTTGGCCTGCAGGGGAAAATCCCTTACCGCATGGACAAGCGCATCAGAGAGTGGTGCTTTGGTAGTTTTGATGGAGCCTATGATGGGGACCTCTTTATGGGATTGATTCCGAGAATTTTCAATGTAGACCATGTTCATCAGTTGTCCTATGCAGAACTAGCAGAAGGTTTGGTAGAGGTTGATACAGCAGGCTGGGCTGAAGGTTGGGAAAAACTCAGTGGTCGAATCAAGGAAGGCTTTGAAGCGATTGCCAAAGAAATGGAAGAACAAGGTGGGGGCAATGCCCTCGTTGTGAGCCATGGGATGACCATTGGAACCATTGTTTACCTGATCAACGGCATGCATCCGCATGGTCTGGATAATGGCAGTGTGACCATCCTAGAATACGAGAACGGTCAGTTTAGCGTAGAAGTTGTTGGTGACCGTAGCTATCGAGAGCTCGGACGTGAGAAGATGGCAGAAATAAAAAATTGATAGAAGTTAGCTCCAAGTGGGAGCTAATTTTTTTCCTGTTAAATAAGGTGGATTTGCGACTCAGTCTTTCTTGTTATCCAAGTCTAAAAGAACATTTCTCGTCTTTCAAATTCCCTCAAAAATGGTATAATAGTAACATCATAAAATTGGAGAAATAGCATGAGTTTTTACAATCATAAAGAAATTGAGCATAAGTGGCAGGGCTACTGGGCAGAACATCATACATTTAAGACAGGAACAGATGCCTCAAAACCGAAGTTTTATGCTCTCGACATGTTCCCATATCCTTCAGGAGCTGGATTGCACGTAGGACACCCAGAAGGTTATACTGCAACCGATATCCTCAGCCGTTACAAACGTGCGCAAGGCTACAATGTCCTTCACCCAATGGGATGGGATGCTTTTGGTTTGCCAGCTGAGCAGTACGCTATGGATACGGGGAATGACCCAGCAGAATTTACAGCGGAAAATATTGCCAACTTCAAACGTCAAATCAATGCGCTTGGCTTCTCTTATGACTGGGATCGTGAAGTCAACACAACAGATCCAAACTATTACAAGTGGACTCAATGGATTTTCACTAAGCTTTACGAAAAAGGCTTGGCCTATGAAGCGGAAGTACCAGTAAACTGGGTAGAAGAATTGGGAACAGCTATCGCCAACGAAGAAGTCCTTCCTGACGGAACTTCTGAGCGTGGTGGCTATCCTGTTGTCCGCAAACCAATGCGCCAATGGATGCTTAAAATCACGGCCTATGCAGAGCGCTTGCTTAATGACTTGGATGAGTTGGATTGGCCAGAATCTATCAAGGATATGCAACGCAACTGGATTGGCAAATCAATTGGTGCCAATGTAACTTTCAAAGTGAAAGGGACTGACAAGGAATTCACCGTCTTTACAACTCGTCCTGATACTCTTTTCGGTGCGACCTTCACAGTCTTGGCTCCTGAGCATGACTTGGTTGACGCCATCACAAGTCCAGAGCAAGCTGATGCAGTTGCAGACTACAAACACCAAGCTAGTCTAAAGTCTGACTTGGCTCGTACCGACCTTGCCAAGGAAAAAACTGGTGTTTGGACGGGTGCTTATGCTATCAACCCTGTCAATGGTAAGGAAATTCCAATCTGGATCGCCGACTATGTTCTTGCGAGCTATGGAACAGGTGCCGTTATGGCTGTGCCAGCCCACGACCAACGTGACTGGGAATTTGCCAAACAATTTGACCTTCCAATCGTAGAAGTGCTAGAAGGTGGAAATGTAGCAGAAGCTGCCTATACTGAAGATGGTCTTCATGTCAATTCAGACTTCCTAGATGGACTGAACAAAGAAGAAGCGATTGCTAAAATTGTGGCTTGGTTGGAAGAGAAAGGTTGTGGACAAGAGAAGGTTACCTACCGTCTCCGCGACTGGCTCTTTAGCCGTCAACGTTACTGGGGTGAGCCAATCCCAATCATTCATTGGGAAGATGGGACTTCAACAGCTGTTCCTGAAAGTGAATTGCCACTTGTCTTGCCAGTCACCAAGGATATCCGTCCTTCAGGTACTGGGGAAAGCCCATTGGCTAACTTGACCGACTGGTTGGAAGTGACGCGTGAAGATGGTGTCAAAGGTCGTCGTGAAACCAACACCATGCCACAATGGGCTGGTTCAAGCTGGTACTACCTCCGCTATATTGACCCGCACAATACTGAGAAATTGGCTGATGAGGACCTCCTCAAACAATGGTTGCCAGTAGATATCTACGTGGGTGGTGCAGAGCATGCTGTACTTCACTTGCTCTATGCTCGTTTCTGGCACAAATTCCTCTATGACCTCGGTGTTGTTCCGACTAAGGAACCATTCCAAAAACTCTTTAACCAAGGGATGATTTTGGGAACAAGCTACCGTGACCACCGTGGAGCTCTTGTAGCGACTGATAAGGTTGAAAAACGTGACGGTTCTTTCTTCCATGTGGAAACAGGAGAAGAGTTGGAGCAAGCACCAGCCAAGATGTCTAAATCACTCAAGAACGTTGTCAATCCAGACGATGTGGTGGAACAATATGGTGCCGATACCCTTCGTGTCTATGAAATGTTCATGGGACCACTTGATGCTTCTATCGCTTGGTCAGAAGAAGGCCTGGAAGGAAGCCGTAAGTTCCTCGACCGTGTTTACCGTTTGATTACAAGTAAAGAAATTGTTGCGGAAAATAATGGTGCTCTTGACAAGGTTTATAACGAAACCGTTAAATCTGTTACTGAGCAAATCGAATCCATGAAATTCAACACAGCTATTGCCCAACTTATGGTCTTTGTCAACGCTGCTAATAAGGAAGACAAACTCTATGTGGACTACGCCAAAGGCTTTATCCAATTGATTGCCCCATTTGCACCTCATTTGGCAGAAGAACTCTGGCAAACAGTTGCTGCAACAGGTGAGTCCATCTCTTATGTAGCTTGGCCAACTTGGGACGAAAGTAAATTGGTTGAAGATGAAATCGAAATCGTCGTCCAAATCAAAGGAAAAGTTCGTTCCAAATTGATGGTTGCTAAAGACCTATCACGCGAAGAATTGCAAGAAATCGCTCTGGCTGATGAAAAAGTTAAAGCAGAAATTGACGGCAAGGAAATCGTGAAGGTGATTGCGGTACCTAACAAACTCGTTAATATCGTCGTTAAATAACGAGTTTATTATCTCTATCTGCCACCTTCAATAGTCCACTGGACTATTGAAGCCAACTAAATTGGTTAATATTGTTGTGAAATAAGATAGGAATCCTCCAGAGCTGAACTCTGGAGGATTTTTATTTGACAGGAAGTTTCTATTTTATTAATATAATTAACAAAGAAAAGAGAGATTATGGATAAAAAAGAATTTATTACATTTAATAATCGTTTCAATAGATTTATTTTAGCATTTGAACAGCTAAAAAAAAATCAACATAAAATTAGTATTGACAAATCCATTACGTTGAATGAGGTACATTTGATTGTTGTGATTGGGAAAAATCAGCCCTTAAATCTAGTGAAATTATCTGAATTATTAAAAGTTTCGAGAAGTGCAATAACTCAAAGTGTTAGGAGATTAATTCAAAAAAATTTAGTTGTTTTTGATTTTGCTCCGAATAATGGGAAAAATAAATATTTGAGATTATCTGAAAAAGGCATCGAAGTTTTTAAAATCCATAAGGAGCAACAAGCATATATTGAAGAATCGGTCTTTTCAGTTTTAAACAACTATAGCGAGGAGGAGCTTCAAATAGTTGTGAAATTGATGGATGATATTGAAAATGTATGGGGAAGATTACCGTGGTGAAAGTCACGGTAAATTTTAAATTTGGTTGTTAAGTATATTAACAAAAGGAGAAGATATGACTGTAAACATTGAACTGATTTCACAAACTGACTTAGCAGATGAATCTTTTTATATTACTATCAATGGTTTAGAACCAAGGACAAGGTATTGTGTAGAAATGTACCTGTCTGATTATTACTGTATAAATGCTCCCTTACTTTTAGATCATGATGTCATGTGGAAATCAACTGCAATTTTTTTATCTGATCAGGACGGTATGATTGACACCTCTCAAACAGCATCTATTTCGGGATCTTATAAAGGAGTTTCAGAAATGAGCTTGTTCTTTAATGCGAAACCGTTGAAGAATAGGAAAAGGAGATTACCCAGTTCTCTTGATAGAATTCCATTACGAAATTGTTTTGGTGTTGAAATTAAAATCAGGCTGGGGAAAGATGTGGTCGCGGAGCAAAGTTTTGTAAGGCGTTATATGAATCTGGGAATAAGGTATCAAGATATTTATGATAAGCATTTTCAAGGTCGATTATTTTATGATGAAAAGTTAAGAAAGGCGCCAGCCGTGATTATTGTTAGTGGTAGTGAGGGAAGAATTGAAAAAGCTCAGAACATTGCCCAACTTTTATCTTCTAGAGGCTACATTTGTCTTGCGATAGCTTATTTTGGTTTAGAGGGATTACCCCAAAACTTAGAACGAATTCCGATAGAATGTCTGGAGGAAGCGAAAGATTTTCTATGTCATCATCCTCAAGTTGATAATACAAAAATAGGAATATATGGTCGTTCTAAAGGAGCAGAGCTTGTTCTAGCTGGACAAAGTATTTTGGATGATGTGCAATGTTTGGTACTCAATTCCCCCTCAAATGTAATATTTGAGGGAATAAAGGGAAAACTCAACTCTCATTCATCTTCTTGGACATATTTGCAAAAAGAACTTCCGTATCAAAAATTTCAACTAGGAAATTATTTGTTAAACAAGTTTTTTGGAAAACATATTTCTGAAGATAGTAGGGCTCAGATTGATGTGAGTAAAATTGCCTCTCCTTTATTATTACTAGGAAGCGATGTCGATGAAATATGGGATGCGTCATCCGCGATAGATGATATTATTTCACATTATAAAGGGAAATCCATTTTGTTTAAAAAATACCATGAAACGGGGCATATGTTAACGGTTGCTTATCAACCGAATCATCGTTATCGAAAAGATTGGCGCTTATTAATGAAAGAAAGTGTAGACTCTTGGTTTGCTACGATAAATTTTTTTGATACACATTTGAAAAATTTGTAGATAGTGCTGAACCGTGCTATAATAGTCCCAACTAAGATAAAAACACAGTTCTGGTTGGTAGTCCAGACGTAGGCAAGCCTATCAGTAACCTTCCTCCTTGGTTGTCCATTCTTAGGGATAGATTTAAGGAGGTGCTGTCGTGGAAATCGTTTCAATTGGCTTGACAGTTTATTTTGAAGATGGATTTTGGCATGGATTGTTTGAACAAGAGTATGAGGGAACTTATCAAGTTTGTCGAGTGACATTTGGTCAGGAACCAAAAGAGGATGAAATTTTGAAACTTTTACAGACTCAGTTTGCTCGGTTATCTTTTAGTCCAGAGGCAACAGTCAAACAGCATGTGAAGATTAAGAATCCGAAGCGTCTGCAGCGAGCTGTAAAGAAACAGGTGAAGCAGAAAGTTTCTTCTAAGTCACAAGAGCTCTTGCAGTTGCAGTATGACGAACGAAAAAAGTATTCAAAACAACAGTCTAGTCTCCAAAAGCAATTGCTCAAGCAAGAGAAATTTGAACGCAAACAGCAAAAACGTAGAGAGAAGCACAAGGGTCACTAGTGACTCTCTCTTTCATAAAATAGAACAGCTCTTCTTGGGTAACAAGAGCTGTTTTTGCTTGTATTGAAGATTTCTTTCCTAATAGATAGACTTATCGTTAATGGCAGTTTCAAATTCAGGACCATACTTGCTTCAAATTCAATCATGTCCTATTCAGCATTTTCATTTTACTAGAAGGGAGTGCGTGCCATGATTTCTGATTCATTTTTTATTGTTTGGTTTAGCGAGAACAATACTATTGACTCTTGGATTTTTCTGCCGGATGCTATAAAACATCTCTTTTATAGCGTATGTTTAAAAATATAATGTATGGTTATAAGTGTTTTTCAACATCCTCTAGTGATTCGATGGTAGAAAAACGGTTGCAGCCTGCACCACTTTAATTTAACCCCCATTATTTTACCACTTGGCCTTTCATTTTAACTGCTTATCTCAAAAGTCGATTTTTCTTTCATTCTTTTTGTTAAACTAGTGTGGTTAAGAGGAGGAAAAAATATGATTTTACAAGCGAAACATTTGACTAAACGGTACGGCAATCATATGGCTGTCGATGATATTCAGTTAGAGTTTGAAAAAGGAAGTTTCAATGCTATTTTGGGACCCAATGGTGCAGGGAAATCAACCACTATTTCCATGTTAATCGGTTTGAAAAAGCCGACACAAGGTCAGATTCGATATGCGCCAAATACGAAAATCGGAGTTGTTTTTCAAGCTAGTGTACTGGATGAGATGTTGACGGTTAGGGAAAATCTCACGATTCGTGCTCAACAGTATAAGGAGATTGCAGCAAGTCGTGTGGATGATTTGATTCATCAACTGGGTTTGACGGCTTTCCAGAAACAACTATATGGGACTTTGTCAGGTGGACAAAAACGTCGGGTTGATATTGCGCGTGCTCTTCTTTCGCGACCAGATATTCTTTTCTTGGATGAACCAACGACAGGTCTTGATATTCAAACTCGCAAATCCATCTGGGATCTACTGTATCGACTACAAAAGGATGAAGGGATGACTATTATCTTAACGACTCATTATCTGGATGAAGCGGATGAAGCGGATCAGATCTATATCGTTGATCATGGGAAAGTGATTGCGCAAGGTTCTGCGACTGCTATTAAAAGCCAGTATGCATCTAATATCCTAAAAATTCGTTTTAAGGAAATGAAGGATCTAGAAAAATTGCGACAGACTGGAATGACAGTCGAGGAAGAAAATGAGATGGAATATCTTTTTTATCCAAGGACGTCACAGGAGGCCATTGAATATTTGGCAAAAGTTCGAGAAGAAATTGATTCTTTTGAGTTTCGTCCGGGTACTATGGATGATGCCTTTATTGCACTTACAGGAAGAGAGGTTCGCTAATGTTAGCTTTATTGAAACGGAATTTTATCTTATATTTTCGTAATCGTTCGGGAGTATTTTTCTCATTATTGGGGGCATTGATTTCCTTCCTCCTTTATATCATTTTTTTGCAGAAGAATTTGACAGATTCTTGGTCCCAACTCCCTAATAGCACGAATCTTTTAAACAGCTGGCTGATGGGTGGGACCTTGGCTGTGACTGGGATTACAACCAGTTTTACAGCTCTTACACAAATGGTACAGGATCGTGAAAATCAAGTAGATCAAGATCTTTTCTTGACAGATTTAGGTAGCTGGGGCTTACAGGCGTCCTATCTAATCAGCAGTATTGTCATTTCTTTTGTCATGCAGGTGTTTATGTTTGCTGTTATGAGCCTTTATTTTAAAGAAAGTCCAGTTATCAGTCATTTACCGGAAATCGCTTTGATTATGTTATTAAGCAGTCTGATTTCAAGTTTGGTAAATGTTCTCTTGATTTACCGTTTTCAATCTGTAGATAGCCTTGGCAAACTGGCAACTATAGTGGGGACTGCTTCTGGATTTTTAGTAGGAACTTATGTCCCTATTGGAGTATTACCTGATTTTGCACAGATTATCACGAAGTGTACCCCTGCAACTTATATTGCTTCTCTCTATCGACAAGTCTTAATGAAAGAGCCATTAGAGACCACATTTACAGGAAATAGCGGTCTGTTACAGGAATTTCAAGAAAAAATGGGAATCCAAATCAACTGGCAAGAACTATTGACAAAGGAAGAAACATACTTTATAGTGGTTATTATCAGTCTCGTCGCTATTCTTCTTTGGATGTTATTTGTTAAAGTGTTTAGCAAGAGAAAATAAAGATGTATTGGAGAGAAAATGAAGATTCGTTTTGAAATGAAGACAGAGTTTTCAGAAAAAGACCCACACATTTTAATTCAGGCGGCTCAGTTAACCGACCAAGCAAGAGAGGTCATGGAGTATTTAGAACAATTTTCAACGACTAATCATGTGGTTATTCCTATTCGAACGGATGATCATCTGGTTATGGTGAAAATTGAGGATCTTATTCTAGCAGATATCGATAAGAATTTATTGACCATTTATACGGTAGATGGGATTTATAAAACTAAGGAAACATTGACAAACTTTCAGAATCGAATTAATCGACGTAACTTTATACAGATATCGCGTCATTCAGTTATAAACATTGACCATTTAGAGTCATTATCGGATAGCTTTTCAGGGAACATGATGGCTAAAATGACTCGGGGTCTCAAATCGAGTGTGAGTCGGAAATACGTTAAGTCCTTAATGGATTATCTAGGTTTATAGGAGAAAATCATGAAGCGATTGATTGCTTATTTTGTATCAGGAATGCGTACGGCCTCCTTTGTTTATTTGAGTTTGGTGTTATTGGCTCAGTTTTATTCAGGTATTACCTATCCCGCACCAACGACAAAAAATATTCTAGCTTTGTTTTTGATGAGTGGAATTATGGGGGTATTGACTTTAATCCTTGAAAGGCTAGAGTTTCTTGCTTATAGTATGCGTGTAGGAGTTCATTTGTTAGCGACAGCTACTATTTTAGTATTGACCTACCTATTTTTTGGCTGGGGTTCGGCATTGTTGAGTCCCTTGCTTTGGTTCTTTTTCTTATTAATTTATGGACTGATATGGTTGTACCAGATCTGGCAAACTCACAAGCTCACCCAACGAATTAATCAAGCCTTAGAAGATAAAAGAAAGAAAACGAATCACTAATGTAGTGTTGAGGATGAGGTTTGAGGAGAGTGCTAGTTTCCATATAGAGCAAAATAGAGCAAATTATGATATAGTATTTTCAGAGTAAAACAAGGAGAAAAACGATGCCAGTAAATGAATATGGTCAGATGATTGGTGAGTCAATGGAAGGTTATACATCTGGTGAATTGCCTGCTATTGATTTCTTAGAAGGGCGTTATGCTCGGATAGAGGATCTTTCGGTGGAAAAGCATGCGGAGGATTTATTAGCTGTTTATGGTCCAGGTACTCCTCGGGAGATGTGGACCTACCTCTTTCAGGAACCAGTGGCAGATATGGAGGAACTGGTTAGCCTTTTAAATCAGATGTTGGCTCGTAAGGACCGTTTTTACTACGTGATTATAGACAAGGTGACTGGTAAGGCCTTGGGGACTTTTTCTCTCATGCGCATTGACCAGAATAACCGAGTAATAGAAGTGGGAGCTGTCACTTTTTCTCCAGAACTCAGGGGAACACGTATAGGGACAGAGGCTCAATATCTCCTAGCTCGCTATGTTTTTGAGGAGCTTAACTATCGTCGCTATGAGTGGAAATGCGATGCTCTTAATCTGCCATCCAGACGAGCTGCGGAGCGTTTGGGCTTTGTCTATGAAGGAACCTTCCGTCAGGCAGTCGTTTATAAGGGACGTACACGTGATACGGATTGGCTAGCTATGATTGATAAGGACTGGCCTCAAGTCAAATCCCGTTTGGAAGCATGGCTGTCTCCTGAAAACTTTTATAAAGATGGACGGCAGCACAAGAGCTTGAGAGAATTCTGAGAGGTATTGAGATGATGACTATTAGAAGGCAAGAAATCGTCAAGCTAGAGGATGTTTTGCATCTCTATCAGGCTGTTGGTTGGACAAATTATACACATCAACCTCAGATGTTGGAGAAGGCCTTATCTAACTCATTAGCAATTTATCTAGCACTTGATGGCGATGCCGTGGTGGGCTTGGTCCGTTTAGTCGGAGATGGTTTTTCATCGATTTTTGTCCAGGATTTGATCGTTTTGCCTAGCTATCAACGCCAAGGGATTGGTAGCGACTTGATGAAAGAGGCTTTAGGTGATTACAAAGATGCCTATCAAGTCCAACTAGTGACCGATCAGACAGAAAAAACCTTGGGATTCTATCGATCTCTGGGATTTGAAGCCTTATCTACTTATGACTGTACAGGAATGATTTGGGTGGATCGAAAAAGATAAAAAAATATTTTTTCTTAAGTAAAGTTTAAGTATCCTCTTGTATCATATAGTTATTAAATAAAGACCTCCTAATACTCTTCGAAAATCTCATCAACCTTCGTTAGAGTCGACTTAGCTAACTATAGTTATGCTTGCGCCTATCTGCCTAGTCTGATTTCGATTTTCATTGAGTACCCTTTATTTAATGAAATCCCAAACTTTTCTTTTTCATCATAATCTCCTAAAGAAGTCACCCAATCAGGTGGCTTTTTTATGACTTGGGGAGGAAAAATCCATTTGAAAAAAATTTTTTAAAAAATGATAAATCAGAGAAAAAGTTAAGTTAGCTTTAAGATTCATCTTGTATCATATAATCATTAAATAAAGACCTCCTAACTTTATTTAATGAAATCCTAAACTTTTCTTTTTCATAATAATCTCCCTAAAGAGGCCACCCAATCAGGTGGCTTTTTTGTTTGTGGCTTGGATTTTTGATATAATAGAGCCATGAGTAGAATTTTAGATAATAAAATCATGGGGGATGAGGAGTTGGTAGAACGTACCCTCCGTCCTCAGTATTTACGTGAATATATTGGGCAGGATAAGGTCAAGGACCAGCTGCAAATCTTTATCGAGGCTGCCAAAATGCGGGATGAGGCACTGGACCATGTTCTTTTATTTGGTCCTCCAGGTCTCGGGAAAACAACCATGGCCTTTGTTATTGCCAATGAACTGGGAGTCAATCTCAAGCAAACGTCTGGTCCTGTTATCGAAAAAGCGGGGGATCTGGTAGCGATTTTGAATGATTTGGAGCCTGGAGACGTTCTCTTTATTGACGAGATTCATCGCTTGCCTATGTCGGTGGAAGAGGTGCTTTATAGTGCCATGGAAGACTTCTACATTGATATCATGATTGGGGCTGGAGAGGGCAGTCGCAGTGTCCATTTGGACTTGCCACCATTCACCTTGATTGGTGCAACGACACGTGCGGGGATGCTCTCAAATCCTCTGCGGGCACGTTTTGGGATTACAGGTCATATGGAATACTATGCCCACGCTGACTTGACAGAGATTGTTGAGCGGACGGCAGATATTTTTGAGATGGAAATAACCCATGAGGCAGCTTCGGAGTTGGCCTTACGCAGTCGAGGAACTCCTCGTATCGCCAATCGTCTCCTCAAGCGCGTGCGCGACTTTGCCCAGATTATGGGGGATGGCTTGATTGATGATGTGATTACGGATAAGGCTTTGACCATGCTGGATGTAGACCGTGAAGGTTTGGACTATGTAGACCAAAAAATCCTTCGCACCATGATTGAGATGTACGGTGGTGGTCCTGTCGGTTTAGGAACTCTTTCTGTTAATATTGCCGAGGAGCGTGAGACTGTCGAAGATATGTACGAACCTTACCTGATTCAGAAAGGTTTCATCATGCGAACTCGTTCTGGGCGGGTAGCGACTGCTAAGGCATATGAGCATTTAGGCTATGAATACAATGAAAAATGAACAAGAAATTCTAGATGCTTTCAGAGAAAATCCAGATATGATGACCATTCTGACCATCATTCGTGATCTTGATCTGAAAGACTCGTGGTTGGCAGCAGGTTCTGTCAGGAATTTCATCTGGAATCTCTTGTCAGACAAATCGCCTTTTGACCGGGAGACGGATGTTGATGTGATTTTCTTTGATCCAGATGTTTCTTATGAGGAAACAGTATCCCTAGAGAAAAAGCTGAGAGAAGATTTCCCTCAATATCAGTGGGAGTTGAAAAATCAGGTCTATATGCATCTGCACAGTCCCCACACTGTGCCTTACACGAGTTCTCGTGATGCCATGAGTAAGTATCCAGAACGCTGTACGGCGATAGGACTCCGCTTGCATGCGGACGCAACTATAGAGCTCTTTGCGCCCTATGGTCTAGAGGATATTTTGAATTTTCAGGTATCCCCAACTCCTCATTTCTTAGAGAATGAGGACCGAATGGAACTCTATCAAACACGGCTATCCAAGAAAAAGTGGCAAGAAAAATGGAAAAATCTAACTTTTTCAAAAAACTTAAGAAAAATTTAAGTTAGGGACGGTATACTAGACTCATAAGTTAAGAGAAACTTAACTTAAACTCCTAAAACTTTTTCATAATAATCTCCCTATAAAATTAAGTCGCCCAATCAGGCGGCTTATTTTTTGTCCGTACGGAGAGCTAATAACTTACCAATAGAAGAAAATAGGGAAATATGGTATAATGAAACGATAGATTTTTGAATAGGAATAAGAACATGTTTGGATTTTTTAAGAAAGATAAAGCTGTAGAAGTTGAGGTTCCAACACAGGTTCCTGCTCATATTGGCATCATCATGGATGGGAATGGTCGTTGGGCTAAAAAACGGATGCAACCACGGGTTTTTGGTCATAAGGCGGGGATGGAAGCCCTCCAAAAGGTGACCAAGGCAGCTAACAAGATGGGAGTTAAGGTCATCACGGTTTATGCCTTTTCAACGGAAAATTGGACACGCCCAGATCAAGAAGTCAAGTTTATCATGAACTTGCCAGTCGAATTTTATGATAACTACGTCCCTGAATTGCACGCAAATAACGTTAAGATTCAGATGATTGGGGAGACAGATCGTTTGCCTAAGCCGACTTTTGAAGCTTTGAAAAAAGCAGAGGAATTGACTAAGAACAATACGGGCTTGATTCTCAATTTTGCGCTTAACTATGGTGGCCGTGCTGAAATTACGCAGGCTCTTAAGGGCTTGGCTCAAGATGTTCTAGATGCTAAAATAAACCCTGGTGACATCACAGAAGATATGATTGGGGACTATCTTTTCACGCAACACCTGCCAAAGGATTTGCGGGATCCTGATTTGATTATCCGTACGAGTGGTGAGTTGCGTTTAAGTAATTTCTTGCCATGGCAAGCAGCTTATAGCGAGCTTTACTTTACGGATACCTTGTGGCCTGATTTTGATGAAGCCGCCTTGCAGGAAGCTATTGCTGCTTTTAACCATCGCAATCGCCGTTTTGGAGGAGTTTAGGAGAAGATATGACCAAGGATTTACAAAAGAGAACATTGTTTGCGGTATTGGCCCTGGCGATTTTCCTTCCAGTCTTGTTTGTGGGAGGGCTCCTGTTGCAGATAGGGATTGGCTTGTTAGCGATGCTAGGCGTCCATGAACTCTTGCACATGAAGGGGCTAAAGACTATGACCATTGAGGGTGCTTTGACTCTTTTTGCGACCTTCGCTCTCACAGTTCCTTTAGAAAATTACCTAACATTTTTGCCTGTTGATGGGAATGTGGTTGCCTACAGTGTTTTGATTACCATAATGCTAGGGACGACCGTTTTCAGTAAAAACTATACAATTGAAGATGCCGCTTTTCCAATTGCTGTGAGCTTTTATGTTGGTTTTGGCTTCAATGCCTTACTAGATGCTCGGGTGGCAGGTTTTGACAAGGTACTTTTGGCCCTTTTTATCGTTTGGGCGACAGATAGCGCAGCCTACCTGACAGGGATGAATTTTGGTAAACATAAGTTGGCACCAAGAGTTTCTCCTAATAAGAGTATTGAGGGCTTTGTCGGTGGTATTCTAGGTGCGGTACTGATAACAGTGATTTTCATGTTAGTGGACAGCACAGTTGCTCTTCCTTATGGGATTTATAGAATGAGTCTCTTTGCTGCCTTCTTCAGTGTGGCAGGTCAGTTTGGTGACTTGATTGAGAGTGCCATGAAACGCCATTTCGGTGTTAAGGATTCTGGAAAATTTATCCCTGGACATGGCGGTGTGTTGGATCGCTTTGACAGCATGCTGATTGTGTTTCCAATGATGCACTTATTTGGCCTGTTTTAAAGAAAGGAATATTGAATGATTGGATTGCTAACCTTTATCCTCGTTTTTGGGATTATTGTGGTGGTGCATGAGTTTGGACATTTTTATTTTG
The DNA here is from genome assembly GCF_037963785.1 of Streptococcus sp. FSL W8-0197. Classification (GTDB taxonomy): domain Bacteria; phylum Bacillota; class Bacilli; order Lactobacillales; family Streptococcaceae; genus Streptococcus; species Streptococcus oralis_CQ. The sequence continues at coordinate 1,835,711 of NZ_CP150168.1, read as the reverse complement.
CCAAGAAATCGGGCATTCTAGTTCGTGAATTTGCCATTGGTATGGGGCCCAAGATTTTTTCCCATATCGGTAAGGATGGCACTGCTTATACCATTCGAATCCTTCCTCTAGGAGGCTATGTTCGTATGGCAGGCTGGGGTGATGATGCGACAGAAATCAAGACAGGAACTCCAGTCAGTTTAACACTTGCCGATGATGGTAAGGTCAAACGGATCAACCTCTCAGGGAAGAAGTTGGATCAAACGTCTCTTCCTATGCAGGTAACTCAGTTTGACTTTGAAGACAAGCTCTTCATTAAAGGCTTGGTCTTGGAAGAAGAAAAGACCTTTGCAGTGGATCATGATGCAACGGTGGTTGAAGAAGACGGAACCGAAGTGCGCATTGCTCCTCTGGATGTACAGTATCAAAATGCTTCTATCTGGGGTAAGCTCATCACCAACTTTGCAGGTCCTATGAATAACTTTATCTTAGGTGTTGTTGTTTTTTGGATTTTGATCTTTTTGCAAGGCGGTGTTAGAGATACTCAGACCAATCTCTTTCATGTCATGCCAGAGGGAGCTTTGGCTAAGGTAGGTGTAGCTGAGACCGCTCAAATTACCAAGGTCGGCTCGCATGAGGTTAAGAATTGGCAAGACTTGACCCAGGCTGTGGAAGCAGATACCAAGGACAAGACAGCCCCGACCTTGGATGTGACCATTTCTGAAAATAGTAGCGAAAAACAAGTCACTGTGACGCCAGAAGAAAATCAAGGACGTTATATTCTTGGGGTTCAACCGGGGATCAAGTCAGACTTTCTATCCATGTTTGTTGGTGGATTTACAACCGCTGCTGACTCGGGGCTCCGTATCCTTTCGGCTCTGAAAAACTTGATTTTCCATCCAGATTTGAACAAACTCGGTGGTCCCGTTGCCATTTTTAAGGCAAGTAGCGATGCTGCTAAAAATGGAATTGAGAATGTCCTCTACTTCCTAGCCATGATTTCCATCAATATTGGAATTTTTAACTTGATTCCTATCCCGGCTTTGGATGGTGGAAAGATTGTGCTCAATATCCTAGAGACTATCCGCCGGAAACCCCTTAAACAAGAAATTGAAACCTATGTCACCATGGCTGGTGTAGTTATCATGGTTGTCTTGATGCTAGCTGTAACCTGGAATGACATTATGCGACTCTTCTTTTAGATAATCGAGGAATATTATGAAACAAAGTAAAATGCTAATCCCAACGCTTCGCGAAATGCCAAGCGATGCTCAAGTTATCAGCCACGCCCTTATGTTGCGTGCTGGTTATGTTCGTCAAGTTTCTGCCGGTGTATATTCTTACCTACCACTCGCTAACCGTGTGATTGAAAAGGCTAAGAATATCATGCGCCAAGAGTTTGATAAGATTGGTGCGGTGGAGATGTTGGCTCCTGCCCTTCTCAGTGCCGATCTTTGGCGTGAATCAGGTCGTTATGAAACCTATGGTGAAGACCTTTATAAATTGAAAAACCGTGAAAAGTCAGACTTTATCCTAGGTCCGACACACGAAGAAACTTTTACAGCTATTGTTCGTGACTCTGTGAAATCTTACAAGCAATTGCCACTCAATCTCTACCAAATTCAACCGAAATACCGTGATGAAAAACGTCCACGTAACGGGCTTCTCCGTACGCGTGAATTTATCATGAAAGACGGCTATAGTTTCCATGCTAATTACGATAGTTTGGATGTGACTTATGACGAGTACAAAGCGGCCTATGAACGTATCTTTACTCGTAGTGGCTTGGACTTTAAAGCCATCATCGGTGATGGTGGCGCCATGGGTGGTAAGGACAGCCAAGAATTTATGGCCATCACACCAGCTCGTACAGACCTCGACCGCTGGGTTGTCTTAGACAAGTCAGTTGCCTCATTTGATGAAATTCCTGAAGAAGTGCAAGAAGAAATCAAGGCAGAATTACTTAAATGGATGGTTTCTGGTGAAGATACCATCGCCTACTCAAGTGAGTCTAGTTATGCGGCTAACTTAGAAATGGCAACAAACGAGTACAAACCAAGCAACCGTGTCGTTGCGGAAGAAGAAGTGACTCGTGTCGCAACACCAGATGTTAAATCAATTGATGAAGTGGCAGCCTTCCTAAACGTGCCAGAAGAGCAAACGATCAAAACCCTCTTCTACATGGCAGATGGAGAGCTTGTTGCAGCCCTTCTAGTTGGAAATGACCAACTCAATGAAGTTAAGTTGAAAAATCACTTGGGAGCAGATTTCTTTGATGTTGCGAGCGAGGAAGAAGTAGCAAATGTTATCTCAGCTGGCTTTGGTTCGCTTGGCCCAGTTGGTTTGCCAGAAAATGTGAAAATCATTGCAGACCGTAAGGTACAAGATGTTCGCAATGCTGTTGTGGGGGCTAACGAAGATGGCTACCACTTGACGGGTGTGAACCCAGGTCGTGATTTTACTGCAGAATACGTAGATATTCGCGAAGTTCGTGAGGGTGAAATTTCACCAGACGGACAAGGTGTTCTTAACTTTGCCCGTGGTATCGAGATTGGTCATATTTTCAAACTCGGAACTCGCTACTCAGCAAGCATGGGTGCAGATGTTTTGGATGAAAATGGTCGTGCTGTGCCAATTATCATGGGATGTTACGGTATTGGTGTTAGCCGTCTTCTCTCAGCAGTTATGGAGCAACACGCTCGCCTCTTTGTTAACAAAACGCCTAAAGGGGAATACCGTTATGCTTGGGGAGTTAACTTCCCTAAAGAATTGGCACCATTTGATGTGCACTTGATCACTGTCAATGCCAAAGATGAAGAAGCGCAAGCCTTGACAGAGAAACTTGAAGCAAACTTGATGGGAGCTGGTTACGAAGTCTTGACAGACGACCGTAACGAACGTGTCGGGGTTAAATTTAGCGATAGCGACTTGATTGGGTTGCCAATCCGTATTACTGTTGGGAAAAAAGCAGCCGATGGCATCGTAGAAGTTAAGATTAAGGCGACTGGTGACACCATCGAAGTTCATGCAGACAACTTGCTTGAAACGCTTGAAATCCTCAGCAAGAAATAAAAACTATAATCAGAAGAAAAACAAGGCAAAAATGTAACTAGTTTTTACCTTGTTTTTTCTATATAATGGGGAAAATGAGTAAATGAAGAGGTAAAGCTATGCTAAAATTTCCAAAGGATTTTGTTTGGGGTTCCTCCACTTCTGGACCGCAAACTGAAGGGCGCGTGCCTGGTGACGGCAAGGGGGACAATCTCTGGGATTATTGGTTCCAAGTAGAGCCAAACCGCTACTACAATGGGATTGGACCTGATAAAACATCGACCTTCTATGAGAACTGGGAAAAGGATATTGAGCTTTTGGTAGAGACTGGGCATACAGCCTTCCGAACTTCTATCCAGTGGTCTCGTATTTTCCCACAGGGGCGTGGAGAGGTCAATCCGCAAGGGGTGGCTTTCTACCGTCAGGTTTTTGAGGCTATTAAGGCCAAGGGGATTCGTCTCTTAGTCAATCTCTATCACTTCGACCTGCCTTTTGCCCTTCAAGAAGCTGGTGATGGCTGGGAAAATAAGGCAACTGTCAAGGCTTATGAAGACTATGCTCGTTTTTGTTTTGAGACTTACGGTGACTTGGTAGACCAATGGATTACCTTTAATGAACCCATCGTCCCCGTAGAATTTGGCTATTTTTACGATGCCCACTATCCTCATAAGGTAGATGCCAAAGCGGCGGTTAAGGTTGCCTATCACACACAACTGGCTAGTAGTCTTGCGGTTAAGGCCTGTCATGAAGTTTTGCCTGATTCCAAGATTGGGATTGTCCTCAACTTGACACCAGCCTATCCACGTAGCCAGCATCCCGCAGATGTCAAGGCTGCTCGCATTGCGGATCTCTTCCAAGCCCAATCTTTCCTAGATCCGTCTGTCTTGGGAGCTTATCCAGAAGAATTAGTAGAAATCTTGTCTGAGCATGATTTGCTGCCAGAGTATACTGTTGAAGAATTAGAATTCATTCGCGAGAATACAGTTGATTTCCTAGGAGTTAACTACTACCAGCCTTTGCGTGTCATGGCGCCACGTTTTGCTAAACATCCAGACAGTCCCCTCTTGCCAGAACATTTTTACGAGCCTTATATCATGCCGGGCCGTAAAATCAATCCTCACCGTGGATGGGAAATTTATGAGCAAGGGATTTATGATATTGCCCAAAATATCAAGGAAAATTATGGTAATATTGAGTGGATGTTGACAGAGAATGGTATGGGTGTTGAAGGGGAAGATAAATTCCGTGAGAATGGCATGATTCAAGACGACTATCGTATCGACTTTGTCAAAGGGCACCTGCGTGAACTCCACCGTGCCATTGAAGACGGTGCCAACTGTAAAGGATACTTAATATGGACCTTTATTGACTGCTGGTCATGGCTCAACAGCTATAAAAATCGTTACGGTTTGGTTGAGCTTGACTTGGAAACACAGGAACGTCGTCTAAAAAAATCAGGCCACTGGTTCAAGGAACTCAGCGACCATAATGGATTTTAAGAATAAAAAGAGTGAGATGGTGTTCATCTCACTTTTTATTACAATATCATCACCAAGGTCCCAATCGTAATCAGGATACAGCCAATAATTGTTTTAAACGTCAGGACATCCTGTAGGAAGAAAAAGGCTAGAACGAGGGTAATGACGAGACTGAATTTATCGACAGCAGATACCTCAGTCGCATTGCCCATCTGCAAGGCCTTGTAGTAGCAGAGCCAGGAGGCGCCAGTGGCTAAGCCTGATAAGATGAGAAAGAGCCAACTTTTTTTACTGATGTTGACAATTTCGGTCTGACTATTGGTCAAGAAAACCATAGCCCAGGCCATAAGAATGACGACGACTGTACGAATAGCAGTTGCTAGATTGGATGGAACTCCTTCAATCCCAATCTTGGCTAAAATTGACGTTAAGGCTGCAAAGATAGCTGATAAAAGTGCGAAGAAAAACCACATGGCCAATACCTCCTCCCCTTATTATAAGTAATTGATGCCGACTTGTCAGGTATCAAGTGAAATCTTGATAAAATACCAGATAGAAAAACTATACCAATTTTTATCCTTGACAAGTGAGAAAAACAAGTATATACTGTTTTTGCTGATTCCGTAAAGCGAGAATTAGACTATACCAATTTAAGGAGAAAGCACAGCTGGTCTGTGTCGTATATACTATGTGTGGAATTGTTGGTGTTGTTGGAAACACAAATGCAACTGATATTTTGATTCAAGGGCTTGAAAAGCTCGAATACCGTGGCTATGATTCTGCGGGGATTTTTGTCCTAGGTGGTGCTGAAAATCATCTAGTCAAGGCTGTCGGTCGTATCGCAGAATTGTCTGCCAAGACAGCTGGTGTTGAGGGAACAACTGGTATCGGACATACGCGTTGGGCGACTCACGGGAAACCAACGGAAGACAATGCTCACCCACACCGCTCTGAGACAGGACGTTTTGTTTTGGTGCACAATGGAGTGATTGAAAACTACCTTGAAATCAAGGAAGAATACCTTGCAGGTCACCACTTCAAGGGGCAAACCGATACGGAAATCGCTGTTCACTTGATTGGGAAATTTGTTGAAGAAGATGGTCTTTCAGTTCTTGAAGCCTTCAAAAAAGCCCTTCACATCATTCGTGGTTCTTATGCCTTTGCCTTGATTGACTCTGAAAATCCAGATGTCATCTATGTTGCTAAGAACAAATCTCCACTTTTGATTGGTCTTGGAGAAGGTTATAATATGGTCTGCTCAGATGCTATGGCTATGATTCGTGAGACCAACCAATACATGGAAATTCATGACCAAGAGTTGGTAATCGTCAAGGCTGATAGTGTCGAAGTTCAAGACTATGATGGCAATCGCCGTGAACGTGCTAGCTATACTGCGGAGCTCGACTTGTCAGATATCGGTAAGGGGACTTATCCTTACTACATGCTCAAGGAAATCGACGAGCAACCAACGGTGATGCGTAAACTCATCCAAGCCTACACAGATGAGGCTGGTCAAGTTGTTGTAGATCCAGCTATCATCAAGGCTGTTCAAGATGCAGACCGCATCTACATCCTTGCAGCTGGGACATCTTACCACGCAGGATTTGCTTCTAAAAAAATGCTGGAAGAATTGACTGATACGCCAGTTGAACTTGGAATCTCTTCTGAGTGGGGCTATGGTATGCCACTTCTCAGCAAGAAACCACTCTTTATCTTTATCAGTCAGTCTGGTGAAACAGCGGATAGCCGTCAGGTTTTGGTCAAGGCTAATGAAATGGGAATCCCAAGCTTGACAGTGACAAACGTCCCAGGTTCAACCCTTTCACGTGAAGCCAATCATACCATGCTTCTTCACGCAGGACCTGAAATTGCCGTGGCATCAACCAAGGCCTACACAGCGCAAATCGCAGCCCTTGCCTTCCTTGCAAAAGCAGTCGGAGAGGCAAACGGCAATGCCAAAGCGCAAGCCTTTGACCTGGTTCATGAGTTGTCAATCGTAGCTCAGTCTATCGAATCAACTCTTTCTGAAAAAGAAACCATTGATGCCAAGGTTCGTGACCTTCTTGAAACCACTCGCAATGCCTTTTACATTGGACGTGGTCAAGACTACTATGTAGCCATGGAAGCGAGCCTCAAACTCAAAGAGATTTCTTACATCCAGTGTGAAGGCTTTGCGGCAGGAGAACTCAAGCATGGAACCATTGCCTTGATTGAAGAAGGAACGCCTGTCTTGGCCCTCTTGTCAGATCCAATCCTTGCTAACCACACTCGTGGAAATATCCAAGAGGTTGCAGCCCGTGGTGCTAAGGTTCTCACTATCGCAGAAGAAAATGTTGCTAAAGAGACAGACGATATCGTCCTTACGACCGTCCACCCTTACCTCTCACCAATCTCAATGGTCGTACCAACGCAATTGGTCGCTTACTTTGCAACACTCCACCGTGGCCTTGATGTGGACAAACCACGTAACCTTGCTAAGTCAGTAACAGTAGAATAAGCTAAGAAAGTCTAGTTCATCTAGACTTTTTCTAATGAGCAAATTTATTGGAAATAAAACTAATTAGTGATAAAATACCCTAAAACTAAAAGAGATAGCGAGGAAACAGGATGGTAGAATTAGGAATTTCAACATTTGGTGAAACAACAGCTCTAGAAGAGACCGGGCAGATTTACAGTCATGATGAACGCATTCGTCAGTTGGTGGCAGAAATTGAGCTGGCTGATAAGGTTGGTTTGGATGTGTACGGGATTGGGGAGCATCATCGGGAGGACTTTGCGGTATCGGCGCCAGAGATTGTTCTTGCAGCTGGGGCAGTCAATACCAAAAAGATTCGTTTGACTAGTGCGGTCAGCATTCTCTCGAGTATGGATCCGATTCGCTTGTTCCAACAATATGCTACCATCGATGCCTTGTCAAATGGACGGGCAGAGATTATGGCAGGGCGTGGTTCATTCACGGAATCATTTCCTCTGTTTGGCTATGACTTGAAAGACTACGAAACTCTTTTTGATGAAAAGTTAGACCTGCTTCAGCTGGCAAATGAAAGCACCAAAGTGAATTGGCAGGGGCAATTGACCCAAAGCATTGCTGGAAAAGAAGTCTATCCTCGTCCTGTTCAGGACAAATTGCCATTGTGGGTGGCGACAGGTGGTCATGTAGAGTCAACAGTGAAGATTGCTCGGGCAGGGCTGCCGATTGTCTATGCCATTATCGGTGGTAATCCGCGCTACTTCAAGAAATTGATTCAAGCTTATCGTGAGATTGGGAGCGAAGCCGGTCATGCGGATAAAGACCTGAAAGTGGGCGCTCATTCTTGGGGGTGGATTGCTGAAGATGGCGAGCAGGCTGTCAAAGATTATTTCCATCCGACCAAGCAAGTGGTGGATGCAATTTCCAAAGACCGTCCACACTGGCAGGAATTGAGTTATGAGCAATATCTTGAACAGGTTGGACCAAATGGTGCCATGTTTGTGGGCAATCCAGATCAGGTGGCAGAAAAATTGATTCGCATGATTGAGGATTTAGACTTGGACCGTTTCATGCTCCATCTACCGCTTGGTTCTATGCCTCATGGTCAAGTTCTGAGAGCTATTGAACTCTTCGGCACACAAGTGGCGCCCAAAATACGTGCTTACTTTGCCATGAAAGAGGGGTTATAAAAAAATTCAATCAGTTGAGTCGATTGGTGAGGAACACCCATGGATTCAGCAACAGGTGGAAGTGGTACAAGCGATAGAGCATACTATCTAGTGGAATATATACTAGTTTATACCAAGTACAAGATAAAATAGTAAAAAAGACGATTTCTGCTTGGAAATCGTCTTTTTTCGCTATTCTCGCAAATACGATATCTTGTAGTTGGTGTAAACTGGTAGATAGCTCTCTTATTTTATTTATCAAAACCTTGTAAGTTTTTTTGACGCTCTTCAGTTTGACCCTTGGCATCCAATTTATTACCATTGTAAACAGTGCTTTCCCATGATCCGTACATTGGGTTAGGGAAAATGATGAATTTCTCACCAAACTCTTTTTGTAATTCCTCTAATTTTTGGTCGCGCTCAGTTTCAGAGGTCTTTGAAAACTCTGCAAAGTCCACAAGATTGTCTCCTAGTAGCATGACTAAGTTGGTTTTTTCTTGGACTGCTTGTCTACGACCTTCTTTAGATTTGACGCCTTTTTCTAAGAACATGAGATGATCGCGGCTTTGTACAGGAATTCCTTCATTTTCTAGGTTTTTGATCGTATCATCTACCTGATCTATCGTGCGGTCAGATACATAGTAAATTTGGACACCGTTTTGGTCTGCAAATTGTAGAAAGTCTTTAGCACCTGGTACAGCCTTGGCTGCGGCTTTTTTTACCCAGACGTCCCAGTTTTCTGGGGTAAATGCTGTTCCATCTTTGACATTTTGCGCTTGATAAGGACTATTGTCTAATACGGTTTCGTCCAAGTCCAAAACGATAGAGTAGGGTTTATCTGTCTGTGTTTTTAGTAGTTCTTTCAAACGATCAGTAGCGACATTGTAACCTTGTAGATAGAGTGCCTTGGTTTCAGCTGCTTTTTGATACCAAAGAGTTGACATAGTATTTTCTCTTGAACGCAACTGATCATAGGTCATTGTAACCTGATTATCAGATGTACTACTTTGTGTTGTCTGTGAATTTGCCGAATTTGTGCCACAGCCAGTCAGTAAAATGGCGGAAGCAAGTGTAGAAGCAATTGTAATGGTAACTTTGGATATTTTCATAATCCCATCCTCCTAATAATAGTCTATTAACATTGTAGCGTTTTCATTGGATTTGTGCAAGGAAATATCGAGAGAAAAGAAATTTTTCAGTAGTAATTTGGTATTAGGATAAAATTATGTACTTAATTTGGGAATGAAGATGGATATAAAAAAATCCAATCGATTTGATAGAAAATCTATATCAGCTCCTTTTTGGAAAATTGATGAAAATAAAATGAATCTTTGAAAGGCTAGTAACATCAAGCTTTTCAGGGATTTTTTTCTTTATCGATATAAAAATTTCCAATCGAGTTGATAGTCAATATATATTGGGAAAAGGGGAAAAGGAGTGGTAAGATGGTTTCAATCCAAATGGAAGGAGTAAGGTATGGCAAGTAAAAGAGATTTAGTCTTTAGAGCGATTCGAGGCGATGAAGTGGAAAGAGTTCCTGTCGGATTTTGGTTTCATTTTGTAACACTCGAAGAAAAGGGGCAGGGATTAAACAATCCACGTATCTTTCAAAAAAGTGTTGACGGGCATCGCAACTATGTGGAAAGGATTCGCCCTGATTTTGTCAAAATTATGAGCGACGGTTTTTTCCTTTATCCAAGTAATGTCTATAGTCCTAAGATCGCAAGCATTCAGGAGCTGACTTCTATTGAGTCGATTGGTGAGGAACACCCATGGATTCAGCAACAGGTGGAAGTGGTACAAGCGATTCGAGAGACCTTTACCGAAGAGATTGCTTCTTTCTACAATATCTTTTCACCGATCTCCTACCTCAAGCGCTGGTTCCGCACAGAAACTTCTCGAGGAGATAGGGAAGTGGCTGACCTATTGCTTGAAAATCCTGAGCAATTCAGAGCGATTCTAGATGTGATTGCAGGAGATATTGCTATCCTAACTCAGAAAATCATCCAGCAAGGAGGTGTTGACGGAATTTACCTCAGCACCCAGCAAATTCAAGATGAGCGCATCACACCAGCACTCTACCAAACCTATATCGAACCGAGCAATATAGCGATTTTGGAGGTAGCTAATCAGGTGGGTGGGACCAATATCCTCCATATCTGTGGTTTTGAAGGTGCGAGCAATGATGTGACGATATTTAAGGACTATCCGGCTCAAGTGGTCAACTGGGCGACCCACCATGAGGATGTTAGTTTGACACAGGGTCAAGAGTTGTTTACAGGCAAGGCCGTTTTAGGTGGATTTGAAAATGGCAAGAAAAGCTTGCTTTACCAAGGTTCCAAGGCGGAATTGCAAGATGAAACAAGGCGGTTGCTGGCTGAAGCTGGTAGTAAAGGCGTTCTTCTGGGAGCTGACTGTACTGTTCCAGATGACTTTGACTTAGAGAGGTTGGACTGGATTCGGCAGGCAGCTGTTCTCTAAAAGGAGGAGCTATGAAAAGTAAAAGATGGGGCATCTTCATTGCAGTTGTCGGTTTGCTGGCCTTGGTTGCCATAAGCGTCGTAAAAAATCAGCACTGCAAAAATGGAGAGAGATGTCATGGAGTTCAGGATTTTTCCAAGTCCAGTCTCCCCTTTCTACGCTCGAATGATATCGCAAGCAGTTTATTAGTTGAAAAAGTAAGAAATGGAGAATAAGAATGTCAGAAAAAAAAGAATGGGTTTTAAAAGCATTTAAAGGTGAAAAGGTTGATCGTGTGCCAGTTGGCTTTTGGCACCATTTCACATCCGAAGACGAATGGCTACACGGTTTCTCAAATCCAGTCATTATCGAGAAGAATATTGAGGGCCATAAGCGCTTTATCCGAGAAGTTCAGCCGGACTTTATCAAACTCATGAGTGATGGCTACTTTGCTTATCCAAATCCAGCGATTGCCAAAGGAAAATCACTTCAAGAATTGGCGACCATTCAACCACTCGGACCAGATCATGCTTGGATAAAAGAGCAGGTGGACTTGGTTAAGAAAATCAAGCAAGAATTTACAGAAGATATTGTTGCGATTTACAATATTTTTGCTCCTGTGACCTATCTCAAGTGGCTGCTTGGGGAAGTGTCTGGTGGCGATGACCTTATTGCAGACTTTCTGGTGGAAGATCCTGAAGCCCTTAAAAAGGTGTTGGATGTGATTGCAGAAGATATTGCGAGTCTCAGTCGAGCTGTCATCGAAGAGGCTGGTGCTGATGGAATCTATCTCAGCGTGCAGAGTATCCAAGATCAACGAGTGTCGGCAGCAGATTATCAAGCCGTCATTGCCCCTAGCGAGATAACGGTTCTGGAAGCAGCTAGTGCTGTTGGTGGCGTCACTGTTCTTCATATCTGTGGCTACGAGGGAGCGCGAAATGATATTCATCTTTTTGCAGACTACCCAGCCCAAGTCTTTAACTGGGCTGTAGGACCAGAGGGAATCACTCTCAAGGAAGGTCGTGAGATTTTCAAGGGACGTACGGTTCTTGGAGGATTCGAAAATGGTAAGACAGGCTTGCTGTATACTGGTAGCAAGGATGCCATTCAGGCTGAGGCAAAGAAACTAGTTGCAGAAGCTGGGGAACAGGGCTTGGTACTTGGGGCAGATTGTACCATTCCAAGTGATATCGCAGTTGAACGTATCCAGTGGGTGAGAGAAGCGCTTGAAAACTAAAGGAGAAAAAGATGAGTAAAAAAGCATGGATTATCGGTGGTGTAGCAGTGGTTGCAGTAATTGGGGCAACGATTATCGGGAGAAGTTTAGCTGGTGCTCCAGCCAAGGATGGAGAAATGGCTTCGTCTGCTGAAGTTATAACCTTGAAGGTTGCCCATACACAAAACTATGTACCTTATGACTTTGTCAATGAAAAAGGGGAATCAGATGGTTATGAGGTAGCTGTTTTGAAGGCTGTTGATGAGAAGTTGGCAAACTATCAATTTGAATATACGGGTACCAGTGATGATGACCTCTTGATTGGTCTGGAATCAGGTAAGTATGACATCGGAACCAAGGGAGCTTGGTACACAGATGAACGAGCTAAAAAGTTTGTCATTCCATCTGAACCAGTCGGAGCGAGCATCATCGGATTTACTGTCAGAAAAGAAGATGAACAGAAATACAAAACCATTGATGACTTTGCTAAGAATAAAGGGAAATTGGTTCCCATCTCTCCACAGAATGCTCAATGGAATGTTATCACCAGCTACAATGAAAAACATCAGGATGCACCGATTGAGCTAACAGCAGCTGAATCCTTTAAAGTGGCAGATGCCTATGCCTGGGTCTTAGAAGGACGTTATGACGCCTTCTTTGATATCAAACTGTCCTTTGAAAAAGCAGTTACCGCAGAAGATGGCCCTTACCACCAATATGCGGATAAACTCAGCTGGTTCCCATACAAGGGTATTCCAACTTATCCCTTGATTCACCGTGATGAAAAGGGTGAGCAATTCGCTAAAGAATATGAAAAAGCAATCAAAGAGTTGAAGGAAGATGGCACGCTTGCTAAGCTATCTCAGCAATACTTTAAAGAAGATGTCTTTAGTTACGTAGACAAAGACTAGACCAGAAATTCCAAGACTAGAAAGGGTTTTGCATGGTTTCTTATGATTTTTCCAAGGTCTTTCAGTTTTTGCCAACCTTATGGCAGGCACTTCCTATGACCTTGTTCATTCTCTTTTTTACCACTCTTCTTGGTTCCTTTTTTGGAGGTCTCTTGGCCTGGGCACAAGTAGGAGAAGACAAGAGTTTTGCAGCGATTTCCAAGGGCTATATCTTTACCCTTCGTTGTACACCACCGATTGTCTTGCTTTTTCTAGTCTTTTATGGCTTGCCAGAATTTCTGAAATGGTGGCTTGGTTTAGATATCAACAACTGGTCTAAAACTATTTTTGTTCTCCTGACGATGATTCTCCTGTTTGCAGCTATTGTTGCCGAGGTTTTCAAGGCGGCCTATCAAGCTATTCCAAAGGGGCAGACAGAGGCCGGGCTTAGTATTGGTTTGACTCCAAGTCAGACTTTTTGGAGAATCATTTTTCCCCAAGCTTTTCAAGTTGCTCTTCCCAATATAACGACTGCTATTCTCAATCTCATGCGGGATGCTGCCTTGGCTTATACGATTGGTTTCGTTGATGTTATGGGAGCGGGGAATCTCTTGATTAGTCGCAATTTAGGGAACTACTCTCTGGAAACCTATACGGCAGTTGCGCTTCTTTACTGGGGGATTGCCTTGATTATTTCTAGCTTGAGTCGTTTGCTTGAGAAGTCTTTGGAAACAAAAGGGAGGTAAGAAATGGATATAGACTATATTGTAAAGACCTTTCTGGAGACCTTGAAGGGTGTGCCAATCACCTTGATTATCATGATTGTGGCTATGGTCTTAAGCTTTTTACCAGCTCTATTTTTAGCCTTGGGGCAGATTTACAAGGTTCGAGGTGTGAGGAGTTTTTCTCTGGTCTATCTGGCCTTTATCCGAGCGACTCCTCCGATTTTATTGATTCTCTTCTTTTATAGTTTGTTTCCAAGTTTGCTGAATCAATTTTTCAAAAGCATAGGAAGTGACTTTGATATTTTCAAACTTGATCCTCTCTACTATGCCTTCATTATTTATAGTTTGATGACAGTCGGGAGTTTGTCGGAGATTTTGCGTTCAGCCATCTTGACGGTGGACAAGGGACAACTAGAGGCAGCGCATGCGATTGGGCTGACTACAACCCAGGCCTATCTAAGGATTGTTTTTCCTCAAGCCTTGCGCTCAGCCTTGCCTAACTTGGCCAATCTGGTGATCAATATCGTCAAGGGAACCTCCCTGGTCTTTGTTATGACCATCAAGGATATCACCGCTATTGCTCGTGTGGAAGCGTCCTACGGTTACCAGTATTTTGAGTCATATTTTGTGATCTTTTTGCAGTATATTTTGATCTGTGGTTTGATTCAGTGGGGCTTCTCTCTACTGGAAAAAGGCTATGTGAAAAAAGAAAAAAGTGCAAAAGCATCTAGTGCGCGTTTTGTATAGGAGGACAGGATGTTACAAGTAGAACATATCGCAAAAACATTTGGTGAGAGGCAGGTGCTGGAGGATGTCAATCTCCAGGTCAACCAAGGGGATGTCGTCGTTATCTTAGGGCCATCAGGTTCGGGGAAAACGACCTTTCTCCGTTGTCTCAACCACTTAGAAAAAGCTGATAGTGGCCGTTTGACCTTGGCAGGAAAAACCTATGACTTATCCAAATTGAACAAGAAAGACATTCTAGAAATTCGCCAAAAAACAGCCTTTGTTTTCCAGCACTACAATCTTTTTGCGAATAAAACTGCTCTGGAAAATATTCTAGAAGGCCTAATAGTGGCTCGTAAAGTTCCCAAGGAAGAAGCGCTCAAACGTGCAGAATCTGCCTTGGAAAAAGTTGGTTTACTGGCCTACAAAGACTACTACCCTTCACAACTATCTGGAGGGCAACAACAACGAATAGGAATTGCGCGTGCTATTGCCGTCAAACCCGAGGTCATTTTGCTAGATGAACCAACATCAGCACTAGACCCTGAGTTGGTTGGAGATGTTTTGGATGTTCTGAAACAGTTGGCGGGAGAAGGTGTGACCATGGTGGTCGTCACGCATGAGATGGGATTTGCTAGAGATGTCGCCAACCACGTTATTTTCATGGATGGAGGCCGTATCGTAGAGGAGAACAATCCCCACGATTTCTTTAGTCGTCCACAAGAAGAACGAACCAAGCAGTTCCTGGCTCGTATCTTATCAGACGCTAGCTATAGTGTAGAATATATGATTTGATAGCTAAGTGTATCATAAAAACAACACCCCATGACTAGAAGATTCTTCTAATCATAGGGTGTTTTTCTATAGGAGGGCTAGGTTATACTCTTCGAAAATCTCTTTAAACCTCGTCAGCTTCGCCTTATCTACAACCTCAAACCAGTGTTTTGAGCAGCCTGTGACTAGCTTCTTAGTTTACCCTTTGATTTTCATTGAGTGTTATTTCTTTCTCTTGTTCTTTATCAACCATCCAAGTCCGAGAAGGGCAAGGATGCTGAATCCAGCAAGGGCAAGGAGGGATTTGCTCTCAGTTCCTGTGTTTGGAAGGAGGTTCTGAGAGTGAGCCTCTGCAGCAGTTTCTTGAGTTTCAGGATTGGCTGCTAGGTTTTGAGCTTGACCTTGTTCTGGTTCGACTTCCAAGCTAGAAAGGTCAAATTCTGGTTTTTCTTCCACAGCTGGAGCGACAATGGCACCACCTTGAGACAAGCGGAGAACAACGGCAGTGAGAGCGTTCAATTTTAAGCCTTTTTCAGTCCATTCGAGACCTTGAGGGTTAGCGATTCCTACTGGTCCGGCTTGGTTTTCATCAGCGAGGACTTCAGCCTTTCTCAAGTGAGCAAATGCAGTTCCTAGAGTAAATTCACGAGCCTTATCATCCGCATTGACAAAGACAGCGTAGACATCACCGTTTGGAGCAGTGATTTGGTAGCCGATGGTCACATCTTCTTTTTCAACGCCATTTTGTCCTGGAACAGTAATGAGGTGGACGCGCTCTTTGATGTCTTGCAGACTCTTGAGTCGGAAAGCGTCTGTAGATTGACGAAGAGCGATCAGACCTTTCATGTAGTCACGGCTCTTGACATTTTCAGGATATGCTTTGCTATCTGTAGCTTTGGTCCAGTCAAACTTGTTGACAGCATCACTAGAGTCGTAAGAGTCATGGATAAAGTAAGGATAGACAAATGGCTTGCCGTCTTTGTCACGCAACAAGTGAGACTTGTTTGGAACCTTATCTTCAGGAACAGGAGTCTTATAGGCTGGATCAAGGAATTGTTTGGTACGTCCGTATTCTTGACCAGAGTGGATAAACGGAGTCCCTTGAGCAGTCAAGACCATGAGGTTTCCAAGTCGCAAACGACGATGAATCTCAGCGTAGTTTTCAGCCTTGCTAGGGTCTTTTTTGATAGATTGGGCAATGATGTCAAAGAGGGTCAAGTTATCATGGGCTGCGATATATTGGATAACATCTCCAGGATTGTCAGTCTCAAAGTTAGTTGGTTGGGCAGTGAGATTTTTAAAGATGGTATTGATATCGCGTTTGCCACCTGTGATAAAGGCAGGTTGACCTTCGTTTGGATAACCAGACTTGAGGTTGTTGCGGATGTCGTCTGAAAAGACAGCGACAGTATCTGTTTTCTTCATCCAATCTTGGTCAGCAGGTTGTACAGGCGTATTTTCATCACCAGTATAGGTTCTCCAGCCTTCACCTAACATGATAAGATTTGGATTGAGGGCGCGTGCAGCCTTGTAAGCTTCTTCGATAGAAGCCGCATCGTGGTCACCCATCATATCAAAGCGGAAACCATCTACTTTGTAGGTTTCAACCAGATACTTGATAGAGTCTACCAAGACACGTTTAGACATGTAGTGGGTAGTTCCCAAACGACCGCCACCGAAGCTAGTACGGGGAGTTCCGTCTGCGTCCATAAAGTGATAGTAGTTTGGCTCAATATCTTCAAAAATATCAACATTGGCAGTATGGTTGTAGACCACGTCCAGGATAGCCCCCATGCCACGTTTGTGGATTTCGTTGATGAGATTTTTGAATTCTGCGATACGTTTTTCTGGATCCTTAGGATCGCTTGAGTACATACCAGTCAAGGAGAAGTAGTTTTGAGGGTCATATCCCCAGTTGTAGTTGCTGTTGCTTGAAGCGTAGGCAGACAAACGTTCATGGTTTTTCAATTCATTGACAAAGTAGTAAGACAAGACTGGAAGGAGCTGGATGTGGGTAACACCCAAATCTTTGAGATAGTCTAATTTTTCGATAAAGGCTTCAAAAGTACCAAATGGCTTGGTCAAGTCTTTTGCGATGGCAGGATCTGAGGTGAAGTCACGAACATGGGCTTCATAGATGACAGCATCTTCGCGCGATTTGAAATTGCGAATCTTACCGTAGGTCAAGTCTTGTGGGCCTAGTTTAGATGGGTTCACAAAGGCAGCTTTAGCGACCTTATGAGCGGCATCTGTTTTTGCTAGGTCACTGTTCCAAGCCGCTAATGATTTGGCATAAGGGTCAAGAACGAGGACAGTTTTACCTTGGCGCTCGATCTGGTAGTGGTAGTAATAGCCAGTGTAGTTGCTGATACCGAGACCAGAGTTTGCATCCAGAGTTTGTTTCCAGGTTCCTTTTTCTCCTTTTTCAAGGGCGACAGTTCCAACTACTTTTTCAGGGTCTTTCTTGTCATAGACAACAACGGAAACCTTATCAGCACTTGGAGACCAGAGGGTGAGGTCAACACGCTTGCCATCTTCTTTTAGAGTTGCGCCGAGTGGACCATCGTAACTGTAGGATTCATCCTTGAGGCGCCAGCTTGAACGTGTGGTAAAGCGGTCTGAATTGTAGCTGACAGTGTAAGGGTGTTGAGTGTCAGAGAAGTCGCCGATGTAGGTCACTTTTTTACCTGCCTCATCCACTTCCACGTCTGTGATAGCTACTTTATTCCCTTGGTAATCAGTGATGCTGGAGTGTTTGAGGATATCATCTTTCTTAGCTCCAACGAGGGTAGAAAAACTGCTTTCGATACGAGATTTAGCCACGTGTTGGGCACCAGTCATACGGATATCGTGAACGTAGTAGGGGTTGGTGTAGATGGTTTCGTCATCATCTTTGAGGAAAATCTGACTGTGATTTTTTAGATCAGTGAATTTATAATCCTCTTTTCTGATTTTCACATCATCGCCTTTCTTGCTTTCGTCTAGTAATAAAAATCCAAATTCTCTTGCAGCTTCATTGAGTGGGATATCAATGTAACGGCCATATTTTCCAGTTGCTGTAAAGTCAGTACCGTCAGGCCATTCTCCACTGCTTGGGTTTTTAACATCGCCCCAATACCAGAGAGATTTTTTGTCATAGTTTCCATCGGTGCGGTAGTAGTTGACACGAATAGTTCCTGCTGGTTGAGGGCGGTAGTTGTATACCTTGTAGTTTTCATCTAGCCAGGCCTCATTCATTTTTGGAGAGAGGCGCTCTACAGAACGGTCTCCCGTCAGGTTATCCCCCTTGGTATTGTTGATGAGGAAGCTGACTTTCTTGGCTTGCTCATTTTTGAGTTTGACATCTAGGTAATAGCCGTAGTCATCTTGCTTGGCATCCTTGAAGGACTTGGCTCCATTGGGCCAGTTTTCAGACGGTTTTTCAACATCGTCCCAAGTCCAAAGACCTTGAGAATCTTTGTTCTCTTCAGGGAGTTTTTTTACATGGATACGGAAGTGGTTGTCTGCGATGGGTTCTTCAGAGGATGTGTCAGCTTGTGGTTTTTGTTCTGAAGTTGGCGTTGCAGTGCTGGCATCTACTTTCTCTTCCTTGCTGTTAGCCTGGCTTGTAGTAGCATCTTCTGTTTTAGGTGTTTCTAGTGCTGTAGTAGTTTCCACAGCTGGAGCTTCTTTTTTAGAATCAAGGGAAGCGTTTGCATTCTTTTGTTCAGAAATAGGCGTTTCCTTTTGAGTTTGACTCGTTTCAGTCTCAGTAGGGGCCTTGGTCACAGCGCTGGTATTTTCCTGAGTTTGAGGAAGGTTTTCATTGGCCGAAATAGTTGGCATTGCAGCAGAAAGCAGGACAATGCTGGCACCAATGAGGACAGAACCAGTTCCGTTCTTCAAGGAACGGATACCATAAATCATTTTTTTCTCAGTTTGAGATGGGATCTTTTTCATCACAATTCTCCTTGTGTAGTTGTTCCCTATCAGTATAGCACGAGGTAAACATTAGTGCAAGCGTTTTCCCAACTTTTAAGAGAAAATATAATGTTTCATTTTCTTGAAATTTTAAAATAATATATAGGAAAAGATTGTTTAAAAAATAGTAAAAAAACCTTGAAAAATCTAGCTAAATAAGGTATAATATGAGTAATCATTTGTCGTAGGTTTTGTCTGAAATATTGTCCAGACAAGGCTCACAGCAGTTAAATCTTCTGGAAAAGTCAGATTTAGCTGCTCTTTTTGTGCTTTTTTTCAGGTTTTTGAGTGCTTGTAACAAAGATTTAAAGATTCTGAAAATTGATCAAAGGGACACGGTGATAGGGGTTTTACAACCATATGACGATTAGAAAAGCCTGATTGACAAGGCTTGGAATTTATTTACAAAGGAGAATCATCTTGGCAGGACATGACGTTCAATACGGGAAACATCGTACCCGTCGTAGTTTTTCAAGAATCAAAGAAGTTCTTGACTTACCAAATTTGATTGAAATTCAAACGGATTCATTCAAAGATTTCCTAGATCACGGTCTTAAGGAAGTATTTGAAGATGTATTGCCAATTTCAAACTTCACAGACACAATGGAGTTGGAATTTGTTGGCTATGAAATCAAGGAACCAAAATACACGCTCGAAGAAGCACGTATCCACGATGCTAGCTACTCAGCACCCATTTTTGTAACCTTCCGCTTGATCAATAAAGAAACAGGCGAAATCAAGACCCAAGAAGTCTTCTTTGGTGATTTCCCAATCATGACCGAAATGGGTACTTTCATCATCAATGGTGGTGAACGTATTATCGTTTCTCAGTTGGTCCGCTCACCAGGTGTTTACTTTAACGACAAAGTAGACAAGAATGGTAAAGTGGGTTACGGTTCTACTGTTATCCCTAACCGTGGAGCTTGGTTGGAACTGGAAAGCGACTCAAAAGACATCGCTTATACTCGTATCGACCGTACTCGTAAGATTCCATTTACAACCTTGGTTCGTGCGCTTGGTTTCTCAGGTGATGATGAAATCTTTGATATCTTTGGTGATAGCGAATTGGTTCGCAACACCGTTGAAAAAGATATTCACAAGAATCCAATGGACTCTCGTACAGACGAAGCCTTGAAAGAAATCTACGAACGCCTTCGTCCAGGTGAACCTAAGACTGCTGAAAGCTCACGTAGCTTGCTTGTAGCACGTTTCTTTGATCCACGTCGCTACGATTTGGCAGCTGTTGGTCGTTACAAGATCAATAAAAAACTCAACGTTAAAACACGCTTGCTCAACCAAACCATTGCGGAGCCATTGGTAGACCCTGAAACTGGTGAAATCTTGGTAGAAGCTGGTACCGTTATGACTCGTAGCGTGATTGAAAGTATCGAGAGTCATTTGGATGGCGACTTGAACAAGATCGTTTATATTCCAAACGATGCAGCTGTTCTGACAGAACCAGTTGTCCTTCAAAAATTCAAGGTTGTTGCCCCAACAGACTCAGACCGTGTTGTAACCATCATCGGAAATGCCAATCCAGACGACAAGGTTCGTGTTGTAACTCCTGCGGATATCCTTGCAGAGATGAGCTACTTCCTTAACTTGGCAGAAGGTATCGGACGTGTGGATGATATCGACCACCTTGGGAACCGTCGTATCCGTGCAGTTGGTGAATTGCTTGCTAACCAAGTACGTCTTGGACTTTCTCGTATGGAACGTAATGTCCGTGAACGTATGTCTGTTCAGGACAATGAAGTTTTAACACCACAACAAATTATCAACATCCGTCCTGTAACAGCTGCGGTTAAAGAATTCTTTGGTTCATCACAGTTGTCACAGTTCATGGACCAACACAACCCGCTTTCTGAGTTGTCTCACAAACGTCGTTTGTCAGCCTTGGGACCTGGTGGTTTGACTCGTGACCGTGCTGGATATGAAGTCCGTGACGTGCACTATACTCACTATGGTCGTATGTGTCCAATCGAGACACCTGAAGGACCTAACATCGGTTTGATCAATAACTTGTCATCTTACGGGCACTTGAACAAGTATGGTTTTGTTCAAACACCATACCGTAAGGTTGACCGTGAAACTGGTGTAGTCACAAACGAAATCGTTTGGTTGACAGCCGATGAAGAAGATGAATTTACTGTAGCGCAGGCTAACTCTCGTCTTAACGAGGACGGTACCTTTGCTGAGAAAGTTGTCATGGGACGTCATCAAGGGGTCAACCAGGAGTATCCAGCTAATGTTGTTGACTACATGGACGTATCACCAAAACAGGTAGTTGCCGTTGCGACTGCATGTATTCCTTTCTTGGAAAACGATGACTCCAACCGTGCTCTCATGGGTGCCAACATGCAACGTCAGGCTGTGCCTTTGATTGATCCAAAAGCTCCTTACGTTGGTACTGGTATGGAATACCAAGCAGCTCATGACTCTGGTGCTGCTGTTATTGCTCAGTATGATGGTAAAGTTACTTACGCAGATGCTGACAAGGTAGAAGTTCGTCGTGAAGATGGTTCACTAGATGTTTACCACATCCAAAAATTCCGTCGTTCAAACTCAGGTACTGCCTACAACCAACGCACTCTCGTTAAAGTTGGCGATGTCGTTGAAAAAGGCGACTTTATCGCTGACGGACCTTCTATGGAAAAAGGGGAAATGGCGCTTGGACAAAATCCAATCGTTGCCTACATGACATGGGAAGGTTACAACTTCGAGGATGCCGTTATCATGAGCGAACGCTTGGTCAAAGACGATGTCTACACATCTGTCCACCTCGAAGAATATGAATCAGAAACGCGCGATACAAAGCTTGGGCCTGAAGAAATTACTCGTGAAATTCCAAACGTTGGTGAAGATGCTCTTAAAGACCTTGACGAAATGGGGATTATCCGTATCGGTGCTGAGGTTAAAGAAGGAGATATTCTTGTAGGTAAAGTCACACCTAAAGGTGAGAAAGACCTCTCAGCCGAAGAACGTCTCTTGCACGCTATCTTCGGAGACAAGTCTCGTGAAGTACGTGATACCTCGCTTCGTGTACCACACGGTGCCGATGGTGTTGTTCGTGATGTTAAAATCTTTACACGTGCAAATGGAGATGAGTTGCAATCAGGTGTTAACATGCTGGTTCGCGTCTACATCGCTCAAAAACGTAAGATCAAGGTCGGAGATAAGATGGCCGGACGTCACGGAAACAAAGGGGTTGTCTCTCGTATCGTTCCTGTAGAAGACATGCCTTACCTTCCAGATGGAACTCCAGTCGATATCATGTTGAACCCACTTGGGGTGCCATCACGTATGAATATCGGTCAGGTTATGGAACTCCACCTTGGTATGGCAGCTCGTACTCTTGGTATCCACATCGCAACACCAGTCTTTGACGGAGCAAGTTCTGAAGACCTTTGGGACACTGTCAAAGAAGCAGGGATGGATAGCGATGCCAAGACAATCCTTTACGATGGACGTACAGGTGAGCCATTTGACAATCGTGTATCAGTTGGTGTCATGTACATGATCAAACTCCACCACATGGTTGACGATAAATTGCACGCGCGTTCAGTCGGACCTTACTCAACCGTTACTCAACAGCCACTCGGAGGTAAAGCTCAGTTTGGTGGACAACGTTTCGGTGAGATGGAGGTTTGGGCTCTTGAAGCCTACGGTGCGTCAAATGTCCTTCAAGAAATCTTGACCTACAAGTCTGACGATATCAACGGACGTTTGAAAGCTTATGAAGCCATTACAAAAGGAAAACCAATTCCAAAACCAGGTGTTCCAGAATCCTTCCGAGTTCTTGTCAAAGAATTGCAATCTCTTGGTCTTGACATGCGTGTCCTTGACGAAGATGACCAAGAAGTGGAACTTCGCGACTTGGATGAAGGAATGGACGAAGATGTCATCCACGTAGATGACCTTGAAAAAGCCCGCGAAAAAGCAGCCCAAGAGGCTAAAGCAGCCTTTGAAGCTGAAGAAGCTGAGAAAGCAACAAAAGCGGAAGCAACAGAAGAAGCTGCTGAACAAGAATAGGCAGTTCACTTAGAATAGAAAGGGAAGAAATAGTGGTTGATGTAAATCGTTTTAAAAGTATGCAAATCACCCTAGCTTCTCCAAGCAAAGTCCGTTCATGGTCTTATGGAGAAGTCAAGAAACCTGAAACAATCAATTACCGTACCTTGAAACCAGAACGTGAAGGACTCTTTGACGAAGTCATCTTTGGTCCTACAAAAGACTGGGAATGTGCTTGTGGTAAGTACAAACGCATTCGTTACAGAGGGATTGTTTGTGACCGCTGTGGGGTTGAAGTAACGCGTACGAAAGTTCGTCGTGAGCGTATGGGGCACATCGAGTTGAAGGCTCCTGTATCTCACATCTGGTACTTCAAGGGGATTCCAAGCCGTATGGGCTTGACCCTTGATATGAGTCCTCGTGCCCTCGAGGAAGTTATCTACTTTGCGGCTTACGTGGTGATTGATCCTAAGGATACACCACTTGAGCACAAGTCTATCATGACAGAGCGCGAATACCGTGAGCGCTTGCGTGAGTATGGTTATGGATCATTCGTTGCCAAGATGGGTGCCGAAGCCATCCAAGACCTTTTGAAACAAGTAGATCTTGAAAAAGAAATTGCTGAACTCAAAGAAGAGTTGAAAACAGCTACTGGACAAAAACGTGTCAAAGCCATCCGCCGTTTGGATGTTTTGGATGCCTTTTACAAGTCTGGAAACAAACCTGAATGGATGGTTCTCAACATCCTTCCGGTTATTCCACCAGATCTTCGTCCAATGTTGCAGTTGGATGGTGGCCGCTTTGCCTCATCTGACTTGAATGACCTTTATCGCCGTGTTATCAACCGTAACAACCGTTTGGCTCGTTTGCTTGAGTTGAATGCACCAGGTATCATCGTTCAAAATGAGAAGCGTATGCTTCAAGAAGCGGTTGACGCTTTGATTGACAATGGTCGTCGTGGTCGCCCGATCACAGGACCAGGTAGCCGTCCGCTTAAATCATTGAGCCACATGCTTAAAGGGAAACAAGGACGCTTCCGTCAAAACTTGCTCGGTAAACGTGTTGACTTCTCAGGACGTTCCGTTATCGCCGTTGGTCCAACGCTTAAGATGTACCAATGTGGTGTGCCACGCGAAATGGCGATTGAGCTCTTTAAACCATTCGTCATGCGTGAAATCGTTGCGCGTGACATCGTGCAAAACGTGAAAGCAGCAAAACGCTTGGTAGAACGCGGAGACGAACGTATCTGGGATATCCTCGAAGAAGTGATTAAAGAACACCCAGTGCTTTTGAACCGCGCACCGACCCTTCACCGTTTGGGTATCCAAGCCTTCGAGCCAGTCTTGATTGATGGTAAGGCCCTTCGCTTGCACCCACTTGTCTGTGAAGCCTACAATGCCGACTTTGACGGGGACCAAATGGCCATCCACGTACCACTTTCAGAAGAAGCTCAAGCAGAAGCTCGTATCCTTATGCTTGCTGCTGAGCATATCTTGAACCCGAAAGATGGTAAACCAGTTGTTACTCCTTCTCAGGACATGGTTTTGGGTAATTACTACTTGACCATGGAAGAAGATGGTCGTGAAGGGGAAGGAATGGTCTTCAAAGACCGTGACGAAGCGGTTATGGCTTATCGTAATGGTTATGTTCACCTCCACTCACGTGTTGGTATTGCAACAGACAGCCTCAACAAACCTTGGACTGAAGAACAAAAACACAAGGTCTTGCTGACAACAGTTGGTAAAATCCTCTTCAATGACATCATGCCAGAGGGTCTGCCTTACTTACAAGAACCTACAAATGCTAACTTAACAGAAGGTGTTCCAGCTAAGTACTTCTTGCCACTAGGTGGAGATATCAAGGAAGCTATTCGCAATCTTGAACTCAACCCTCCATTCAAGAAGAAAAATCTTGGGAATATCATCGCTGAAATCTTCAAACGTTTCCGTACGACAGAAACTTCTGCCCTACTTGACCGCATGAAGAACCTCGGTTATCACCACTCAACTCTTGCAGGTTTGACAGTGGGTATTGCCGATATCCCAGTTGTTGAAGACAAGGCTGAAATCATCGAAGAATCACACAAACGTGTAGAACAAATCACCAAACAATTCCGTCGTGGTATGATTACGGACGATGAGCGCTACAACGCTGTTACAGCTGAATGGCGTGCAGCTCGTGAAAAATTGGAGAAACGTTTGGTTGCCAACCAAGATCCTAAGAACCCAATCGTTATGATGATGGACTCTGGAGCCCGTGGTAACATCTCAAACTTCTCACAGCTTGCCGGTATGCGTGGTCTGATGGCCGCTCCGAACGGACGTATCATGGAATTGCCAATCCTTTCAAACTTCCGCGAAGGTTTGTCAGTACTCGAAATGTTCTTCTCAACTCACGGTGCCCGTAAAGGTATGACCGATACGGCCCTTAAGACAGCCGACTCAGGTTACTTGACTCGTCGTTTGGTTGACGTTGCCCAAGATGTGATCATCCGTGAGGACGACTGTGGAACAGACCGTGGTCTCTTGATTCGTTCTATCGCAGAAGGAAAAGAGATGATCGAGTCTCTCGAAGAACGCCTCAACGGTCGTTACACTAAGAAAACTGTTAAACATCCAGAAACTGGTGCAGTGATCATCGGTCCAAATGAGTTGATTACAGAAGACAAGGCGCGTGAAATTGTCAATGCTGGTGTGGAAGAAGTGACTATCCGTTCCGTATTTACATGTAACACTCGTCATGGTGTCTGCCGTCACTGTTACGGTATCAACTTGGCGACTGGTGATGCGGTTGAAGTTGGTGAAGCAGTTGGTACAATCGCTGCCCAATCTATCGGGGAACCTGGTACACAGCTTACAATGCGTACCTTCCACACGGGTGGGGTTGCCTCAAATACCGATATCACTCAGGGTCTTCCTCGTGTCCAAGAAATCTTTGAAGCCCGCAATCCTAAAGGGGAAGCGGTCATCACAGAGGTCAAAGGACAAGTTACAGCTATCGAAGAAGACGCGTCAACTCGTACTAAGAAAGTCTTCGTTAAGGGTGAAACTGGTGAAGGTGAATACGTGGTGCCATTTACAGCCCGTATGCGTGTCGAAGTTGGAGACCAAGTCTCTCGCGGTGCAGCATTGACAGAAGGTTCTATCCAACCGAAACGTCTCCTTGCTGTTCGTGATGTCTTGTCAGTTGAAACTTACCTTCTTGGTGAAGTACAAAAAGTTTACCGTAGCCAAGGGGTAGAAATCGGTGACAAGCACATCGAGGTAATGGTTCGTCAAATGATCCGTAAAGTTCGTGTCATGGATCCAGGTGACACAGATCTTCTCATGGGTACCCTCATGGACATCAACGACTTTACAGATGCCAACAAGGATGTTCTTATCGCAGGTGGAGTTCCAGCGACAGGTCGTCCAGTTCTTATGGGAATTACCAAAGCCTCACTTGAAACCAACAGTTTCTTGTCAGCGGCTTCCTTCCAGGAGACAACTCGTGTCCTTACAGATGCGGCCATCCGTGGTAAGAAAGATCATCTCCTTGGACTCAAGGAGAATGTTATCATTGGTAAGATCATCCCAGCAGGTACTGGTATGGCTCGCTACCGTAACCTTGAACCACAAGCTATCAATGAAGCAGAATATCTGGCTCCAGAACAAGAAGGGACAGAAAATGCTCCAGTAGAAGAAGCTGTAGAAATCCAAGTTGAAGAAACAGTAGAATAAAAGCAAACAAGAGAACCTTTGGGTTCTCTTTGTTTCATTTCAGAAAATTTTCCCACTTTTTCATAAAGTGTGGTAGAATAGAAGAACTAAAATGCCAAGGAGGTGTCCGTATGGAACAAACATTCTTTATCATTAAGCCAGATGGTGTGAAAAGAGGGCTGGTTGGCGAAATTCTGCAAAGAATGGAACAACGAGGTTTCAAACTCGAAAAATTAGAGTTACGTTCAGCAGTTTCAGAAGCTTTGATTGATCAACACTATCAAGACTTGGTTGAAAAAAGTTTTTATCCTCCTATCCGTCAGTTTATGACTTCAGGACCGGTAGTGGTGGGCATTCTATCAGGACCGAAAGTGATTGAAACTTGGCGGACCATGATGGGTGCTACTCGTCCAGAAGAAGCTCTGCCAGGAACTGTCCGAGGAGATTTTGCCAAGGCTGCAGGAGACAATCAAGCCATTCAAAATGTAGTTCATGGCTCCGATTCTGAAGCTTCTGCAAAACGTGAAATTGCTCTCTGGTTTAAGGATTAGACTGGTAAAAGAACAGTTCTGTACACAACAGAGCTGTTTTTTGGTCAGTTGAGCACAAAAAAAGGACACTTGAGGCGGTAACGATCATTTCAAACTCCTCACAAGGTATAATCCCATATAGGGAGGGAAAAGAAATGGTAAAATCAATTCGCCTATTGTTACTGATTGCAGTCGTCCAGATTAGTTTTAGTAGTTGTCTATTATGGAAAGAATCCTTTTTATCTTTAAAACAGACCAATGCTTATTTTTTAATTTTAATAGTAGGAATTTCTGTTTTGTGCGCTGGGATAAATTATTTCCATACAGCAGACCAGTCTAGACATAGTATTTTACATGTTCAAAAGAAAGTGAGTCTTGTTTATTGCCTCCTTTTAGTAGTCAATCTTCTGGCAACCTGTCTGGTTCTCTCAGAAAGCATCCAAACCACTAGCAAATTGCAGCAGGAATTGGTTGACCTCTTTTTACCCTCCTTCTTTTTCTTGCTAGGAGTAGATCTATTGATTTTCTTACCTTTTGATAAAATTTTTCGCGATATAGAAAATCACCTAAATAAAAAGAAAACAGTCGTCATTTCCGTTCTAGCTACGATAGTTTTCTTGAGGAACCCCATAGTGATTTCCTCGATTCTTCTTTATATCAGTGTTGGTTTTCTATGCGCACGTTTCCTTTTTCCCAAATGTATCCAAAGGGAAATCTCCTTTTATGGACACCTGATTCGGGATATCATGTTTGTTTTTTCAATAGTTGTATTCTTTTAAGTAGAGGAGAATTTTTCAAAATTGTTATAGTAAGTTCATAAAGAAAATTCACACAAAAGAAAACTTTTTGGTATAATAGTAGCATGCGCACAAAAAATGAAGAAGAGCTTCTAGCTCTCGGAGAAAGATTAGGTCATTTGCTTCAAAAAGACGATGTTCTGATCTTGACTGGAGAGTTGGGAGCGGGTAAAACAACCTTTACAAAAGGCCTTGCTAAGGGCTTGGATATCCGTCAAATGATTAAAAGTCCAACCTATACCATTGTCAGAGAGTACGAAGGGCGTTTGCCACTTTACCACTTGGATGTCTACCGTATCGAAGGTGATGCTGATTCTATTGACTTGGATGAGTTTCTCTTCGGTGGTGGTGTGACTGTTATTGAGTGGGGGCATCTTTTGGGTGAAGATTTACCAGATTCTTACTTGGAGTTGGAAATTTTGAAAGAAGCTGAGGGTCGTTGTCTTCATTTTACGGCTCATGGCTCTCGGGCTGAACAACTCATCAAGGAGCTTCAAGATGGAGTATGAGTTGTGTATTCGTGAGGCAGAGATTTCAGATGCTACAGCCTTAATTGCATTTTTAGATTGTGTCGGTCAAGAGACAGATTTTACCAGCTTGGATGAAAATGGTATTATGATGACAGCTTCTGAAATGGCTCTTTTTATCGAAAAACAAGCTGCATCAGAGAATCAAATTACTCTCCTCGCCTTACTGAATGATGAGATTGCAGGAGTTTTAAATATCACAGCGGACCAACATTTAAGAGTTCGACATATCGGTGATGTTTTTCTAGCAGTTCGAAAGAAATTCTGGAACCAAGGCTTGGCGACTATACTTCTAGAAGAAGGCATCGAGTGGGCTAAAGTCAGTGGCGTCTTGCGCCGTTTGCAACTTAGTGTACAAAAACGAAACGAGGCTGCGATCCACCTCTATTCAAAAATGGGATTTATAACAGAAGGCTTGCAAGAAAGAGGAGCCTATTTAGCAGAAGGGACATTTTTAGATGTTTGCCTTATGGGCAGACTGATAGATGAATAACGAGATGATCAAAAAATTAATTGGAATGGTGCTAGGTTTCCTAGCAGTAACAGTTTTAGGTGTAGCGGTTTATGGCTATACCATCTACCAACAGGGAACAGAAACCCTAAGTAAAAAGACTTACAAAAAAATCGGGGAAGAAACCAACGTTATCGAAGCGACGGAGCCTCTGACCATCCTTTTGATGGGTGTAGATACGGGAAATGTGGAACGTACAGACCCGTGGGCGGGAAATAGTGATTCCATGATTCTCTTGACGGTTAATCCTAAAACAAAGAAAACCACAATGATGAGTTTGGAACGGGATATTTTGACCAAGATTGAGACTGGAAACGGTCAAATTCAGGAAGCTAAACTCAATGCGGCCTATGCTAATGGTGGTGCGGAACTTGCAATTTCTACTATTCAAAAGATGATGAATATCCACATTGACCGCTATGTCATGGTTAACATGCAGGGACTTCAACAATTGGTGGATGCAGTTGGTGGGATCACCGTCAACAATACACTCGGTTTCCCAATTTCGATTGCTGACCAAGAGGAGTTTAATAAGATTTCTATCGGTGTTGGAGAACAAACCTTGAATGGGGAGGAAGCTCTGGTGTATTCACGGATGCGTTACCAAGACCCAGAGGGAGACTATGGTCGTCAAAAACGTCAACGTGAAGTTATTCAAAAGATCGTTGAGAAGGTTTTGAGCCTAAACAGTGTGAGTCATTATCAAGGTATCCTCAAAGCTTTGAGTGATAACATGCAGACCAATGTGGACTTGTCAGCTAAGAGCATTCCACAATTGCTCGGCTATCAAGATTCCTTCAAGAATATCGAAACGCATCAATTGCGTGGGGAAGATGCTGAGCTACAGGGAATTTCTTATCAGATTGTCACTTCAGAACATATGCTCGAAATGCAAAATCTCTTGCGTAGTTCGCTAGGTAAAGAGCCAGTGACAGAATTGGAAACCAATGCGGTACTGTACGAAACAGCCTTTGGTCGGACAGCACCTTCAACCAGTACGAACGCTTCAAACGAAGAAGCAGAATAAGAAAAGAATCAAATCGTGGGAAATTTCCTGCGATTTTTTCAAAAAAATTCGAATAGATAAGTAGGAGGAAACATGAAAGCAGAAATTATTGCTGTTGGAACAGAAATTTTAACAGGGCAGATTGTCAATACCAATGCTCAGTTTTTATCAGAGAAACTAGCCGAAATCGGGGTAGATGTCTACTTCCAAACAGCTGTTGGAGATAATGAAGCTCGTCTTTTGTCCTTGCTTGAGATTGCGAGTCAACGTAGTAATCTTGTGATTTTGACAGGGGGCTTGGGACCAACCGAGGATGATTTGACCAAACAAACCCTGGCAAAATTTTTGGGAAAAGATCTAGTGTTTGACCCTCAAGCGCAAGAGAAACTGGATATTTTCTTTGCTCATAGACCTGACTATGCTCGGACACCGAATAATGAGCGCCAAGCCCAAATTGTAGAAGGGGCGACTCCACTGCCAAATGAGACAGGTTTAGCAGTAGGAGGGGTGTCGGAAGTGGATGGCGTGACCTACGTGGTCCTCCCAGGACCACCTAGTGAATTGAAACCTATGGTCTTAAATCAACTCTTACCCAAGTTAATGACTGGTGCTAAGCTCTACTCACGAGTGCTCCGTTTCTTTGGAATTGGTGAGAGTCAGTTGGTGACCATTTTGGCGGATTTGATTGACCATCAAACCGATCCGACCTTGGCGCCGTATGCCAAGACGGGAGAAGTGACCTTGCGTTTGTCTACAAAAGCAGTTAGTCAAGAAAGGGCTGATCAAGCACTGGATATCTTAGAAAATCAAATCTTGAGTCGCCAAACTTTCGAGGGAATTTCTCTACGAGACATCTGTTATGGATATGGGGAAGAAACCAGTCTCGCAAGTGTCGTTGTAGAAGAGCTAAAGAAGAGACAGAAAAGAATTACTGCGGCAGAAAGCTTGACGGCAGGTCTCTTTCAAGCAACATTAGCAGACTTTTCGGGCGTTTCAGCAATCTTTAATGGCGGTTTTGTCACTTACAGCCTAGAAGAAAAGTCTAAGATGTTGGATATTTACGAGCAAGAGCTAAAAGAACACGGGGTCGTTTCTGAGTTTACGGCTCGAAAAATGGCAGAGCAGGCACGGATCAAGACTCAGTCTGATTATGGTGTCAGTCTGACAGGTGTAGCTGGGCCAGATAGCCTAGAGGGTCATCCAGCTGGTACAGTTTTTATTGGACTGGCACATGCCAAAGGGACAGAGGTGATCAAGGCCAATATAGCAGGACGGAGTCGAGCAGATGTTCGACATATTGCGGTCATGCATGCCTTTAACCTAGTTCGCAAGGCTTTATTAAGTGACTAAATTTTGGTATAATGAAAGATAGGTCTAAGGACCAGTAGAATATAGGAGAACAAAATGGCGAAAAAACCAACAAAAAAATTAGATGAAATTGGGAAAAAATTTGGAGCTGACCGTGAAAAAGCATTGAACGATGCTCTTAAATTGATCGAAAAAGACTTTGGTAAAGGCTCGATCATGCGCTTGGGTGAGCGCGCGGAGCAAAAAGTTCAAGTGATGAGCTCAGGCTCATTGGCTCTGGATATTGCTCTTGGTTCAGGTGGTTATCCTAAAGGACGTATCATCGAAATCTATGGACCAGAATCATCTGGTAAGACAACGGTTGCCCTTCACGCTGTTGCGCAAGCACAAAAAGAAGGCGGTATCGCTGCCTTTATCGATGCGGAACATGCTCTTGACCCAGCCTATGCCGCAGCCCTCGGTGTGAACATTGACGAATTGCTCTTGTCACAACCAGACTCAGGAGAGCAAGGTCTTGAAATTGCTGGAAAATTGATTGACTCAGGTGCAGTTGACCTTGTCGTTATCGACTCGGTTGCGGCCCTTGTACCTCGTGCGGAAATTGATGGGGATATTGGAGACAGTCACGTTGGTTTGCAGGCTCGAATGATGAGCCAGGCTATGCGTAAACTCGGTGCTTCTATCAATAAAACCAAGACAATTGCCATCTTTATCAACCAATTGCGTGAAAAAGTTGGGGTCATGTTTGGAAATCCAGAAACAACACCTGGTGGACGTGCTTTGAAATTCTACGCTTCAGTCCGTTTGGATGTTCGTGGAAGCACGCAAATCAAGGGAACTGGTGACCAAAAAGATACCAATGTCGGTAAGGAAACTAAGATCAAGGTCGTGAAAAACAAGGTGGCTCCACCATTTAAGGAAGCCTTTGTTGAAATCATGTACGGAGAAGGGATTTCTAAGACTGGAGAGCTCTTGAAGATCGCAAGTGATCTCGATATCATCCAAAAAGCGGGAGCATGGTACTCTTACAAGGGTGAAAAAATCGGACAAGGATCTGAAAATGCTAAGAAATACTTGGCGGATCACCCAGAAATCTTTGATGCCATTGACCACCAAGTCCGTGTTCAATATGGTTTGATTGAAGATGAAGAAAGAACAACTCCTACCTCTGTTGCAGAAGATCTAGCACCTAACCAAGAAGTAACACTTGACCTAGGCGACGGACTCGAAATCGAAATTGAAGATTAAAAATAAAAGCGGAGAAGTCCTTCTCTGCTTTTTATGTTTAATTATTAAGTCTCCATAGCTTCAAAAGCGTAAAAAAAGAGTATTTAATCAAAAAAATTAAATCATTCTATAAAAAGGAGACTACTATAATGGAAAAACGCCTTGTTCGTAATGTACAAGACAAAAAGATTGCTGGTGTATGTGCTGGTATCGGTGACTACTTTAACATGGACCACACACTTGTTCGTGCACTTTGGATCATCTTCACCCTACTTGGTGGTTCTGGAATCTTAGCTTATGCTGTTCTCTACTTCCTTCTTCCAGAAGGCAATGCAGAAGCTTAAGCCATAGAGAGAATAAAAGTTTATTCTGATTAGTTGAAAATAAAAAATGCATGTAATCGTATATTACATGCATTTTTATATGTAGCTTCTATCGAAAAAGAGAGATTCTTCACCAGATGGATAAGTCTTGTTTAATGGTCACTAAAACGACGATACTCTATATGAAAGTCAAAATAATGTTCATTCTGTAGCTTTTGGAAGATGTCGCGATAGGCTTCTTCGTCAAAATGGTCGCCACGGTAGAGAATTTCAAAACTCAAACCATCGTACTCTAGAAAAGCGTTGGCTGTTTTGAAACCATTTTGGTGATAGAAATCCATGCGGGCCTTTCTCTGCTCCAAGTTATCGCATTCTTCGTCCAATCGCTCGACTTCTAGTAACATGGTTCGCTGATAAAAATCAGTCAGCTTTTCGATGATTTCTTTTCCATATCCGTGGCTTCTCAAGTGGGGCATAATGGCAAAAAAGCTGATATAGAAGGCCTTTGGATTGGAGATGGCAAAAGCAAAGCCGACAAACTCTTCTTGGTTATAAAAGGCAAAAAAGTGGGCGTCTTCTCGGTCTTGATAGCGCAAGAACTCTGACAGAGGAACTCGTTCTTCCTCGGGGAATGCTTCCTTGTTTAGCTTTTCAACCTTATCTAGATCAGGAAATACATCGGTAATTAATTGACTGGTCAAACTCATAAATGAACTCCTTTTCTTGATTATAGCAAATTGTCTCTCTGTAAGCAATTGATTGCAAACTTAGTGATAGAGCCTTGTCGCTCCTTTAGAAAGCTGATATAATAGCTTTATGAATAAGAAACGATCCGTGGACTTGATACATGGTCCTATTCTTCCTGCGCTGTTAAGCTTTGCCTTTCCAATCTTGCTGTCAAATATTTTCCAACAGCTCTATAATACAGCTGACGTCTTGATTGTTGGACGATTTCTTGGTCAAGATTCCTTGGCAGCAGTAGGGGCGACAACTGCCATTTTTGACTTGATTATAGGCTTTACGCTTGGTGTTGGAAATGGCATGGGGATCGTCATTGCCCGCTATTATGGGGCTCGTAATTTTACAAAGATCAAGGAAGCAGTAGCAGCCACCTGGATTTTAGGTGCTCTTTTGAGTATTGTGGTCATGCTGATGGGATTTGTCGGTCTGTATCCTCTCTTGCAATATTTAGATACTCCTGTAGAAATCCTTCCTCAATCCTACCAATATATTTCTATGATTGTGACTTGTGCCGGTGTCAGCTTTGCCTATAATCTCTTTGCAGGTTTGTTGCGGTCCATTGGAGACAGTCTAGCAGCTCTTGGATTTCTGATTTTCTCTGCTCTGGTCAATGTGATTCTCGATCTCTATTTTATTACGCAACTGCAACTGGGTGTTCAATCTGCGGGACTTGCTACCATTATCTCACAAGGGTTGTCAGCGGTTCTTTGCTTTTTCTATATCCGTAAGAGTGTTCCAGAACTGCTTCCTCAACTCAAGCATTTTAAATGGAACAAGGCCTTGTATGCGGATCTCTTGGAGCAAGGTTTGGCTATGGGTCTGATGAGTTCCATTGTGTCCATTGGTAGCGTGATTTTACAGTCTTCTGTCAATACTTTTGGAGCTGTGATTATTAGTGCACAAACAGCAGCTCGACGGATTATGGCCTTTGCTCTCCTTCCAATGACGGCTATTTCTTCTGCTATGACGACCTTTGCCTCTCAAAATCTAGGAGCCAAGCGACCAGATCGCATAGTCCAAGGTCTTGGTATTGGGAGTCGTTTGAGTATGTCCTGGGCAGGTTTTGTTTGTATCTTCCTCTTTTTTGCCAGTCCTAGCTTGGTTTCTTTCTTGGCCAGTTCGACAGATACCTACTTGGTAGAAAATGGTAGCCTCTACCTGCAAATCAGTTCAGTCTTTTATCCGATTTTGAGCCTTTTGCTGATTTATCGCAATTGCTTGCAGGGATTGGGGCAGAAAGTCCTTCCTCTAGTTTCCAGCTTTATAGAACTAATCGGGAAAATCGTTTTTGTGGTCTTGATTATCCCTTGGGCAGGGTATAGGGGAGTCATCTTTTGCGAACCCCTTATCTGGGTTGCCATGACTACCCAACTGTACTTTTCACTTTTCCGCCATCCCCTGATAAAAGAAGGCAAGGCAATCTTGGCAGCCAAAGGACAATCCTAGCTGGATTTGCTGAATAAAATCCATTTCCTCTAGTGAAAATCGAAAAAACTTGTGTTATAATAAGAAAGATTAAAATGTGAAAAAAGGAGATTCCTAATGGGACGTAAATGGGCCAATATCGTAGCCAAGAAAACGGCTAAAGATGGAGCTAACTCTAAAGTATATGCAAAATTTGGTGTAGAAATCTATGTAGCAGCTAAAAAAGGTGATCCAGACCCAGAATCAAACACTGCTTTGAAATTCGTTATCGACCGTGCGAAACAAGCCCAAGTGCCAAAACACGTTATCGATAAAGCGATTGATAAAGCAAAAGGAAACACAGACGAAACCTTTACAGAAGGACGTTACGAAGGTTTTGGACCAAATGGTTCTATGTTGATTGTGGATACCTTGACTTCAAACGTCAACCGTACCGCAGCCAATGTCCGTGCAGCTTTTGGTAAAAACGGCGGAAACATGGGTGCTTCAGGTTCAGTTTCATACCTCTTTGATAACAAGGGTGTGATCGTATTTGCGGGTGAGGACGCTGATGCAGTCTTTGAGCAATTGCTAGAAGCAGATGTGGATGTGGACGATGTAGAAGCAGAAGAAGGAACAATCACTGTTTACACAGCTCCAACAGACCTTCACAAGGCTATCGTTGCCCTTCGTGAGTCTGGTATCGAAGAATTCCAAGTGACTGAATTGGAAATGATTCCTCAGTCTGAAGTGGAATTGTCAGGCGAAGACCTTGAAACCTTTGAAAAACTTTACAGCGTTCTTGAGGACGACGAAGACGTACAAAAGATCTACACAAACGTAGATGGATTCTAATAGAAAAACGAACAGTTTTACTAGCTGTTCGTTTTTTTGATATTTGAACTTAGACTCTAGTTTCAGAATCGTTTTGTTGCTTGCTTTTTTCTAGACCTAGACCGACTGCATGTTTTTGAACGAGCAAGAGTTGCCCATTGTCATCTTTTGCAAAAGTTAGGGTAACCGTCTTGATCTTGTCACCAATGGAGATATAGGTGACTTTTCTCGTATTGTACCCCCCAATAGTGGAGTCAAACTCGGAGTCTGGCAGTCCGTGTTTTTTGATAATATCCTTGTAGTTGGTGCCACCTTTTCCTTTGTTGTCAAGGTCACCTTCGATTAAGGCGTCGAACTGTTCTTGGGTCCAGGTGAAGGTATCGTTTTCTTCCTCCTCAGGGATGGAATAGGCGCTATCATCTGTCAAGTCGCTTTCTTCTTCGCGTTCCATTGAGGCACTCGCCTCGCTGTAGGAACGGTTAAACTCCCTGACAAACTCTTTGTAGACATTAGCGTACAGTACCTGGGTCGTAAAGAAAAGTACAACTGAAGCAACTGCAAGGGATGTTCCGATAATGGCCATTGTTTTCCGTTTTTTGAGGTTGACGATAAGGCCGATAATCCCCAAGATAAATGCAACAATGGCGATGAAAAACGATAGATAGTTAATAAATGGGATCCAAGATCCTAAAAGTGCGATGGCTCCAAAAATGGTTGCTAAGATTCCTAAAACTCTTTGTTCTTCTGGTTTCATTTGAACGTTTTCTCCCTTCATCGAGTGAATGGATTTCTATCCACAGTAGTTAGTGCTTATTATAGAAAAAATATTGCCTAATGTCAATTTAAACTAAAATAGTTCTCATGGAAACTTTTTTCTTGACATCTTTTCTGAAAATGGTAAAATAGTTCTCATGGTAACTTAATTAGTTCTCCAGAGAACTATATTTATCGTAAGAAAGGAGCAATCATGGACAAGCCGATGTTAATGTTCAAACGTTTTGGGCACCAGGTTCATCTGATGGTACAGAAAGAAGCCAAGCGATGTGGCATTGAATTTATGGGTGGACCGCAAGGGCAGGTTCTGCGTTTTTTAGATCATTGTGAACAAAAAGAGGAACTGGTCTTGATTAAGGATATCGAGCAGGAACTCAATATTACCAAATCTGTGGCGAGTAATCTAGTCAAGCGCATGGTACAAAATGGTTTGGTCGAGTTAGAGGCGAGCCCCAGCGATAAGCGGGCAAAATTTGTTCGCCTGACGGAGAAATCGCGTTCGCAGATGCAAAAAGTTAAAGCTTTTTTTGATCGGATCGATCAGAGTCTGCTAGAGGGGGTTTCAAAGTCAGACTTGGCAATCTTTGAAAAGGTACTCGGGCAATTGCAAGAAAATGTTGAGAAGATAGGAGGAGAGAATGAAGAAACTCGCTAAACGTATTACAGGAAAAGAGTGGGGAATGATCGTCCTTACGATTCTGTTCACTTGTTTCTCGGTCTATCTAGAGTTAGAGGTACCGACCTACATTTCGCAAATTACAGAATTACTGGGAACGTCAGGGACACAGATGGATGCACTCTGGTCACCAGCTGCGAAGATGATTGGTTTGTCTTTATTGGCTTTCTTTTCATCTGTTATGGTTGGTTTCTTTGCCGCTCGCGTTGCAGCATCCTATACAACCCATCTACGTAGAGACGTATTTCATCGTGTTTTAGATTTTTCGCAGACAGAGATCAAGCGCTTTTCAATCCCAAGTCTTTTGACTCGGACGACCAATGATATTACCCAGGTACAGATGCTCTTTACCATGGGCTTGCAAGTGGTTACTCGTGGGCCAATTATGGCTATCTGGGCCATTGGAAAAATCCTTGGGAAATCGGAATACTGGCTCTGGGCGGTCCTTGTGGCTGTTATTGTGAATGTCTTGATGACCACCGTTCTTATGACTCTGGCTTTTCCTAAACAATCTGTCATCCAAAAATTGACAGATAAACTCAATAGTATCACTCGTGAAAGTTTGACTGGGATTCGAGTTGTTCGCGCATACAATGCCGAGGATTACCAAGGTAAGAAATTTGAAGCAGCTAACGATGAGGTAACACGTCTCAATCTCTTTGTCAATCGATTGATGGCCATTATGAACCCGATCATGATGGCGATTTCCAGTGGATTGAGTTTAGCCATTTACTGGATTGGTGCCTATATCATCAACGATGCAAGTTTGACAGAACGTCTGCCACTCTTTAGTGATATGGTAGTCTTCATGTCCTATGCTATGCAGGTCGTGATGGGCTTCCTTCTCATGGGAGCACTCTTTATCGTTCTTCCTCGGACCTTGGTTTCTGCAGGACGTATCAACCAAGTTTTGGATTTGCATCCTTCTATTAAGAATCCGAGTCAAGCACAGGCTGCAGATTCTTCAGTTCAAGGACAAGTGGAATTCCGTGATGTAACCTTCCGATACTCTCAAAACTCAGAAGCAGTTGTGGAACATGTTACTTTTAAAGCCGAAGCAGGTCAAACAGTTGCCTTTATCGGATCAACTGGATCTGGGAAATCTACTCTAGTCAACCTAATACCTCGTTTTTATGATGTCTCATCTGGTCAAATCCTAGTAGATGGTGTCGATGTGCAAGATTACAACTTGGAAGACTTGCGTAATAAGGTCGGCTATATCCCACAAAAAGCTGTGCTCTTTTCTGGAGATGTTAAGGGTAATCTCGACTTTGGTAAGAGTAAAGAAAGTCCTCTCAGCGAACCTGCTATGTGGCAAGCTTTGGAATTGGCTCAATCTAAGAACTTTATCGAGGATAAGGAAGCAGGTCTTGCATCAGAAGTAGCCCAAGGTGGAACCAACTTCTCAGGAGGTCAAAGACAGCGTTTGGCCATTGCGCGTGCCTTGGCTCGTAAACCAGAGATTCTCATCTTTGATGATTCCTTCTCAGCCTTGGACTACAAGACAGATCGTGTCCTACGCCAAGAGCTAGCCGAGAAAACAAAATCCATGACCAAGATCATCGTAGCGCAACGGATTTCTACCATTATGGACGCCGACCTGATCTTAGTTTTGGATCAAGGTAAAGTCGTGGGACAAGGCACCCACAAGGAACTTCTTGCAACCAACGAAGTCTACCAAGAAATTGCCTACTCACAACTATCGAAGGAGGAATTGGAACATGGAAAATAAAAAAGTTTCGGTCTGGAAACAGTGCAAACCTTATATGGCAGGCCTCCAACTTCCTCTCCTAATAGCAGTTGTGGCTGCAGTCATTTCAAGCATCATTACCGTTTATGGTCCAACTAAGATTAAAGAAATTACTAACTTGATTTCAGATGGCTTGGCTACAGAAATCGACTTGGTAGCTGTGTCAAACATTGCTGGATTTTTGGTTGTCCTATATGTGTTTGGAGCTATCCTTAATTATACACAGGCCTATATATTTTCAACGAGTATCCAACATTTTTCAAAACGCTTGCGGACGGCTATCGCTGAAAAAATCAATCGTTTGCCACTTGGCTATTTTGACCGTCATTCACAAGGAGACACCCTTTCGCGCGTGACCAATGATGTGGATACAGCAGCGCAATCTCTCAACCAAAGTCTAGGGACAGTTCTTTCAGCTAGTTTCTTGTTGATTGCTGTCTTGGTGATCATGTTTGGGATGAACTGGATTTTAGCTCTCGTAACAGTGGTCTCTACGCTTGTTGGTTTTGCGGCGGTTTCCGTAATCATGGCCAAGTCACAGGGTTATTTTAAAGCCCAACAAAATAATCTAGCAGCCGTCAATGGTTATGTGGAAGAGATGTACTCTGGCCATAATGTAGTGACCAGCTACAACGCAGTGGACACCTCCAAAGCGAGATTTGCAGGGTTAAACCAAGACTTGCATGACAGTATCTGGAAATCTCAATTTATCTCTGGTATCATGATGCCAGCCATGTTCTTTGTTGGGAACTTTAGTTATGTCTTAGTCATCATCGTTGGGGCCGCGCTGGCGTTAGAAGGGCATATCACTATAGGGATTATCGTAGCCTTTATGGTTTACGTACGGACCTTCTCCCAACCTCTGTCACAGATTGCCCAAGGGATTACGAGCCTGCAACAAGCGAGTGCAGCCATGATTCGTGTATTAGAATTTCTAGCTGAAGCTGAGATGCAGGATGAATCTCATAAGGAAAGACAATTGGCCCATATGAAAGGGGAAGTAGTCTTTGATCATGTGTCCTTTGGCTATACACCAGAGCGCACCATTATCCATGACTTTTCTGCGACAGCTCATGCAGGTCAAAAGGTCGCAATCGTTGGACCAACTGGAGCTGGGAAGACTACCATTGTCAACCTCTTGATGAAATTCTATGAGATAGATAAGGGAAGTATCCGCATCGATGGTGTGGATACCAAGGATATGAAGCGCTCAGAAGTACACGATGCCTTTTCAATGGTCTTGCAGGACACTTGGCTCTTTGAAGGAACCATTCGAGAGAACCTGATCTATAATCAGACAGACATCAGTGATGAACGAATGATGGAAGCCAGCAAGGCTGTGGGAATCCACCACTTTATCATGACTTTGCCAGATGGCTACGACACTGTTTTGGATGACACTGTGACCTTGTCTGTTGGGCAAAAACAACTCTTGACCATTGCTCGTGCACTTCTTAAGGATGCACCGCTCTTGATTTTGGATGAAGCAACATCCTCAGTCGACACACGTACAGAGGAGTTGATTCAAAAAGCCATGGACCGTTTGATGGAGGGTAGAACTTCCTTTGTCATCGCCCACCGCTTGTCAACTATCCGTAATGCCGACTTGATTCTTGTCATGAAAGATGGTAATATCATCGAACAAGGCAATCATGAAGAACTCATGGCTCAAGGTGGTTTCTATGCGGATCTCTATAATAGTCAATTTACAGAAGACGAAGCAGAAGAATAAATCAAAAGAAGGCTTGACGGCCTTCTTTTTCTGGACTATACTAGAAGACAAGCGCCTCACCTGTAGACAAAAACAAGGTAATGAATGAGAAATTTAATGAAAAATTATCAAGAATGGTATCAAAATATCAGCTCCAGGCTCACCAGCCATCCCACCCTTTTATTTCTATTACGCAGTTTCAATCGTTTGATGACAGTCGCTATGCCTCTGGTATACCTGGCCTTGCTAGTCACTACTTATCTAAAACTAGGACTGGGTCAGCAAGTTGGGGTTTATGTGCTTATCCCTTCAACAGGCTTTGTGATGTTATCACTGTTTCGTAAGAAAATCAATCACCCGCGACCCTATGAAACTTGGGATATCTGTCCCCTGCTTGACAAGGATAGCTCGGGACAGTCTATGCCTAGTCGCCATGTCTTTTCGGCAACCATCATCTCCATGGCCTGTCTGCATGCTAGTCTACCTGTTGGCTTAGCATGCTTGCTCTTTTCAGCTTTGCTGGGCTTGGTGAGGGTTTTAGGGGGTGTTCATTATCCCAAGGATGTCTTGGTTGCCTATGCTTGTGGTCTGGTGTGGGGATTCCTTTTCTTCCTATTCTGACATGTAAGTTAAGCTAGTCCTACAACCACTTACGGCTTCAAATTGACCACTTGCTTTTTTGCCCTTGTATTCCTAACTTAGCTTTGATATAGTAGAGTCAGAAAGGAGATGTGATGAAGTTACGAATTGAGATTGACGGCAATTTAGAGGAGACTGAAATTGTCATCAAGACCCCCACTTTGACAGATGAAATTGCAGACTTGCAACGACTTTTGCAAGAGTCAAAGGCTCCGAGGTTGACTTTTTACAAGGGGACAGGTGAATATTATCTAGACCTGTCAGAAA
Source organism: Streptococcus sp. FSL W8-0197 (assembly GCF_037963785.1). Classification (GTDB taxonomy): domain Bacteria; phylum Bacillota; class Bacilli; order Lactobacillales; family Streptococcaceae; genus Streptococcus; species Streptococcus oralis_CQ. The sequence goes on along the minus strand of NZ_CP150168.1, from coordinate 1,794,079 downwards.
TTCTCTTCTTTGAAACAGAAGGGAGCAAGATCTACGCTCATAACCAGAAGGAAGCCTATGAAGTTCGTCTCAAACTTTATGAGTTGGAGTCTATCTTGCCTCGCTATTTTAGTCGAGTTTCCAAGTCAACGATCGCAAACATCCGTCAGATTTACTCAGTGGACAAGTCCTTTTCAGGAACGGGGACCATTTCCTTTTATCAGACGCACAAGGAGGTTCATGTCTCACGGCATTACCAATCCCTCCTAAAAGAAAATCTAAGAAACATGAGGTAAAAAAGATGAAAAAGAAAGCATTTGGTATTGTTTTATTGGTTTTAGCAGCTTGGATCTTGCTGCAAGGGAATTTTGGAATTCCTTCTTTGGATGGCAAGATATGGCCTTTACTAGGTATTGTTTTTTTTGCTTACCAATCAGTTGAAGCTTTGCTTCGTCGTCATCTAACATCAGCAGTTTTTACCGCTCTAGTAGCCTTAATGATTGCGAATCATTTTTATAACATTTTTCCTATTCCAAACCAGTCTTTGTTTTGGGCTAGTATCTTAGCAGTTCTAGGTGTCGGTTATCTTACTCACTCAAGTAAGTTCTGGAATGAAAAAAAATGGTGGTACAATGGGAAAAAAACAGTCGTCACGGATAAGGAAGTCGCTTTTGGTAGCGGGACCTTCTATAAACAGGATCAAGATCTCGTAGATGACCAAGTGGAAGTCGCTTTTGGGGATGCTAAAATCTACTATGATAATGCAGAGATGCTAGGTGATTTTGCGACTTTAAATATTGAAGTGGCCTTCGGGAATGCAACCGTCTATGTTCCGCAACACTGGCGTGTCGATTTGAAAGTAGAAACCTCCTTTGGTGCAGCTAAGGCAGATGCTCCTGTAGCACCAACCAGCAAAACCTTGATTATCCGCGGGGAAGTCGCTTTTGGTAAACTTGGAGTTGTTTACGTTAAATAAAAAAATAGTTTAGGCCCTTGATAAATTCGAGAAAGTGTGATAACATAGTACGGTATGTGGTGCTAGCACATCCGCTATATTAGATCTAATAGGAGGAAAACACAATGGCTAAAGTATGTTACTTTACAGGTCGTAAGACTGTATCAGGAAACAACCGTTCACACGCTATGAACCAAACAAAACGTGCCGTAAAACCAAACCTTCAAAAAGTTACTGTTCTTATCGATGGTAAACCTAAAAAAGTTTGGGCTTCAGCTCGTGCTTTGAAATCAGGTAAAGTTGAACGCGTTTAATAAAAATGAAAAGACCGCTTAGGTCTTTTTCTTTTGCTCTAAGGATAAAATCATTTGAAAAATAGAGTAAATATCTGCCGATACAGCATTCTGCTTTTACACTTGGGCTGAAATATGATAAAATAGAGTATCAACTAGTTGAGGTAAAAAAAATGACTGTAAAAATTAATACAAAAGATGGTCAAATCGAACTGACAGATGAAGTGATTGCAACCGTAGTAGGTGGTGCCGCAACTGAGATTTTTGGTGTGGTCGGTATGGCTAGTAAAAATGCCCTCAAAGACAATTTCCAAGCCCTTCTTGGTAAGGAAAATTATTCTAAGGGTGTTGTTATAAAAGCAGCCGAAGATGGCAGCATTGCAGTTGATGTTTATACCGTATTGAGCTACGGAGTAAAGATAAGCGAAGTGTCAAAAAACATTCAAGAGCGTGTTCGTTTTAGTTTAGAAAATCAACTAGGAATTACTGCTCAGACTGTGAATGTCTACATTCAAAATATCAAAGTTGTAGGAGAATAATCGTGTCAAAAATTACTACCAGTTTATTCCAAGAGATGGTGCAAGCTGCATCAACTCGTTTGAATAAGCAAGCAGAATATGTCAATTCATTGAACGTCTTTCCAGTTCCAGATGGAGATACTGGGACAAACATGGGAATGACCATTGAAAATGGTGCCAAAGAAGTAGCAGACAAGCCTGCTTCTACAGTTGGAGAAGTAGCGAGCATTCTTGCTAAAGGTCTCTTGATGGGTGCGCGTGGGAACTCAGGGGTTATCACTTCTCAACTCTTCCGTGGCTTCTCTCAGGCTATCAAGGAAAAAGATGAATTAACAGGTCAAGACTTGGCTCTTGCCTTCCAATCCGGTGTCGAAGTAGCTTATAAAGCGGTTATGAAACCAGTTGAAGGGACCATTTTGACTGTTTCTCGTGGAGCGGCTATTGGGGCTAAGAAAAAAGCCGAGGAGACAGATGATGCTGTTGAGGTCATGCGTGCAGCCTTGGAAGGTGCAAAAGCAGCTTTGGCTAAGACACCAGAAATGCTTCCAGTCCTTAAGGAAGTTGGTGTGGTAGACTCAGGTGGTCAAGGTTTGGTCTTCATCTACGAAGGATTCCTTTCAGCTCTTACTGGTGAATACAGTGCTTCTGAAGACTTTGTAGCGACTCCTGCCAACATGAGTGAAATGATCAATGCAGAGCACCACAAGTCTGTAGCAGGGCATGTGGCAACTGAAGACATTACCTTCGGTTACTGTACAGAGATCATGGTAGCCCTCAAACAAGGTCCAACTTATTCTAAGGACTTTGACTACGATGAATTCCGTAACTACTTGAATGACTTAGGCGACTCACTCCTTGTTGTCAACGATGATGAGATCGTCAAAGTTCACGTCCATACAGAAGATCCAGGTCTTGTCATGCAAGAAGGTCTCAAATATGGTAGCTTGATCAAGGTAAAAGTGGACAACATGCGTAACCAACACGAGGCGCAAGTTGAAAAAGAAGCAAGTCAAGGAAACAAGCCTGCTGAAACAAAAGAGTATGCCCTTATCGCAGTAGTAGCTGGTCAAGGTTTAGCAGATATCTTCCGTGCCCAAGGTGTGGATTATGTCATCGAAGGTGGTCAGACGATGAACCCTTCAACAGAAGACTTTATCAAGGCTGTTGAACAGGTCAATGCTCGCAACATTATCTTCTTGCCAAACAACAAAAATATCTTTATGGCAGCTCAGTCTGCGGCTGAAGTGCTTGAACAACCAGCTGTTGTGGTAGAAGCACGTACAATTCCTCAAGGATTGACCAGTCTTCTTGCCTTTGATCCAAGCAAATCAATCGAAGAAAACAAAGAACGCATGACTGCAGCCCTTGGTGATGTCATCAGCGGTAGTGTAACAACTGCCGTTCGTGATACAACTATCGATGGATTAGCAATTCATGAAAATGACAATCTTGGTATGGTAGATGGGAAAATCCTCGTGTCAAACCCGGACATGCATCAAACTTTGACTGAAACTTTGAAACACATGCTAGACGAAGATAGTGAAATCGTGACTTTCTATGTCGGTGAAGATGGAAGTGAAGAATTGGCCAACCAAATCGCCCAAGAAATCGCAGAAGAATTCGAAGATGTTGAAGTCGAAATCCACCAAGGTCAACAACCTGTTTACCCATATCTTTTCAGTGTGGAATAAGAGTGAAACTTGAATGAAAATAACAGAAGGAAGCTGAACTGACAGCTTCCTTTTTCTATGCAATTTGACCTACCAATAAATTTATATTGAAACAAACCTTCTATTGGAAATTCTAATTACGATAGGTTATAATGATAAAGCTGTTATATTGAGTTAAGTATGAATATAAAGGAGAAATGATGAAGAAAAAATTTTTTAATCAATCTTTTTCCCGCTTTTCGATTAGAAAGTTAAGTGTTGGGACCTGTTCGGTATTGCTAGGAACCTTTATGGTGATGGCTACTTCTCCAGTGCAAGCGGATGAAGCTCAAGTCAACAATAAGGAACAACAAACGCAGGCGGAAATTCAACAGAAGGAAAAAAGTGCTGAGAATGGACAGGAAGTCCTTTCTGAACCTCAAAAAGAGGTAACACAGAACGAAGCGATTAAGGACCGGAAGGATAAAACTGAACCGTCCAAAACAGAAGTATCTGAACCAGTCGCTCAGAGCCAACCAGTTTCACAAGTTGATAATACGAAGGAAACGAGTCGACCTTCTTTAGATGAGGGGAAAAAGCAATCTCTAGAATCAACTCAAACTGAGCAGAAAAGCAAGGAAGAAAGCGGATCTAGCGGAAAAACTTCTTCTAGACGCAAGAGATCGCTAGATGAAGTCAATGCTGCATTTCAAGCTCATTCGCCAATCAAAGATATCCATGCGGTAGATAGTGTCCGTGAATCCTTGACCTTTAGTATTACTGGACACGAAGCAGACTATTCTGGTGGGTATATCAAAATTCATTTCCAAAATGGGAAAGCTATTAAATTGACCCCTTCTCCAGTTGGTGGTGTAAAGTTCAGCCAAGAAAAAACGAATGGAGACCTTGATTTAAAGATAGAACCCGTTAATCTGAGAGGTGGAGCAAACTATAACTTCGTCTATACTTTTCAGATAGATCCTTTGACTCAGAACTGGGGAGGTGCTGTCCAAGCCATTGGACCAGACCACAAGGTGACCGCAACTGCTAAGCTCTATGATAAAACTGGCAATGTCCTCAAAGAACTTGGAAGTATTGAACACACATGGAAAGTCTTAGAAAACGGGGTAGGTGGTCTGACACCAATGTCTAACCATCAGGTCATTGGATACGATCGAAATAATGATGGTATCGTTGACGATGATTCGTCGGTTGTATCCTACTATCTATTTAACGGTGCGAAAGATCCTAAGAATAATACGGCAAGAAATGATTATTTCAACTATGGAAATGGTGTCTTTGATGGTCGTATGATCAATGGTATGGGGATTAGTGATGTCGGAGGGCATATCATTGATCCTGTCACATCTTATACCTATAATATAGATCTAAAAGAAGGTTATGAGTTGACAGATGAAGCCAAAGCTTTGGGATGGACTGCCGATGCGACGGGTTACCATCTGACGATTAACAGAGCTAACAATCCGCTTCAAGATATCAATAACAATAAAAATAAGCTCATTCCAATTTCTTTCAAGTTAAAGAATGCCAAAGTAGCAGATATCAATAGAAAAGCGCAAAAGCTAACTGTGACGGGTATCTATACAAAAGCAGATGGGACTAGTTATCAAAATACGGCTGTTCTCCCCTATACTCTCTTTGTTCAAAAAACAGACCAACCAGAGTCTTCTCTCTTTGAATTTAGACACTATAATCAGTCTGACTCGGAGATGATTCGTTCTTATGGTGAAACAGAATACCGTTCTAATGTTCGACTTTCATCAGTTGCTGAGGTTGAAAAAGATTATCCTATCAATGACTATACGGTCACCCATAAAATACAGGATTCACGAGAGTCTTATCGAGAAGTAAACGTGATTGAGGAGCGTCAATGGAATGAATTTTTCTCTTCACCGGACGCATCCGTAGAAGTATACAATAAAGCTACAGGTGAGTTATTAGGTACTTTTAATAGTAACACCCGTAGTCTACGTTTGACGGAAGAGCAAGATGTGAAGGAACTGGAGTACAAGTTTAAAAATATCAAGATGAGGAAGTCCTCAACAAATGATACTTCGGCATTTTTTTTCCAGACAAAAACACGTTTTAATAATTGGGAAAGTCTCTATAAAGACTCGACGATTAGTAAGTTGGATTCTAGAACGGATTTCACTTTTAACAATACTCGTAACACTGTTTCTTTCTCTCAAACGGCTTCAGCCGAATTGACGCGTGTTATCCAGCAAATTTCAATGGTTGGACGCCGTCGGACAGATGTCTTCAATCGACACACAGATGCTTCTGGTTTTAAAGAAGATTTTATCACAAGGACTGCAGGTAAAGACACACCTACCCAGAACTTCGCAAACTTAACGGGAGTTTACCATCTGGCTTATTTGGCTGATCCACAATTAAACTTTAGTGGAAACCTTAATTTTAAGGTCTATTATAATTACAAAGATACTGGGAAAACTCTCTACTATGCCCAAGTGAAGGGAACCCCAGATTCCTCTATGCCCCCAACGCTTTTGAAGTTGGAAAACAAGACAATTCCAAATGGGACCTATACCTATAAAGCAATTGCTTTCTGGGATGAAGAACTTCCAGATGTTCAAGCTCAAAATGGTTATGATCTAGGTGAATTGGATGGTATTACCGTTACTTCGAAAAATTCGACATCTCATGACTTCAATGTGGTCGTACAGGCGTCTGAAGCGAGTGGTGTCTACTCTGAAGTGAAAAGGGCGACAGATCAACACTTTGCCTATAATACTCAAGAACATTATCCAGGTGATGAGATTGATTTCGGAGTGACCTATAGAAACGCAGCGAAACAGCCTGTTTCAGACGTTTATGTTTTATCATCCTTGCCGATGAAAGGTGATAAACAGCTAGAATCCAGAAATCGTGGCTCTGAATTTACAGTGAGTTTGACAAAAGCTCTAACACCACCTTCAGGCTGGGAAGTTCAATATAGTCGTACTGCGGGCACTGCTGCGGAAATTAATGCTTCACAATGGCTCACAGCGGAACAGGTATCGGATTGGTCAGAGATTCGTGCAGTTCGTTGGCATTCGACTGCTCCGGTTGCTGCTGGAAGTAGGGTTCAGTTTCCTATCGATGGAGCACTTATCGGGCAAGATACTGCCCCAGGTGCTACGGCTTATCTTTCTTCGGCCATGGCAAATGGCAGTTCCAAGTATACAGAGTCCAATAATGTTGCTATCCAAATGACCACCAAACTGTCAACCGCAAGCTTTACCTTTGTGGATATAAACAATCCGTCTAAGGAAGTGCAACTAGGACAGGTAGACACAGTTGTAGGCAAACCAAACGGATCAATTTCTTATGACCCTGCTCGTCGAATTAAGGAATTAGAAGATGCGGGCTATGAACTGATCGGTAATGATTTTACAGATCATGTGTTTGGTGATTCGACTAGTCCAAAACAATTCAAGTTTCAGTTTAGACATAAGGTTATAGAAACAATTGAAACTGTCCGTGGAACTCGCGTAATTAATTATAAGTATTACAGAAAAGCAAAAAATCCTGATTTAGCACTCCTGCCTCCCAGACATGTAGAATCCCATTCGTTTACCCGAACGAAGAGAATCGATCAGGTTTTGGCAAAAATGAAACCAAATGATACGACAGCAGGTGTGACTTACTCAGCCTGGTCTGCAGACCAAACTTGGTCTCAGGTGGTTTCGCCTGAAATTCCTGGCTATTATGCAGGGGAAGATATTGACGCAAATACAATGTCGGGAGATAGGGCTCTTGACCAATATTGGCTTAGTGCGATAAATCAGAGCGATGAATATTTGGTAAGAGAATTCTCTTGGGATAGGTTGGTGTATTATGTTCCACTTCCAGTTGTCCCTTCAGCAAGCGCAGCGAAATCCAAGGGAATTCAAGGGCAGAAGCAGCTAGCAACGATTCGGTTTGATGAGGATAGAGCAAGCGAGAGCGAGGTTCACTTTACAAAAGGGACAACAACCATTAATGGAGCAAAGAAATCCGTTGAACTAGTCCAAAGTAGTGTCCTTCTTTATGATGAGAATGGGCAGAAGGTAACTTCGCTAACCATTGCTAATCAGGGAACTTACGAATTAGATCTTGTAAATAAGACAATCGTCTTTACTCCATTAAAAACATTCTATGGTCCAGCAACTCCAGTTCAAGTTGGAGTGGTGGATAAAAATGGAGAGTCGGCTGTAACAACTTATGCTCCAGTTGTTGAGAAAGTCACTCCAACCAGCACTAACGCAACCAGCACAGGTCCTCAAGGCCTTCCTCAAACCGGCACTCCAACGTTTGCAGGTGGTGATCCACTGGTTCCAATCGATGAAACAGTTGAGCCAACCTTCGCAGATGGAAGCAAAGAGAAGTCTATTCCAGGTCAAGGAACCTACACCATTGCGTCAGACGGAACTGTAACCTTCACTCCAGACAAGCAGTATGTCGGTAAACCAGATCCAGTCACAGTGAAACGTGTGGATAAGAACGGAACTCCAGTTACTGCGACTTATAGTCCAGAATTTACTAAGGTGACTCCTACAGGAACCGGTGCAACCAGCACAGGTCCTCAAGGTGTTCCACAAATGGGCACTCCAAGCTTCCAAGGTGGCGATCCACTGGTTCCAATTGATGAAACAGTAGAGCCAACTTTTGAAGATGGCGGCAAAGAGAAGACTATTCCAGGTCAAGGAACTTACACGATTGCACCAGATGGAACTGTAACCTTCACTCCAGACAAGCAGTTTGTAGGTAGTCCAGATCCAATCACAGTGAAACGTGTGGATAAGAATGGCACTCCGGTTACTGCGACTTACAGTCCAGAGTTTACTAAGGTGACTCCAACTGGTACGGGAGATAAGACAGAGGGGCTTCAAGGTCAGGTTCAAGAAGGTAAAGTGACCTTCACCCCAGGTCATGACTCGGTTCCATTCCCAGCAGATTCGACTCCACTATTTGACAATGGTACAACTGTGAAAGAAGTGCCAAATGTTGGTAAGTTCGAAGTGGACGCAGACGGCAAAGTGACCTTCACCCCAGATAAGCAGTTCAAGGGTGAAACACCAGAGCTTGAATTGACTCGTGTGGATGCCAACGGAACTCCTGTTACCGTTAAGTACCAAGCGGTGGTGAAAGAAGTAGTTCCAACCAGCACTAACGCAACAAGCACAGGCCCTCAAGGTGTTCCACAAACAGGTACCCCAACCTTCACAGAAGGTAATCCATTGGTTCCAATCGATGAAACAGTAGAGCCAACCTTCGCAGATGGAAGCAAAGAAAAATCCATTCCAGGTCAAGGAACCTACACGATTGCCCCAGATGGCACAGTGACCTTCACTCCGGACAAACAGTTTGTCGGAAACCCAGATCCAGTCACAGTCAAACGTGTGGATAAGAACGGCACTCCAGTTACTGCGACTTACAGTCCAGAGTTTACTAAGGTGACTCCAACTGGTACGGGAGATAAGACGAAGGGTCTGCAAGGTCAGGTCCAAGAAGGTAAAGTGACCTTCACTCCAGGCCATGACTCAGTTCCATTCCCAGCTGATTCGACTCCACTATTTGACAATGGAACAGCTGTGAAAGAATTGCCAAATGTTGGTAAGTTCGAAGTGGACGCAGACGGCAAAGTGACCTTCACCCCAGATAAGCAGTTCAAGGGTGAAACACCAGAGCTTGAATTGACTCGTGTGGATGCCAATGGAACTCCTGTTACTGTTAAGTACCAAGCAGTAGTGAAAGAAGTCACTCCTACAGGAACTAACGCAACCAGCACAGGCCCTCAGGGTGTTCCACAAACAGGAACTCCAACCTTCCAAGGTGGTGATCCACTGGTTCCAATTGATGAAACAGTCGAGCCAACCTTCGCAGATGGCAGCAAAGAGAAATCTATTCCAGGTCAAGGAACTTACACGATTGCACCAGACGGAACTGTAACTTTCACTCCAGATAAACAGTTTGTCGGCAAACCAGATCCAGTTACAGTGAAGCGTGTGGATAAGAATGGCACTCCAGTTACTGCGACTTACAGTCCAGAGTTTACTAAGGTGACTCCAACTGGAACTGGTGCAACCAGCTCAGGTCCTCAAGGTCTTCCACAAACCGGGACTCCAACGTTTGCTGGTGGTGATCCACTGGTTCCAATTGATGAAACAGTAGAGCCAACCTTCGAAGATGGAAGCAAGGAAAAAGTGATTCCAGGACAAGGAACCTACACGATTGCACCAGATGGAACTGTAACCTTCACTCCAGACAAGCAGTTTGTCGGCAAACCAGATCCAGTTACAGTGAAGCGTGTGGATAAGAATGGCACTCCGGTTACTGCGACTTACAGCCCAGAGTTTACGAAAGTAACACCGACTGGTACAGGTGATAAGACAGAAGGCCTTCAAGGTCAGGTCCAAGAAGGTAAAGTCAGCTTCACCCCAGGTCATGATTCTGTTCCATTCCCAGCTGATTCAACTCCACTATTTGACAATGGTACAACTGTGAAAGAAGTGCCAAATGTTGGTAAGTTCGAAGTGGACGCAGACGGTAAGGTAACCTTCACTCCAGACAAACAGTTCAAGGGTGAAACACCAGAACTTGAATTGACTCGTGTGGATGCCAACGGCACTCCTGTTACAGTCAAGTACCAAGCAGTAGTGAAAGAAGTAACCCCTACAGGAACGAACGCAACCAGCACAGGCCCTCAGGGTGTTCCACAAACAGGAACTCCAAGCTTCCAAGGTGGTGATCCACTGGTTCCAATCGATGAAACAGTCGAGCCAACCTTCGCAGATGGCAGCAAAGAGAAATCTATTCAAGGTCAAGGAACTTACACGATTGCACCAGACGGAACTGTAACTTTCACTCCAGATAAACAGTTTGTTGGAAACCCAGATCCAGTCACAGTCAAACGCGTAGATAAGAATGGCACCCCAGTTACTGCGACTTACAGCCCAGAGTTTACGAAAGTAACACCAACTGGTAAAGATACTTCTTCAGTTAACATTAAGGGTGTTCCACAAACAGGCACCCCAATCTTCCAAGGTGGTGATCCACTGGTTCCAATCGATGAAACAGTGGCAGCAACCTTTGAAGATGGATCAACTGAAAAAGTGATTCCAGGTGAAGGAACTTATGTAATCTCACCAGACGGAACTGTCACCTTCACTCCAGAAGCTAATTTTGTAGGAAAAGGAACAGGCGTAACGATTGTCCGCAAGGATAAGAACGGTACTCCAGTTACAGCAAGCTATCGCCCAACAGTTGTAGATCCATCTACTGGTCATGACACAGCTTCTACAGGAGCAAAAGGTCGACCACAAGTCGCAACACCAACGTTTGAAGGACATATCAATCCGACTGTACCACCAACCTTTGAGGATGGTAGCGCGACTATGGTTGTTCCGGGTGAAGGAAGCTATACAATTGATAAAGATGGTAAGATTACCTTTACTCCAGAACCAGACTTTGTTGGTAGAGCCAAAGGATTGGTTGTGAAACGTTTGGATATGTATGGAAATGTAGTTACTGCTCGCTACACACCAACTGTCCTTGGACAAACACAAGTGAGTGATGCGACATCAGAAGGTCTTAAAGGTCAAACTCAGACTGGTAAACCAAACTTTACAGGTGATGTCGATCTGACAGTTCCGCCAACCTTTGAAGATGGAACAACTGAAAAAGTCGTTCCAGGTGAAGGAACTTATGTAATCTCACCAGATGGCACCGTCACCTTTACCCCTGAGGCAGACTTTGTAGGACAAGCAAAAGGTGTGAAAGTGATCCGTAAAGATCGCAATGGAAATAACCTTTCAGGATTCTATACTCCAACAGTAGTAGAACTTCCAGAGCAAGTGAAGCCGTCTGATAAAAAAGAACTTTCAGTAGCTGATTCAAAACCAGATCAATTGACTCAAAACATCTCTGTAGAAAAAAATCAACTTCCAAATACAGGAAGTCAAGAAGATGGTTTGAAAAATCTAGGAATTCTAACCGCCCTAGCAGGTGTCATGACACTTGGATTGCTAGGTAAAAAGAAACGAAACGATGAATCAGACTAATCATTTTTAAGAACCGAGAAATCGGTTCTTTTTTTATGACATTTGTCATATTTCCTAGTGACAGAAGCATCTAGCTCCGTCAACTTCAAAAGACTATAATTGAAGTAGGAAATGGAGGAAGAAGAAATGAAAAATAAAATGATTGTCGCAGTGGGTTTAGTAGCAGCAGGAGTTATGACCTATCTCATGTTTTCAGGATTGGACGAGGGTTTCTACCATTTTCCTTGGGAGCTCTTTGCTGGCTTTGGAATGATGTCTTGGCTCGTCAGAGAAAGTTTGAAATTGGTCAGAGATGTGAAAAAGGAGTTTGAGGAATGAAAAAAGCAATCATCTATTTCTTTATCGGCCTGTCACTCTTGGTATGGTTAGTGGAAATGTTTACTGGTTGGTTTGACCAAACCGTGCTTCGCCAATTTATTCGTGGTGCTTGGGGTTTTGGATTTATGATTTTCGTCGTTTTCCCTATGGGAATGAAGTGGTTGAAAGGAGAATCTCATGACTGTGATTAAAGTTGAGAAATTGAGTAAGAAAATAAAAGATAAGGAGATCTTGCGGAACATCTCTTTTGAAATCAACGATGGTGAATGTGTCGCCTTGATCGGGCCTAACGGAGCAGGGAAGACAACCTTGATTGATTGCCTCTTGGGGGACAAGTTCATGAGCTCAGGTCAGGTCGCCATTCAAGGCTTTGCTCCAACAGATCCTCGATTAAAGCAGCTTATTTCTGTCTTGCCTCAAGAAAATGCAGTTGTTCAAAGCTTGAAAGTGAAAGAACTTCTATCATTTTTCAAGTCACTTTATCCCGACAGTCTTGCAGATAAAGAAATTGATGACTTGCTGAGATTCTCAGACAAGCAGAAAAATCAGCTAGCGGGCAAGTTGTCTGGTGGGCAAAAACGTTTGTTCTCTTTCGTGTTGACTTTAATAGGTCGTCCGAAAATTCTATTTTTAGACGAGCCAACTGCTGCCATGGATACCTCGACACGTCAGCATTTTTGGGAAATTGTTAATCAATTAAAGAAAAATGGTGTCACCATTGTCTACTCTTCTCACTATATCGAAGAGGTAGAACATACGGCTGACCGCATTTTGGTCCTCCACAAGGGTGAATTGATCCGGGATACGACACCTTATGCCATGCGTGGTGAAGAACAAGAAAAACATTTTACGGTACCACTAACTTATCAGGAAGTTATCAGCACTTTGGACCAGATTCAAGGGCTTGAAATCAAGCAAAATGCTCTTTCCTTCACAACCAAAGAAGCCAGCCAGGTATGGAAAGTCTTGCAAGAACAGGGCTGCATGATCGAAGAAATTGAAGTTCGCAATCGAACTCTCTTAGACAGTATCTTCGAAACGACTCAAGACTAAAGGAGATTGACGATGAAAAATATGACAAGTCTCATGAAAGTGGAAATCATTCTGATGAAACGGCAAGCAGTCTACTACTTGCTATCCATCGGACTTCCAAGTGTGTTTTACCTTATCTTTTCTGGTATGATGTCAGGGTCAGATATTCCAGAAATTGCTCTTCAAGCCTATCTTTTTGCCATGACGCTCTTTAGTATCATGTCAAGTGCTTTTTTCAGTATCCCAAGCACACTCGAGTCTGATAAGACAAACAACTGGCAAAAATTGATTCAACATTCTCCCGTATCTATGGTAGAATATTATGTATCAAAACTGTTCAGTACCCTACTGACTTTCTTGTTATCAATTACAGTTGTCTTTTCAGTTGGTCATTTTGTCCGTGGAGTGACTCTGCCTTGGCTTGACTGGTTGGTAATTGGTGCTATTTTGCTGGTCGGAAGTGTGGTCTTTATCAGTATGGGTGTCTTGGTGAGCTTGCTTCCCAGTGCTCAACTGATGACGGTTGTTGGAAATATTGCCTATATTGCTTTGGCTGTCCTAGGTGGACTCTGGTTCCCCTTGGATTCCTTCCCAGAATGGCTCCAATCTATTGGAAAGCTGACTCCAACCTATCAACTGATGCAGGTTGTCTCGACTTATTTGGAGCATCACGAGTTTAACATTCTTGCTGCCTTGGTTGTACTAGGTTATACAGTTTTCTTTGGTGTATTGGTCATTCAACTGAAAAAACGGATCGAGGTAAAATAAATCTATGTTGGAAAAATTTAAAAACATTCATTATATGTTTCATATTTCAATAGTGTTTATCATCTTTCCTATAGCGGGTGTCATCGTTGGAGATTACCCGCTTTTAACCTTGTTCTGGACTCTACTATTTGTACTTGCCTTCTATTCGGTTTTAATCAGTCAGAATCGCACCGTGCAGTGGCTGGCTTGGTGGGTCATGCTTGCCTACATTTTTTATACATCTGTTTGGCTAAGTTCGGGTTTCACATGGTTTATCTTCTATTTATCCAACCTCCTTATTTATGAGCTGGATGAGATTTCTTTTCACTCTTGGCGTTTTGTCAGTTTTGTTGTCTTGCAACCGTTCATTCTGACCGGAATCTATATGGTCAATCATGTTAGTCCCTGGCAGCTACTCTTTTTCTTGGTGACCTTTATCTTTTCCGATGCAATGACCTTTGGTCTTTATCGAATTCGGATAGCAGAAGAGCTAAAAGAAGAAAAGATGAAACAAAATGCCAAGCTCAATCTTTTCTTGGCTGAAAACGAACGCAGTCGTATCGGTCAGGATCTTCATGACAGTCTAGGCCATACCTTTGCCATGTTGAGTGTGAAGACAGATCTTGCCCTCCAGCTTCTTCAAATGCAGGCCTATCCTCAAGTGGAAAAAGAATTAAAAGAAATTCATCAGATCAGTAAAGAATCCATGAATGAAGTTCGTACAATTATCGAAAATCTTAAAACAAGAACCCTTGCTTCCGAATTTGCGACTGTTAAAAAAATGCTGGAAATTGCAGGAATTGAAACGGAAATCAATCACCAACTAGATACAGCTAGCCTAACTCAGGAATTAGAATCAACGGCCTCCATGATTTTACTTGAGTTAGTGACCAACATCATCAAACATGCCAAAGCATCGAAAGCTTACTTGAAATTAGAACGAACTGAGAAAGAACTCATTCTAACAGTGAGAGATGATGGCTGTGGCTTTGCTTCTCTAAAAGGAGATGAACTCCATACTGTTCGAGACCGTGTCTTTCCATTTTCAGGAGAAGTAAAAGTGATCAGTCAGAAACATCCGACTGAAGTGCAGGTTCGACTACCTTACAAGGAGAGAAACTAAGATGAAACTACTTGTTGCAGAAGATCAAAGTATGTTGCGAGATGCCATGTGCCAGTTGCTTACCTTTCAACCAGATGTAGAGTCTGTCCTACAAGCCAAGGATGGCCAAGAAGCAATCCAGCTCCTAGACAAGGAGTATGTAGATATCGCCATCCTTGACGTAGAAATGCCTGTTAAGACAGGCCTCGAAGTCTTGGAGTGGATACGAGCAGAAAAGCTAGAAACAAAGGTAGTTGTGGTGACGACCTTCAAGCGTCCCGGTTATTTTGAACGTGCGGTCAAGGCTGGAGTGGATGCTTATGTCTTAAAAGAAAGAAGCATTGCAGACCTCATGCAAACCTTGCACACTGTTCTTGAAGGACGTAAGGAATATTCGCCTGAATTGATGGAAGTGGTGATGACGCACCCCAATCCGTTAACAGAGCAAGAAATCGCTGTTTTAAAGGGAATCGCTCAGGGCTTGTCTAACCAAGAAATCGCAGACCAACTCTATCTATCAAATGGAACCGTCCGAAACTATGTCACCAATATTCTTTCGAAACTAGATGCTGGTAATCGAACAGAGGCAGCCAACATTGCAAAAGAATCTGGTTGGCTTTGATAAGAAGGGGTAAAAAATTCCGAAATGACAACTTGAATCAAAGGAAAACCATACTAGAAAGGAGGAGGCAAATTGCCTCCTTTTCTGGTTTAGAAAAGCGGTGAAAACTAGTGTCAAAGAGTTAAAAGATCGGAATAAAAACGAAAAAAATATTGACAAGGAAAGAAAAAATGTGTTACAATAATAGACGGTACTTTTTACTTTTGGTCTCTCAAAAGTGTACAGGGACGTGCTGACAAATGTTGCAAAAGTACACACAGATGGTAGCTGTCACCAAGTGTATCATCACCAAAAATAAAAAAACACAGGAGAATGTAGATGCCTACAATTAACCAATTGGTTCGCAAACCGCGTAAATCAAAAGTAGAAAAATCTAAATCACCAGCTTTGAACGTTGGTTACAACAGTCATAAAAAAGTTCAAACAAACGTTTCTTCACCACAAAAACGTGGTGTTGCAACTCGTGTGGGAACAATGACACCTAAAAAACCTAACTCTGCCCTTCGTAAATTCGCTCGTGTACGTTTGAGCAACCTTATCGAAGTTACTGCCTACATCCCAGGTATCGGACACAACTTGCAAGAGCACAGCGTGGTGCTTCTTCGTGGTGGACGTGTAAAAGACCTTCCAGGGGTACGTTACCATATCGTCCGTGGTGCACTTGATACTGCAGGTGTTAACGATCGTAAACAAGGCCGTTCTAAATACGGTACTAAACGTCCAAAAGCATAAGGAAAGGGGATAAAGAGAAATGAGTCGTAAAAATAGAGCTCCAAAACGTGACGTATTGCCAGATCCGCTTTACAATTCACAACTAGTTACTCGTCTTATCAACCGCGTTATGCTTGATGGTAAACGAGGTACAGCTGCTTCAATCGTTTACGGTGCTTTTGAGCAAATCAAAGAAGCTACTGGAAACGATGCACTTGAAGTATTTGAAACAGCTATGGAAAACATCATGCCTGTACTTGAAGTACGTGCACGTCGTGTTGGTGGATCTAACTACCAAGTCCCAGTTGAAGTTCGTCCAGAACGCCGTACAACACTTGGACTTCGTTGGTTGGTAACAATCGCTCGCCTTCGTGGTGAACACACAATGCAAGACCGTCTTGCAAAAGAGATCTTGGATGCTGCGAACAACACTGGTGCAGCAGTTAAGAAACGTGAAGACACTCACCGTATGGCTGAAGCTAACCGTGCCTTCGCACACTTCCGTTGGTAATAAAATGATACTAAGAGCGGCAAAGGCCCAAGGCAAAAATAGGAAACTGGTGCAGTGTTCCGTGAACACAAAGCAGTTTATCTTTTTTGCACCGGGCCTCGCTCGGGTTCAAATCAGTTAACTTGAGCTTTTAGCCTGAGTTCAATTCAACTTGTATACAAGTTGAAACCAACAAAAACAAGATAAACATTGAGAACGGGTAGGTCCTGCCTATCCGTTTTTATTAAAATCGTGTTATAATAGAATAGAAATTAAAAATAAATAGGAGAAACAAACCTCATGGCACGCGAATTTTCACTTGAAAAAACTCGTAATATCGGTATCATGGCTCACGTCGATGCCGGTAAAACAACAACTACTGAGCGTATTCTTTACTACACTGGTAAAATCCACAAAATCGGTGAAACTCACGAAGGTGCGTCACAAATGGACTGGATGGAGCAAGAGCAAGAACGTGGTATCACTATCACATCTGCTGCGACAACAGCTCAATGGAATAACCACCGCGTAAACATCATCGACACACCAGGACACGTGGACTTCACAATCGAAGTACAACGTTCTCTTCGTGTATTGGACGGTGCGGTTACTGTTCTTGACTCACAATCAGGTGTTGAGCCTCAAACTGAAACAGTTTGGCGTCAAGCAACTGAGTACGGAGTTCCACGTATCGTATTTGCCAACAAAATGGACAAAATCGGTGCTGACTTCCTTTACTCAGTAAGCACACTTCACGACCGTCTTCAAGCAAACGCACACCCAATCCAATTGCCAATCGGTGCTGAAGATGACTTCCGCGGTATCATCGACTTGATCAAGATGAAAGCTGAAATCTATACTAACGACCTTGGTACAGATATCCTTGAAGAAGATATTCCAGCTGAATACCTTGACCAAGCTCAAGAATACCGTGAAAAATTGGTGGAAGCAGTTGCTGAAACTGATGAAGACTTGATGATGAAATACCTTGAAGGTGAAGAAATCACTAACGAAGAATTGAAAGCTGCTATCCGTAAAGCAACTATCAACGTTGAATTCTTCCCAGTATTGTGTGGTTCTGCCTTCAAGAACAAGGGTGTTCAATTGATGCTTGATGCGGTTATCGACTACCTTCCAAGCCCACTTGACATCCCAGCGATCAAAGGTATCAACCCAGATACAGACGAAGAAGAAACTCGTCCAGCATCTGACGAAGAGCCATTCGCAGCTCTTGCCTTCAAGATCATGACTGACCCATTCGTAGGTCGTTTGACATTCTTCCGTGTATACTCAGGTGTTCTTCAATCAGGTTCTTACGTATTGAACACTTCTAAAGGTAAACGTGAACGTATCGGACGTATCCTTCAAATGCACGCTAACAGCCGTCAAGAAATTGACACTGTTTACTCAGGTGATATCGCTGCTGCCGTTGGTTTGAAAGATACTACAACTGGTGACTCATTGACAGATGAAAAAGCTAAAATCATCCTTGAATCAATCAACGTTCCAGAACCAGTTATCCAATTGATGGTTGAGCCAAAATCTAAAGCTGACCAAGATAAGATGGGTATCGCCCTTCAAAAATTGGCTGAAGAAGATCCAACATTCCGCGTTGAAACAAACGTTGAAACTGGTGAAACAGTTATCTCAGGTATGGGTGAGCTTCACTTGGACGTCCTTGTTGACCGTATGCGTCGTGAGTTCAAAGTGGAAGCGAACGTAGGTGCTCCTCAAGTATCTTACCGTGAAACATTCCGCGCTTCTACTCAAGCACGTGGATTCTTCAAACGTCAGTCTGGTGGTAAAGGTCAATTCGGTGATGTATGGATTGAATTTACTCCAAACGAAGAAGGTAAAGGATTCGAATTCGAAAACGCAATCGTCGGTGGTGTGGTTCCTCGTGAATTTATCCCAGCGGTTGAAAAAGGTTTGGTAGAATCTATGGCTAACGGTGTTCTTGCAGGTTACCCAATGGTTGACGTTAAAGCTAAGCTTTACGATGGTTCATACCACGATGTCGACTCATCTGAAACTGCCTTCAAGATCGCGGCTTCACTTGCCCTTAAAGAAGCTGCTAAATCAGCACAACCAGCTATCCTTGAACCAATGATGCTTGTAACCATCACTGTTCCTGAAGAAAACCTTGGTGATGTTATGGGTCACGTAACTGCTCGTCGTGGACGTGTAGATGGTATGGAAGCTCACGGTAACAGCCAAATCGTTCGTGCTTACGTTCCACTTGCTGAAATGTTCGGTTACGCAACAGTTCTTCGTTCTGCATCTCAAGGACGTGGTACCTTCATGATGGTATTTGACCACTACGAAGATGTACCTAAGTCAGTACAAGAAGAAATCATTAAGAAAAACAAAGGTGAAGACTAATCAGTCCTCACTCTAGAAGGAAGTCACTTAGTGGCTTCCTTTTTTTGTCTTTAACTATTCATTTTTGCTGAATATAGTATACGAATTTGATCGCTAAGTGAGAAAAATACTAATTCTATCCAGAAAGAAAATATTCTAATTTGATAAATTAAAGTAAATACAGGTTCCTAATTCCGTAGAAAAGTTAATAAAAATGAGGAAAAGATTCATAAAAACACTTTTAGATAGAAAATTCAGAAAATTGACTCTTTTACCTTGAAAATTTTTGAAAAAATGGTATGATAGTAACAAGCTATTTTTTTAAGAGAAGAGAAAGGGGAACAATGGAGAAAATCAGTTTAGAATCTCCTAAGACGGGGTCGGACCTAGTTTTGGAAACACTTCGGGACTTAGGGATTGATACTATTTTTGGTTATCCTGGTGGTGCAGTCTTACCTTTGTATGATGCGATATACAATTTTAAAGGTATTCGCCACATCTTAGGACGCCATGAGCAAGGTTGTTTGCACGAAGCTGAAGGATATGCCAAATCAACTGGAAAGTTGGGCGTTGCCGTCGTCACGAGTGGACCGGGAGCAACAAATGCCATTACAGGGATTGCAGATGCCATGAGCGATAGCGTTCCCCTTTTGGTCTTTACAGGTCAGGTTGCGCGAGCTGGGATTGGGAAAGATGCCTTTCAGGAAGCAGACATCGTGGGGATTACCATGCCCATTACCAAATACAATTACCAAGTTCGTGAGACAGCAGATATTCCTCGTATCATTACGGAAGCTGTCCATATCGCAACGACTGGTCGTCCAGGTCCTGTTGTGATTGACTTGCCCAAGGATGTATCAGCTCTAGAGACAGATTTCATCTATTCGCCAGAAGTTAATTTACCAAGTTACCAACCGACGCTTGATCCAAATGACATGCAAATCAAGAAAATCTTGAAGCAATTGTCAAAAGCCAAGAAACCTGTTTTGTTAGCAGGCGGTGGTATCAGCTATGCGGAAGCTTCTAAGGAGCTCAATGAATTTGCTGAACGTTACCAAATTCCAGTAGTCACTAGTCTTTTAGGGCAAGGTACCATTGCAACGAGTCATCCGCTCTTCCTAGGGATGGGAGGCATGCACGGTTCTTTCGCAGCCAACATTGCAATGACGGAAGCGGACTTTATGATTAGTATTGGTTGCCGTTTCGATGACCGCTTGACTGGGAACCCTAAGACCTTCGCGAAGAATGCTAAGGTTGCCCATATCGATGTTGACCCAGCTGAGATTGGTAAGATTATCAGTGCAGATATTCCTGTAGTTGGGGATGCTAAGAAAGCCTTGCAGATGCTACTGGCAGAACCAACTGTTCATAACAATACTGAAAAGTGGATTGAAAAAGTCACCAAGGACAAGAATCGAGTTCGTTCTTATGATAAGAAAGAACGTGTGGTTCAACCTCAGGCCGTTATTGAACGCATCGGTAAGTTGACAAATGGGGATGCCATTGTTGTCACAGACGTAGGGCAACACCAAATGTGGACAGCTCAGTATTATCCTTACCAAAATGAGCGTCAGTTAGTCACTTCAGGTGGCTTGGGTACCATGGGGTTCGGAGTTCCTGCAGCTATTGGAGCCAAGATTGCCAATCCAGAAAAAGAAGTTATCCTTTTTGTCGGTGATGGTGGCTTCCAAATGACTAACCAGGAACTAGCTATCCTAAACATCTACAAGGTGCCGATTAAGGTTGTCATGTTGAATAACCACTCACTAGGAATGGTTCGTCAGTGGCAGGAATCCTTCTATGAGGGTAGAACTTCCGAGTCAGTCTTTGATACACTTCCTGACTTCCAGCTGATGGCACAGGCCTACGGCATCAAAAACTATAAATTTGATAATCCAGAGACGATAGAGAAGGATCTAGAAGTCATTCTGGAGGATGTGCCCATGTTTATCGAGGTGGATATTTCTCGTAAGGAACAGGTATTACCGATGGTACCAGCTGGTAAGAGCAATCATGAGATGTTGGGGGTGCAGTTCCATGCGTAGAATGTTAACAGCTAGATTACAAAACCGTTCAGGAGTTTTGAATCGTTTTACAGGTGTCCTTTCTCGTCGTCAAGTCAATATTGAGAGTATCTCAGTTGGTGCGACAGAGAACCCCAATGTATCTCGCATCACCATCATTATTGATGTAGCTTCTCATGATGAAGTAGAGCAAATCATTAAACAGCTCAATCGTCAGATTGATGTGATTCGCATTCGAGATATCACAGATAAACCACACTTGGAAAGAGAAGTTATCTTGGTAAAAGTATCTGCTCCTGCTGAGAAGCGTGCAGAAATCTTGGCCATTATCCAACCTTTCCGTGCAACGGTAGTAGATGTGGCTCCAAGCTCAATCACCATCCAGATGACGGGAAATGCTGAAAAGAGTGAAGCTTTATTGCGAGTGATTCGACCATACGGCATTAAAAATATCGCTCGTACGGGTGCAACTGGATTTACCCGCGACTAATACTCTTAGTATAAAATCCAGCATAAATTTGTTAAACCAGCCTATAAGGCAATAAAAATAGAAAAGAGAGAAAAACTATGGCAGTTCAAATGGAATACGAAAAAGATGTTAAAGTAGCAGCGCTTGACGGTAAAAAAATTGCCGTAATCGGTTATGGTTCACAAGGACATGCGCATGCGCAAAACTTGCGTGATTCAGGTCGTGATGTCATCATCGGTGTGCGTCCAGGTAAATCTTTTGACAAAGCAAAAGAAGATGGTTTTGACACTTACACAGTAGCAGAAGCAACTAAATTGGCTGACGTTATCATGATCTTGGCACCAGACGAAATCCAACAAGAATTGTACGAAGCAGAAATCGCTCCAAACTTGGAAGCTGGAAATGCAGTTGGATTTGCTCATGGTTTCAATATCCACTTTGAATTTATCAAAGTTCCTGCAGATGTAGATGTCTTCATGTGTGCTCCTAAAGGACCAGGACACTTGGTACGTCGTACTTACGAAGAAGGATTTGGTGTTCCAGCTCTTTACGCAGTTTACCAAGATGCAACAGGAAATGCTAAAAACATTGCTATGGACTGGTGTAAAGGTGTTGGGGCAGCTCGTGTTGGTTTGCTTGAAACAACTTACAAAGAAGAAACTGAAGAAGATCTCTTTGGTGAACAAGCTGTACTTTGTGGTGGTTTGACCGCCCTTATCGAAGCAGGTTTTGAAGTCTTGACAGAAGCAGGCTATGCCCCAGAATTGGCTTACTTTGAAGTTCTTCATGAAATGAAATTGATCGTTGACTTGATCTATGAAGGTGGATTCAAGAAAATGCGTCAATCTATTTCAAACACTGCTGAATACGGTGACTATGTATCAGGTCCACGTGTGATTACTGAGCAAGTTAAAGAAAACATGAAAGCTGTTTTGGCAGATATCCAAAATGGTAAATTTGCAAATGACTTTGTGAATGACTACAAGGCTGGTCGTCCAAAATTAACTGCTTACCGTGAACAAGCAGCTAACCTTGAAATTGAAAAAGTTGGTGCAGAATTGCGTAAAGCAATGCCTTTCGTTGGTAAAAACGACGACGACGCATTCAAAATCTACAATTAATTCTTGTAAAGAGAGACAGAAGGCGAGTTGGGGGTACCTAACTCGTTTTTTATCTTGAAAAGTACTTGAGGAGGAGACAATGCTAAGTGCAAAAGATGTGGTGAAAGCCCACAAAGTTTTGAGTGGTGTAGTAGTTGATACACCACTAGAATATGATCATTATTTATCAGAAAAATACCAAGCAAAGATTTATCTCAAAAAGGAGAATGCGCAACGAGTTCGCTCTTTTAAAATTCGTGGAGCCTATTATGCCATTTCTCAACTGTCAAAAGAAGAACGCGAGCGTGGTGTAGTCTGTGCCTCTGCGGGAAATCATGCCCAAGGTGTCGCCTATACTTGTAATGAGATGAAGATTCCTGCAACGATCTTTATGCCCATCACAACACCGCAACAAAAGATTGGGCAGGTTCGCTTTTTCGGTGGAGAGTTTGTGACAATCAAGTTGGTTGGGGATACCTTTGATGCTTCTGCTAAGGCAGCACAAGAATTTACATTGACAGAAAACCGCACCTTCATCGATCCTTTTGATGATGCGCATGTTCAGGCTGGTCAAGGGACTGTAGCCTATGAAATTCTTGAAGAAGCCCGTAAAGAGTCTATTGATTTTGATACAGTACTTGTACCAGTAGGTGGTGGCGGATTGATTGCCGGTGTTTCTACTTATATTAAGGAAACCAACCCGACTATTGAAGTGATCGGGGTAGAAGCTAATGGTGCTCGCTCTATGAAAGCTGCCTTTGAAGCTGGGGGACCAGTTAAACTCAAAGAAATTGATAAGTTCGCTGATGGGATAGCCGTACAGAAGGTTGGACAATTAACCTATGAAGCGACTCGTAAGAATGTTGAAACGCTGATTGGGGTGGACGAGGGATTGATTTCCGAAACCTTGATTGATCTTTATTCCAAACAAGGTATTGTAGCAGAACCAGCCGGAGCTGCCAGTGTTGCAGCCTTGGAAGTTTTATCAGACTATATCAAAGGCAAGACGATTTGTTGTATCATTTCTGGAGGAAATAACGATATCAACCGTATGCCGGAGATGGAAGAACGTGCCTTGATTTACGATGGAATCAAGCATTACTTTGTAGTGAATTTTCCACAACGTCCTGGAGCTCTCCGAGAGTTTGTAAATGATATTTTAGGGCCAAATGATGACATCACTCGTTTTGAATATATCAAACGAGCAAGCAAGGGGACAGGTCCTGTATTGATTGGGGTAGCTCTTGCCAATAAGCATGATTATGCTGGCTTGATTCATCGAATGGAAAAGTTTGACCCATCTTATATTAATTTGAATGGGAACGAAACGTTGTATAATATGCTAGTTTAAGCTAAAATAAAATTATTATCATATTATTTGCGTAATGGTAATGATGGTGCTATAATGAGGGTGACGAAAGGGGGAGATTCCCATGGTTTTACAAATTTTACTTGTTTTATTGTTTTTAGTGGTGATTGCATCAGTGATTATGGTTAGTTCTGTGTATGTGGTTCGACAACAATCTGTCGCTATCATAGAACGCTTTGGTAAATACCAAAAGTTGAGCAATAGTGGTATTCATTTACGAGCTCCTTTTGGGATTGATAGGATTGCAGCAAGAGTTCAACTACGCTTGTTGCAAAGTGAGATTGTTGTAGAGACAAAGACGCAAGATAATGTATTTGTAACGATGAATGTGGCAACTCAGTATCGAGTGAATGAAAATAATGTCACAGATGCTTATTATAAATTGATGCGTCCAGAAGCCCAGATTAAATCCTATATAGAAGATGCTTTGCGTTCATCTGTACCAAAGCTAACCCTAGATGAGTTGTTTGAGAAGAAGGATGAAATCGCCTTAGAAGTTCAAAAACAAGTGGCTGAAGAAATGTCTACATATGGGTATATCATTGTCAAAACGCTGATTACTAAGGTTGAACCTGATGCTGAAGTAAAACAATCAATGAATGAAATTAACGCGGCTCAACGTAAGAGAGTTGCGGCGCAAGAGCTTGCTGAAGCAGATAAGATTAAAATCGTGACCGCAGCAGAAGCTGAAGCAGAAAAAGATCGCCTACATGGTGTAGGGATTGCAGAGCAGCGTAAAGCAATTGTTGACGGACTAGCTGATTCTATCCAAGAGTTAAAGGGAGCCAATGTTGAGCTAACTGAAGAACAAATCATGTCTATCCTATTAACGAACCAGTATTTAGATACGTTGAATAATTTTGCAGATAAAGAGGGTAATAATACAATCTTCCTACCAGCAAATCCTAATGGAGTCGAGGACATAAGAACTCATATATTATCGGCTTTAAAAGCCAAATAAAAATATGCAGAATAATATAGTTGCAACGAATATATGTTTTTTTATTGACAAACGAAATAAAAACGTATACAATTAAGTATTGTAAAGAATAATTTAGGAGAAGAACATGGCTAAGTCGAACTTTGAAAAAGTAGAAGCAGTTGTTGGCTGGGTTCGTGATAAGAAAATCACAGGCTACCGTATCTCTAAAGAAACGAATGCGCGTGAAATGTCTATCATTGCTCTAGCACAAGGACGCGCAAAAGTTAAAAATATTTCATTTGAAACAGCTCTTGGTTTAATCGATTTCTATGAAAAAAATCATGAAAAATTTGAAGATTAAACTGTGGTCACAGGCAGATTCCTGAATCGAGTCTGCCTTTTCTTTACAATTACAAACTAAAAAGACTGCATTCTTTATGCAGTCTTTGTTTATTAGCTGAGATAACGTTGAAGAAATTCTTTTGTTCGTTCTTCTTTAGGATTTGTAAAGAGGTCTTCTGGTTTGCCTTCTTCAGCAATGACACCCTTATCCATAAAGATGACACGGTGAGAGACATCGCGAGCGAACTCCATTTCGTGGGTTACGACGATCATGGTCAAGCCTTCTTGAGCCAAATCCTGCATAATTTTGAGGACTTCTCCGACCATTTCAGGGTCAAGGGCAGATGTTGGTTCGTCGAAGAGAATGGCATCAGGATTCATGGAGAGTGCGCGGGCGATAGCCACGCGTTGTTTTTGACCTCCTGAGAGTTGCTTCGGTTTGGCTTGCCAGTATCGTTCTCCCATGCCAACTTTTTCGAGATTCTCTTTGGCAATTTTTTCAGCTTCAGAGTGATCACGTTTAAGGACAGTCGTCTGAGCGACGATTGTATTTTCAAGGACATTCAGATTTTCAAAGAGATTGAAAGATTGGAAAACCATACCGAGTTTTTCACGATAATGGGTGAGGTTATAGCCTTTTTCTAAGACATTTTCTCCTCGATAGAGAATCTCTCCCTCTGTAGGTGTTTCGAGTAAATTAATTGAACGAAGGAAGGTTGATTTTCCACTTCCAGAGCTTCCGATGATGGAAATAACCTCTCCTTTATGGACGGTGAGAGAAATGTCTTTTAGCACTTCGTTTTGCCCATAGGATTTTTTGAGGTGTTTGATTTCAAGGATTGGTTGTGTCATTTTTTCAAATCCTCCGTTTGCATTTGGTTAGCACCTGTAGTGTAAGTATCCATGTCCATACGACGTTCGATGAAGCGTAGGATACGGGTCACAGTAAAGGTGAGGACAAAGTAAATCACGGCGATGATGGTAAAGGTCTGGAAGTATTGATAGGTTTGTGTTGCTACAGTATTTCCTGAGAAATAAAGCTCAACAACTGAAATAACGTTCAATACAGAGGTATCTTTGATATTGATGACAAACTCATTACCAGTAGCAGGTAGAATATTGCGGACAACCTGAGGCAGGACAATCTTACGCATGGTTTGATTGTGGGTCATACCAAGAGCAGTTGCAGCTTCAAACTGTCCTTTGTCAACTGCTAGAATACCACCACGAACGATCTCTGTCATGTAGGCTCCCGTATTGATTGAGACGATGAAAATAGCAGCTAGTGTGCGGTCAAGGTTGATACCGAAAGCTTGGGCAGTTCCATAGTAGATAACCATAGATTGAACAATCATCGGTGTACCACGGAAGATCTCGATATAGACATTGAGAATCCAACCGACTAGTTTCTGTAGGGCGTACATTGCCTTGTTCTCAGATAGTGGAGCGGTACGGAAGACCCCAATCGCAAGTCCGATAAGGAGACCTGTGATGGTTCCGATAATGGAGATTAAGAGTGTGATACCAGCACCACGCAAGAGTTGTTGCCAGTTTTCAGAAAGTATCTTAGCGACTTGGCTAAAGAAACTACTTTCTTCCTCTGTTGTTGTAGACTCCACAGGTTGCTCTTTGATCATACGATCCATGAGGGCTACTTGTTCATCCTTAGAGATGGTTTCGATGCTAGCATTGATTTGGCTGATGCGGCTGTCATCTTTACGAAGTCCAATGGCAATAGCTGTATCTTCCTCGCCAGTTTTGAAACCTGGTTGAGGTTGGATCATTTTGAACTTAGCGTTAGCAGACTCAGCGGTCATTGCTTCAGGTCGTTCAGAAACATAGGCATCAATAACACCAGCCTCCAGAGCTTGACGCATTTGGGCGAAGTCACCCATAGCTGTTTCTTTTTTGGCACCTGGAATTTGGGAAATCAGGTCATAAAGATAAACACCTTGTTGAGACGTGATTTTTGCTCCACTAAAGTCTTCCAAAGATTTGGCATTCGCATAGGCAGAGTCCTTTTTGACCAATAGAACCGGTTCGCTAGTATAGTAACTGCTTGAAAAAGCAATTTCTTGTTTGCGTTCAGCGGTTGGGCTCATACCGGCAATGATCATATCGATTTTGCCAGAAGTAAGGGCTGGAACAAGTCCTTCCCATTTGGTTTTCACGACCAAGGGTTCCTTGCCAAGGTCTTTGGCAATCTTTTTAGCGATTTGAACATCGTAGCCGTTGGCATATTGGTTGGTACCGTCGATTTTGACGGCGCCGTTACTATCGTCGTCTTGAGTCCAGTTGAAGGGAGCGTAAGCTGCCTCCATCCCGATGCGTAAATATTCGTCGGCTTGGACTTGGCTAACTAGTCCTAAGGTAAGGGCTAAGCTAGCAAGGATAGATAAGCATAATTTTTTCATGTTTTCTCCTATTTCTAGTCTAAAAATGACTCCCTCTATTGTATCTAAAAATAGCGAGATTTTCAATACAAGTAAGCCTTTACTTATAAAAAATGATATAATGGTAAAAAGATTGAAAGGGAACCGATTATGAAAAAAAGATGGCTGTTGGCTTTGGTATTTACTTATTTATTATTTATACCGAACCTGGTTTTTGCAGTAGACTTTGATATCTTATCCTATCAGGGTGATTTGAATATTCATGCAGATAATACTGCAATTTTTAAGGAAACAATTACCTACCGCTTTGGAGATGATTATAATGGTCAGTTAGTTGGACTCGGGAAAGCTGGGAAAATGCCAGAAGGATTTGATATTGATCCCGATCCGACCGTTCAGGTTTCTAAAAATGGAAGAATTGTTCAAAATGCTTCCTTCTATACCATGGAGGAAGAGGACGGCTACAAGGTAAAAATTTACAATGCTGGATATGCTGGAGATACTGTTCGTGTAACGGTTACCTGGAAACTAACAAACCTTCTCTTCTTATATAAGGATATCGCAGAGCTAAATTGGCAACCCTTGACCGATAGTACTGGAGACATCAAAGAGATTGAGTTTAAGGTTAGCTCTGATACTCCAGCAGAGAAACTCTATTTTCATGCAGGCCAACTCCTAAGGGACTCTAGTGTTGAAAAAGCAAATAATCTCTATCATGTCAAAATGAAAGACCTTCCTAGAAAGCGACAGATCGAATTACACGCATACTGGCCGAGAAGTGCTTTTGCAGGAGCTCCAGATCAAGGATTAGAGGAAGAACGTTTAACGGATTTTAACCGGATTGAAAGCAATATAGCGACAGAAAAAGCGCAAAGTGAGATAATGATGAAATGGGTATTTCCCGTCATTTTTATGAGTCTCTTACTTCTAGTTCCTCTCTTCTATAGGAAGTTTTGTCAGAGTACAAGCATTAAAAAGGTCTTTCCAAAAGATCATCGACTCTACGAACCACCGATGGATTTGCCTCCAATGGTTTTAGCAGAAGCTGTGTATTCAACTTCCTTAGAGGAAGTCAATCCCCTAAACAAATCAGGGTTTGGTAAATTTACTTTTGAACGTTTGATTCAGGCAACCTTGTTGGATTTAGTCGATCGAGGTCATTTATCTATTTTTCAAAGGGATGAGGAACCTTATGTGCGCATTATCAGTGAAAAGGGTTTGTCCAATTTTGAGAAGGAATGCCTGCGCATGACTTTGTCAAATAAGAAAGAATTGGCTATTTCAGAGCTCTTCCCTGATTACCAAGTTTCATCTTCCCTTTACCGTGGTGCCAAAGAGTCAGATGAAAAACATATCCGAGAAACAGGCTCGCGTCTCAAACGCTCCTTTGAAGGAAGACTTCAACGCATTCAGTCTTGTGTAAAGGATAAGGTCCATGTACTTCGTATCCCAAGCTACTATCGTCCCTTGACAAGTGAGGAACGTCGCCTTGCTCTCGGGATGCGAGTTTGTTCAGCCATAACAGCTCTAGGTGGACTGCTATTCTTTTACTATAGCTGGCAAACACATGGTTTCTTTTCGATCCCATTTCTACTCTTAGGATTGACAGGATTAGGGGCTAGTTTCTGGGTTTACCTTGCCACGCGAGGAGCTTATCGCGATGGAGTTCTAACAGAGGAAGGAGCGGAGATCTTCTATCTCTGGACGAGTTTTGAAAATATGCTTCGGGACATCGCTCATCTGGATCAGGCCGAGCTAGAGAGCATCGTCCTTTGGAACCGTCTACTGGTCTATGCGACTCTCTTTGGTTATGCCAAGAAGGTGAGCAAGTTAATGAAAGTCCGTCATATTCAGCTTGAAAATCCAGATTTGAATCTTTATGTAGCCTATGGTTGGCACTCACAGTTCTACACCTCAACTGCACAAATCAAGCAATATACTGCTGTCGCAAATACAGCTAGCAATTACTCTGTATCTTCTGGAAGTGGTTCTTCAGGTGGAGGATTCTCAGGAGGCGGTGGCGGTGGTAGCATCGGCGCCTTCTAAAAAATCTATCGCAACATCCGAAATTATGCTATAATAGAGGACAGAAAAAGGAGTAATGTATGTATTTTATTGAAATTTTGAAGTCAATCTTTTTTGGGATTGTTGAAGGAATTACAGAATGGTTGCCCATTTCAAGTACTGGACATTTGATCTTGGTAGAAGAATTTGTACAATACAAGGACCAAAATGAAGCCTTCATGTCCATGTTTAATGTTGTCATCCAGCTTGGTGCCATTTTAGCAGTTATGGTCATTTACTTTAACAAGCTTAACCCTTTCAAACATGGTAAAACTAAGGTCGAAGTTCGTAGAACTTGGCAATTGTGGTCAAAAGTCTTCGTTGCGACTTTACCTTTGCTATTGGTTTTTAAACTAGATGATTGGTTTGATGCCAACTTCCATAACATGGTTTCAGTTGCGATTATGTTGATTATCTATGGTGTTGCCTTTATCTACCTTGAAAAACGAAATAAGGCGCAAGCCATTGAACCAACAGTAACAGAGCTTGACAAGTTGCCTTATAAAACAGCCCTTTACATTGGGCTCTTCCAAGTCCTCGCCCTCTTCCCGGGAACGAGCCGTTCAGGTGCGACTATCGTTGGTGGTTTGTTGAATGGAACAAGCCGCTCAGTCGTAACAGAGTTTACCTTCTATCTCGGAATTCCTGTTATGTTCGGAGCCAGTGCTTTAAAGATTTTCAAATTTATCAAAGCAGGTCAACTTTTGAGTTTTGGTCAACTATTCTTACTTCTTGTAGCCATGGGTGTTGCCTTTGGAGTCAGCATGGTTGCTATTCGTTTCTTGACCAGCTATGTGAAGAAACACGACTTTACACTCTTTGGGAAATACCGTATCGTACTCGGTAGTGTCTTGTTGCTCTATAGTTTTGTGCGTTTGTTTGTATAAGAAAAAAGCTTGAGGGAATTTTCCTTCAAGCTTTTTAAAATCCTGTCACTGTAATTCCTAGTAAACGGATACCTTTTTCTTTGTCAGCTAGTTCTTCGTAGAGTTGAAGGGCAGTTTGAGAAATCTGACTAGTGTCCTGTGTTGCTTGTGGGAGGCTTTTTCGTCTAGTCAGAGTGGAAAAGTCAGCATATCGTATTTTTAGGATAATGATTTTTCCAGCTTTGTCCTGCTTGCTGAGATTGTGAGCTACCTTTTCGGAGAGAAGAGTCAGCTCTTTTTTAATGTCTTCTTCTACTTGTAGGATCTTTCCGTAGGTTTTTTCCTTGCCAATGGACTTACGAATGCGATCGGACTTGACCGGTGAGTTATGAATGCCCCTTGCCTTTCGATAAAGCTCATAACCGAGTCTGCCGAACCGATCGATTAAAGTGACTTCTGAGACATCCAATAAGTCTGCACCAGTATAAATGCCCATTTCATGAAGGCGTTCAACTGTTTTTTTGCCCACGCCATGAAATTTAGCAATGTCCATTTGTTTGAGGAAGTCTTGGGCTTGATCTGGGAGAATCACTGTCAAACCATGTGGTTTTTGATAGTCACTAGCCATTTTAGCTAAGAATTTGTTATAGGAAACACCTGCAGAAGCAGTCAGGTGTAGCTCCTGCCAGATATCTTGTTGGATGAGGCGGGCTATTTTGACTGCAGACTTGATACCGAGTTTATTTTCCGTCACATCTAAGTATGCCTCGTCGATACTCATAGGTTCAATCAAATCAGTGTAGCGTTTAAAAATAGCACGAATCTCAAGTCCCACAGTCTTATACTTTTCATAATTTCCAGAGATAAAGACAGCTTGGGGACAGCGCTCATAAGCTTCTTTAGAGCTCATGGCTGAATGAACACCAAAAGCTCGTGCCTCATAGCTACAGGTAGAAACGACACCACGCCCACCTGTTTGTCTGGGATCGCTTCCGATAATGACAGGTTTGCCCTTTAACTTGGGATTATCTCTTATTTCCACCGCAGCAAAAAAGGCATCCATGTCGATATGGATGATTTTTCTGGACAGATCATTTATCAATGGAAATATGAGCATTCCAATCCCTTTCTAGTGTCATTTTCTATTTATTATACCCTTTTTTCTGAAAAAATGGGAAAGTTCAACCTGACTTTCAAAAATATAATACAGATAAGAACAAAAAAGAGACTGTATTATAAAAGAAAGCGTCTAAAATGCCGATTTTCTCTTGTTGAAATCGGTTACTGTATGGTATACTTGTCTCAAGAATGTAACAGATGACTGTTACTAGAAAAAAGAGGACATTAACATGGTTGTTAAGACAGTTGTTGAAGCACAAGATATTTTTGATAAAGCTTGGGAAGGCTTCAAAGGCGTAGATTGGAAAGAAAAAGCAAGTATTTCTCGCTTCGTTCAAGCTAACTACACACCTTACGATGGAGATGAAAGTTTCCTTGCTGGACCAACAGAACGTTCACTTCACATCAAAAAAATCGTAGAAGAAACAAAAGCACACTACGAAGAAACTCGTTTCCCAATGGACACTCGTCCAACATCTATTGCTGATATTCCTGCTGGATTTATCGACAAAGAAAACGAAGTGATTTTTGGTATCCAAAACGATGAACTCTTCAAATTGAACTTCATGCCAAAAGGTGGTATCCGTATGGCTGAAACTACTTTGAAAGAAAATGGATACGAACCAGATCCAGCTGTTCACGAAATCTTCACTAAATACGTAACAACAGTTAACGACGGTATCTTCCGTGCCTATACTTCAAATATCCGTCGCGCTCGTCACGCTCACACTGTAACTGGTCTTCCAGATGCCTACTCACGTGGACGTATCATCGGTGTTTACGCACGTCTTGCTCTTTACGGTGCAGACTACTTGATGCAAGAAAAAGTAAACGACTGGAATGCGATCAAAGAAATTGATGAAGAAACAATCCGTCTTCGTGAAGAAGTAAACCTTCAATACCAAGCATTGCAACAAGTTGTTCGCTTGGGTGACCTTTACGGAGTTGATGTCCGCAAACCAGCGATGAACACGAAAGAAGCAATCCAATGGGTTAACATCGCCTTCATGGCTGTCTGCCGTGTTATCAACGGTGCTGCAACATCTCTAGGACGTGTGCCAATCGTATTGGATATCTTTGCAGAACGTGACCTTGCTCGCGGTACATTTACTGAATCAGAAATCCAAGAGTTCGTTGATGATTTCGTTATGAAACTTCGTACAGTTAAATTTGCTCGTACAAAAGCTTATGACCAATTGTACTCAGGTGACCCAACCTTCATCACAACTTCTATGGCTGGTATGGGTAACGACGGTCGTCACCGTGTTACTAAGATGGACTACCGTTTCTTGAACACTCTTGACAACATCGGTAACTCACCAGAACCAAACTTGACAGTTCTTTGGACTGACAAATTGCCTTACAACTTCCGTCGCTACTGTATGCACATGAGCCACAAACACTCTTCTATCCAATACGAAGGTGTAACAACAATGGCTAAAGACGGATACGGAGAAATGAGCTGTATCTCATGCTGTGTGTCACCACTTGACCCAGAAAACGAAGATCAACGCCACAACATCCAGTACTTCGGTGCTCGTGTAAACGTTCTTAAAGCTCTTCTTACTGGTTTGAACGGTGGTTACGACGATGTTCACAAAGACTACAAAGTATTTGACATCGATCCTATCCGTGACGAAGTTCTTGAATTTGAATCAGTTAAAGCGAACTTTGAAAAATCTCTTGACTGGTTGACTGACACTTACGTAGACGCTTTGAACATCATCCACTACATGACTGACAAGTACAACTACGAAGCTGTTCAAATGGCCTTCTTGCCAACTAAACAACGTGCTAACATGGGATTCGGTATCTGTGGATTTGCTAACACTGTTGATACATTGTCAGCGATTAAATACGCTACTGTTAAACCAATCCGTGACGAAAATGGCTACATCTATGATTACGAAACAATCGGTGAATACCCACGTTGGGGTGAAGATGACCCACGTTCAAACGAATTGGCAGAATGGTTGATCGAAGCTTATACAACTCGTCTACGTAGCCACAAACTATACAAAGACGCAGAAGCTACTGTATCACTTTTGACAATCACATCTAACGTTGCTTACTCTAAACAAACTGGTAACTCACCAGTCCACAAAGGTGTATACCTCAACGAAGATGGTTCTGTGAACTTGTCTAAACTTGAATTCTTCTCACCAGGTGCGAACCCATCTAACAAAGCTAAAGGTGGATGGTTGCAAAACTTGAACTCACTTGCTAGCCTTGACTTTGGTTACGCAGCTGACGGTATCTCATTGACAACTCAAGTTTCTCCACGTGCTCTTGGTAAGACTCGTGACGAGCAAGTTGATAACTTGGTAACAATCCTTGATGGTTACTTCGAAAACGGTGGACAACACGTTAACTTGAACGTTATGGACTTGAACGATGTTTACGAAAAGATTATGTCAGGTGAAGACGTTATCGTACGTATCTCTGGATACTGTGTAAACACTAAATACCTCACTCCAGAACAAAAAACTGAATTGACACAACGTGTCTTCCACGAAGTTCTTTCAATGGATGACGCATTGAGCTAAGATTCAATTAGAATGAAAAGAAAGCCAGTCAAAATGACTGGCTTTTTACTATAATATCAAAGATTGGCCTAATTGTAGATATAATATATATTAAGCTATTTATATCAGTTTACCGATATAAATAGTTCAAAATTGAATGGCTAGGTTATAGAATGGTGCAAATACGTGTATTTTTAAGTTAATATACTTGAATAGATTGTATTGAAATGTTATAATATATCAGATAAACTCTAGTTAGTGATAGGGGTTGTCAAAATGGTATGATGTAATCTCTTAGGGAGATTAGAAATAAAAATTTCATATAGAAAAGAGGAGAAGAAATGTCGAAAAGCAAAGCGTTAAATATGCTTTCTAAATTTTCTGCGTTAGCTTTTGCTATTTTAGGCCTAGCATCTGTTTTGATAGGCATTGTTAAAGCAGATAATCCTGTTTCAAAAGAATTGACACAAGTCATTACAGGTATTGATCTGTTAGATGCTTCAGATACTAAGCAAAATGTGAGTTCAGAAGGAGATTTCTCGCTTCGTACGAATTTAGCATATAAGCTTCGCGTGACTTTTGATCTCAAACAGTATAATGAACATCTGAATAATGGAGATTATTTTACCTTTGATATACCTGCTCCTATGGCAGTTTATGAAGGGAGTCAGGATTTAATTGATCCGACAACAAAAGTTACTATTGGAGAAGCAGAAGTGACTTCAAATGGTACTGATCAAGGTGGGAAAGCAAAAATCACCTTAAAAAACTTGGATAAATATCTAGAGAAAACTGGTGGAGATAAGGTAAAGGATGTGTCAGGGAATTTTTCTGTTACTTTTAGATTCTTAAAGGATCAGAATAAAACCCGTATTAACTTTAATTCATCCTCATTGAAGCAAGAAGTGACTCACATTTATTCCTCAAAAACAATCGATGGTCCCAAAGTTGGTACTGAAAATTATGCTAAAATTGGGGGTCGTGCTGCCCTTGAAAGTTGGAACTCTCCAAAACTGGCTGAGATTGGTTCGGTTAGCAAGGGAGATGCATGGTCTACCTGGCGTGTACGTGTAAATACAGAGAAACAAGACTTAGGACAAAATATTGTATTACATGATACTATACCAAATGATGATACTAGTTACACTCCTGCACAGTATATTCCTGAGACTCTAAAAGTGTATAAGGCAAATATCACTGTTGGGACTTCTGCCGTTCCAGATGATGCAGTTTTGTTAACTGAGGGACAAGACTATACCGTTTCGTGGAACGAAAACTATACTTCATTTGATATCATTTTTAAAGATGGAACGACCTCTTATATAGTCTCTTATAACACAACAACTCCTAATGATGGAAGTAAAGTAGGAAATAGGGTTGCTCTGTCATTGGCTGACGGGACTAAATTAGCACAGAATACAAGTCGTCCGGGAGCACTTGATATGACAGCTGAGGCGACGTCTTTGATTTCTGGAACGATTGTAGCATCTACTGCTTACCAAATTAAGATTCATAAGACTGATGCCTTCACTCTTGCTCCGGTTTCGGGTGCGGTATATACTGTGACAGCAGCAGATGATGCAAGTGAAACAACAGAAGTGACTACGAATGAAAAAGGAGTAGCGCTTACGAAAACTTATGATCAGAAATGGGAAGGTAAAACGTTTAAGATCAAAGAGAAGACTGCCCCAGCAGGTTATAAACTAGATGAAAAAGAGTATACAGTTAAACTCGGTGCTGCGGGTTCTACTATTCATCTTAAAGATGAACCTGTTCCAGCTGTATTCAATGTGACGGCTAAGAAAGTAGTAGAAGGACGTACAGATAAACTTCCAAAAGCGGATGAGTTTACCTTTAACCTATTTTCTGCAGAGAACTTGAAGGACCCTGTAGCCACAGCAAAATCAAAAGCTGATGGAACTATTACCTTTGAGAATCTCCAAGTAAAAGGTGCGGGAACTTATCACTACATCATCAAAGAGGACACTTCAACAGCAGTTGCAGGCGTTACATTTGATACAGAAGCCAAGGAAGTTACTGTAGCAGCAACTTTCCAAAGTGGAGTTTTAACAGCAACTGTCACATCTGCAGAACCAACTTTCACTAACACTTATAAAGTAACTCCAGCTAAAGAAACTATCACAGCTAAGAAAGTCTTGAACGGTAAAGAACTTGAAGCTGATAAATACGAATTCGAACTTAAAAAAGGTGAAGAAGTCGTTGCGACAGCTAAAAACGCTGCAGACGGCACCGTTACTTTCAAAGAAATTGAGTTCGAAACAGCAGGTGATTACACTTACACTATCACTGAAAAAGCAGGTAGTGAAAAAGGTGTGACATACGATACTGTTAAACACGAAGTTAAGGTAAAAGTTACAGATAACGGCCAAGGTCAACTTGTTGCAACTGTTACAGGTAACAACCCAACCTTCACCAACACCTATAAAGCAGCTAAAACAAGTGCAACGATCACAGCTACTAAAGTCTTGGATGGTAAAGCCCTCGAAGCTGATAAATACGAATTCGAGCTTAAAGAAGGTGACAAAGTCGTTGCGACAGCTAAAAACGCTGCAGACGGTACTGTTACTTTCAAAGAAATCGAATACAATGAAGCAGGCGACCACACTTACACTATCTCAGAAAAAGCAGGTAGTGAAAAAGGTGTGACATACGATACTGCTAAACACGAAGTTAAGGTAAACGTTACAGATAACGGTCAAGGACAACTTGAGGCAGCTGTTACAGGTAACAACCCAACCTTCACCAACACTTATAAAGCAGCTCCAGCAAAAATTGCTATTGAAGCTAAAAAAGTTTTGAATGGTAAAGAGCTGGAGATAGATGAGTTTGAGTTTGAACTGAAAGAGGGTGACAAGGTTGTTGCGACAGCAAAGAATGCTGCTGGCGGATTGATTCGTTTTTCTGAAATTAGCTATTCAACAGCAGGAGTATATAACTATACTATTACAGAAAAGGTTGGCAATAAACTTGGTGTAACTTATGATAAAACAGAACATCCAGTAACTGTAGAAGTGAAAGATAATGGCTCAGGTCAACTTGTCGCGACAGTTACAAGTGAAACACCGGTCTTCGTTAATGACTATAAAGCAGAACCAGCGCAGGCTACAATCAAAGCTAAGAAAGTCTTGAAAGGAAAAGCGCTTGAAGCTGATGCTTATACTTTCGAACTGAAAGAAGGTTCAGACCTTGTAGCTACGGCTAAGAATACTGCCTCAGGAGAAGTTGCCTTCAACGTCACTTTCTCAGCAGCAGGCGATTACGCTTACACTATTACTGAAAAAGCTGGTGACGATAAAACAATCACTTATGATCAAAATGCGTATGAAGTGTTCGTCACTGTTGCGGATGATGGTAAAGGCCAATTGGTTGCGACTGTAGAAGATGCGGATACAGAACGGGTCTTCACAAATATTTATACAGCACCAGCTCCAACAGCTACATCAGCAACACTTGAGTTTACGAAAGAATTGACTGGTCGTACTTTGGTTGATGGTGAGTTCCAATTTGAATTGTACAAAGATGGACAAAAAATTGATACAAAAACAAACCAAGGTGGAAAAGTAACATTTAATGCAATC
Organism: Streptococcus sp. FSL W8-0197; assembly: GCF_037963785.1. Taxonomy (GTDB): domain Bacteria; phylum Bacillota; class Bacilli; order Lactobacillales; family Streptococcaceae; genus Streptococcus; species Streptococcus oralis_CQ. The sequence continues at coordinate 1,756,447 of NZ_CP150168.1, read as the reverse complement.
AACTATGATGCAGAAGGTGAGTATACTTATACTGTAAAAGAAGTGAATGCTGGAGCAACTGGTATTACTTACGATACAGAAAAGACTGCAAAGGTAACAGTAACCAAAGATGCAGCAACAAATGCCTTGAAGGCAACTGTTGAATATCCAGCAGGTAATGTCTTCAAGAATAGCTTCAAAGCACCAGCGGTAGAAGCTACGATTGAAGCAACTAAGAAACTTGAAGGTAAAGAACTTGCGGCTGACGCTTATACTTTCGAATTGAAAGAGAAAGGCGCAGTTGTAGCTACAGCTAAGAATACTGTCGAAGGTAAAGTAGCCTTTGTTCGTTCATTCGAAGAAGCAGGTACTTACACTTATACCTTGGTTGAAAAAGTTGGTACTGAAGAGGGTATTGAATACGATAAGACTGAGCATACCGTAACAGTCACTGTAGTTGCGGATGATCAAGGTCTCTTGACTGCAAAGGTTTCGTATGCCGATGGTAAAGAAGTTGTATTTACAAATAAATACACTGTTCCAACGCCAACACCAGAACCAAATCCAAATCCAGCTCCAAATAATCCAGGAACAACGCCAGATCCAGCACCAACACCAGATCCAACGCCAAATAATCCAGGAACAGAACCAACTGATCCAGGACAAAAAGAGGATCCAAAACCAACACCTCCAGCTACGGAGACTAAAGGTAAAGCTGAACTTCCAAACACAGGGGAAGCAACCTCTATCCTTTCTGCGCTTGGATTTGTAGTCTTGGCATTGAGCGGATTGGTATTCTTCGTAAAACGCAAAGCTTAAGCTTTTGTAGAAGAAACATGAAACTTGGTAAGTGAGAATATTTCTTCTCTCTTAAACTTGATAGAGAAAGTCTCTAGAAAATTCGTTTTCTAGGGGCTTTTTTTGTACTTCAAAAAATTTTTTTAAAAAATAGTCAAATTTGGTCAAAAAACTATTGACTTTTACTGACTAATGTGATATAGTAGGAACATAAGGAAAATGAATTCCTTAGAAAACTTCATTTTCAATGATTCTATTTATTGAAAATGTATGATAGATACCCTAGAAAGGGGTGGGGCCTATGTTAAATCTAACAGATTTTGAAAAGAAGATGATAAAAGGCTTATTTAAGAAAGAAAAACCAGAAATTATACGTAGGGTAGCTAGTTAGCTAGTCTAAAATTTTTAAAACAAAGGTCAAAGATAGTCAATACCAGAGATCGCATATAATAAAGAATAAACGAGGTAAAGAATATGAACAACAACTTTAATAACTTTAACAACATGGATGATTTATTTAACCAATTGATGGGTGGTATGCGAGGATATAGTTCTGAAAACCGTCGCTACTTGATTAATGGACGCGAAGTGACACCTGAGGAATTTGCTCAGTATCGTGCAACTGGGAAATTACCAGGAAATGCAGAATCTGATGCGCAAATGCAACAACACGCTTCAGGTATGAAACAAGACGGTGTCCTTGCTAAACTAGGTCGCAACTTGACAGCGGAAGCTCGTGAGGGCAAGCTGGATCCTGTAATCGGACGAAACAAGGAAATTCAAGAAACATCTGAAATCCTCTCACGTCGTACGAAAAATAATCCTGTTCTAGTCGGAGATGCAGGTGTTGGTAAGACAGCCGTTGTCGAAGGTCTAGCACAAGCGATTGTGAATGGAGATGTTCCGGCTGCCATTAAGAACAAGGAAATTATTTCTATTGATATCTCAGGTCTTGAGGCTGGTACTCAATACCGTGGTAGCTTTGAAGAAAACGTTCAAAATCTAGTCAATGAAGTAAAAGAAGCAGGGAATATTATCCTCTTCTTTGATGAAATTCACCAAATTCTCGGTGCTGGTAGCACTGGTGGAGACAGTGGTTCTAAAGGGCTTGCGGACATTCTCAAGCCAGCTCTCTCTCGTGGTGAATTGACCGTTATTGGAGCGACAACTCAAGACGAATACCGTAACACCATTTTGAAAAATGCAGCTCTTGCTCGTCGTTTCAACGAAGTCAAGGTCAATGCTCCTTCAGCAGAGGATACCTTTAAAATCCTTCAAGGAATTCGTGACCTCTACCAACAACACCACAATGTCATTTTGCCAGACGAAGTCTTGAAAGCAGCAGTGGATTATTCGATTCAATACATTCCACAACGTAGCTTGCCAGATAAGGCTATCGACCTTGTCGATGTAACAGCAGCTCACTTGGCAGCTCAACATCCTGTAACAGATGTGCATGCTGTTGAACGGGAAATTGAGGCAGAAAAAGACAAGCAAGAAAAAGCAGTTGAGGCAGAAGACTTTGAAGCAGCTCTCAATGCTAAAACACGTATTGCAGAATTAGAGAAAAAAGTCGAAAACCACACAGAAGACATGAAAGTGACTGCAAGCATCAACGATGTGGCTGAGTCTGTGGAACGAATGACAGGTATTCCAGTGTCACAAATGGGAGCGTCAGACATCGAACGTTTGAAAGATATGGCTCATCGCTTGGAACACAAGGTAATTGGCCAAGATAAGGCAGTAGAAGCAGTGGCTCGTGCTATCCGTCGTAACCGCGCTGGTTTTGATGAAGGCAATCGCCCAATCGGTAGCTTCCTCTTTGTAGGTCCAACTGGGGTTGGTAAGACAGAACTTGCTAAGCAATTAGCGCTCGATATGTTTGGTACCAAGGATGCGATTATCCGCTTGGATATGTCTGAATACAGTGACCGCACAGCCGTTTCCAAATTGATCGGTACAACAGCAGGTTATGTGGGTTATGCTGACAATAGCAATACCTTGACAGAACGTGTTCGTCGCAATCCATACTCTATCATTCTATTGGATGAGATTGAAAAGGCTGATCCTCAAGTAATCACCCTTCTCCTCCAAGTATTGGATGACGGTCGTTTGACTGATGGTCAAGGCAATACAGTGAACTTCAAGAACACGGTCATTATCGCGACATCAAATGCTGGATTTGGCTATGAAGCTAACTTGACAGAAGATGCGGACAAACCAGAATTGATGGATCGTTTGAAACCATTCTTCCGTCCAGAGTTCCTTAACCGCTTTAATGCAGTCATTGAGTTCTCACACTTGAATAAGGAAGACCTTTCTAAGATTGTGGACTTGATGTTGGCGGAAGTCAACCAAACCTTGGCTAAGAAAGACATTGATTTGGAAGTCAGCCAAGCAGCTAAGGACTTTATCACAGAAGAAGGTTATGACGAAGTTATGGGTGTTCGTCCTCTCCGTCGCGTGGTTGAACAACAAATTCGTGATAAGGTAACAGATTTCCACTTGGATCATCTAGATGCCAAACATTTGGAAGCAGATATGGAAGATGGCGTTTTGGTCATTCGTGAAAAAGCCTAACTCAAGATTTTGAGAATAAAAAAAGAAGGAACTAGCTAAAAGCTGGTTCCTTTTTGTGTTTAGATGATATGGCGCTCAAAGGCATCATCTGAGATTCCTTGTTCCAGGATGAGTTTCGCCCATTCTTTAGCTGAAAAGAGGCTGTGGTCCTTGTAGTTTCCGCAAGATTCGATGGTTGTTCCAGGGACATCTTCCCAAGTAGTAGTTTCAGCGATTTCCTTGAGCGAATCTTTGATAACAGCAGCAATCTCGGCGCTAGTATGGCGTCCCCACATAATCATATGGAAACCAGTACGGCAGCCAAATGGTGAGCAGTCAATCATACCGTCAATGCGGGTACGGATGAGTTTGGCCAAGAGGTGCTCGATAGTGTGAAGGCCAGCAGTAGGGATTGAGTCTTCGTTTGGTTGTACCAAGCGAATATCAAAGTTGGAGATGACATCTCCCTTTGGACCTGTTTCTTCTCCAATCAAGCGAACATAGGGTGCTTTAACAATGGTGTGGTCAAGTTCAAAACTTTCAACAATAACTTCTTTTGACATGGTAAATCCTTTCAGTTTTCTTCTTTCATTATATCATAAAGGGTGCTGTTGATGGGGTTTGATAAATGACTTTTTGGTACTAGAATGATAATAAAGTCTCTATACATAAACCTCAGAATTATAAAGAAAGAATGGAGAGAAGAATACCTTGTGAAAGAAAAGTTTAGTTTTTCTAGTGGAACTAAGGTGACTTTTGAAAAGTGGATCAACTTTTTCTGAAATTTCTGTTTAATCTCTGAACTAATTCTGAACTAGATTGGGTATACTGGAGAAAATAAAGATAAAGGAGTTCAGTATGGAACATATTGTAAAAATTGATCGTGTTTCTAAAAAATATGGAGACAAGCAAATTTTAAAGGATATTTCTTTTACAGCTAGGAGTGGTCGCATTACGGCTTTTCTAGGACATAATGGTGCAGGAAAAAGCTCGACCTTGAGGATTCTCTTGGGCTTAGATCGGGCGACAGCGGGAACTGCGACTTTTGATGGACAAACCTATCAGTCAATGATTTATCCTCTCAAAACAGTAGGTGCAGCTTTTGACGGTATTGGAGGTCTGCCAAATAGAAAGGTTTACGACCATCTGCATATTATTGCTGCAAGTAATGCTATTCCGAAGTTTCGGATTGATGAGGTATTGGATATGACTGGGATCGCTCATAAGAAAAAGGATTTCTTATCAAGCCTGTCTCTAGGAGAGGGGCAGCGCCTGGGGTTGGCAGTAGCTTTACTAGGTGATCCCCAGTTTTTAATATTAGATGAGCCGACCAATGGACTGGATCCAAGTGGGATTAAGTGGTTTAGAAGGTTCATTCGCCAGCAGGCTGATTTTGGGAAAACCGTCCTTCTATCCTCTCATATCCTGTCTGAGGTACAAATGGTAACAGATGATGTAGTCTTGATTCATCATGGGCAAATTATCGAACAGGGGACGCTAGAAGATGTATTACAAGGAACAGATAGTTTAGAAGAGCTCTTCTTCGAATTAACAGAGGAGGTTTAAGATGAAAGAGACGATGTCTTTATTGCATTCAGAGTGGTTGAAAATCCAATCAACCAAGGCTTTCAGGGTAAGTGTGGTCTTTATGCTGTTATTGGTACCTGTTGTGTCATGGCTAGAGGGACGTCAGTATCTGTCTATCGGTTTAGATGCGACCCCTGAGACGGTTCCCGGTCTGGCAGAAGCTATTGATCCGCTTGAATATCTAGGTCTTAATGGCGCTTCTATGGGTGGTATGGTTTTAGTCATCTTAGCTGGAATTTTGGGAGCAACGGAATTTCAGTCTCATAGCTTGCGAACCAGTCTATTGGCTTGTAATAACCGCCTGAAGTTGCTTGTGGGGAAACTCATGACCTTTGCTTGCTTTTCTCTTGCCACTAGCTTTTTATCAATCTACTTTAGTTATATGGTCATGCATCTGGCTTTAGGAAAGGAAGGGCTTGATCCGATTTTGCTCAATCAGGCAGCTTGGAGTTTGATTTTGTGGAAAACCTTATCTCTAACCTTATTGGGAATCCTTTCGTTTTTGTTAGGTTTATTGGCTCGGACCATGCTAGTTCCTCTGCTTTTTCTCGTACCCCAAATCTATAATTTAGGAAACTACCTAGCTGCTCACACGAGTTGGGGAGCTTATCTGCCCCAGCCCGCAGGAGAGTTATTTGTTGCAACGCCGACTTCCCAATATGCCAACAATCCCTTGCAAGGACTCTTGATACTAAGCGTATGGTTGCTAGTTATCGGCGTCATGGCCTCTCTGCGCTTTTTGAAGACGGATTTAGGAGGACGCTACTGATGATAAAAGCTCTGCTTAAAAGTGAATGGATTAAGTTTCGTTCTTACTATCTCGTTCTTGGTGCCGCCTTTGTGGCTCTGGTAGTCGTTCCTTTTTTTCTGATGAATCTTGACTACAGTCAGACAGCAGTTGGCCAGACAAAGGCTCTGAGTGAAGCTTTGCATGCTCTCTATCTGGCGCAGCCTGTCATCGTCATCTTTACTTCCCTCTATTTTGCCCAGGAGTTTGTCAAGTCTGGGATGCGAACGAATTTTCTAACCGTATCAAATAGAAAGGCTTGGTTGGCTGGGAAATTCCTTTTTCTGGCCGTTCTGCTCTTGGTTCTCTACAGTGTCATGATAGGCAGCTGTTTCTTTGTTATGCTGGCTCGATTTGACCTAGACTTTAGCTGGCCCTTACTGGGGAAATTCCTCTATTACAGCTCTTTTGGTCTTCTCAGCAATCTTTTTCTGGCTCTTTTAGCTGCTGGCCTCGCTTTGCTCTTTCAATCTTGGGTTGTGCCGGTGTCGGTGCTATTTCCTCTCTTGATTGGTCTTAGCCGTTTATTGGCAACTTTTATCAAAGAAGCAAAGTACCTGCCCGATCTGGCTACGCTAAATCTTTTTGAGTTTGAAGGGCTTCAGCATTCAATAGATCTATCAGGGTTGGGAATACAGCTGTTCTGGCTAGCTTTGATTTGGAGCTCTGCTATATTCTTGACCTTGAAACGAGATGTTCGCTAGAGGTATGCTATAATGGAAATCATGAGACAGTATCGTATTTTGGTGGTTGATGACGACCGGAGCATTTTAAAGCTGGTGAAAAACGTCCTAGAGCTCGATGCTTATGACGTGACGACGCTTGATCGGATAGAAGAGCTAGAGCTGACGGATTTTGTAGGATATGATTTGATTCTGCTAGATGTGATGATGGCGCCTGTTAATGGTTTTGAGCTGTGTTCCTACATTCGTCCTCATCTTTCGTGTCCAATTATCTTTCTGACGGCTAAGGAGTTAGAGGCGGACAAGGTGGAAGGGCTCTTTCGCGGAGCAGATGACTATATTGTCAAACCTTTTGGGACCAAAGAATTGCTGGCGCGTGTCAGAGCTCATCTTCGGCGGGAGGAAAGACGGGAGGAGCGCTATTCCGAAATTGCTTCTTGTCAATTTTATCCAGAGCTCTATGAAGTTGCCTGTTTTGGTAAAGTCTTGAAATTTTCAGAGCGAGAGTTTAAGTTGCTACATTTACTAGCTAGCAATCCCAAGCAGACCTTTTCAGCTGAACGCCTGCATACCTTGCTTTACCCAGAAAGCTCAGAAACACAGCTTCGCTCTATCTCAGAATACGTATATCAGATTCGCCAAAAATGCAAACAAGAAGGTCTGCAAGCAATCGCAACAGTGAGAGGAGTAGGCTATAGATGGCAATTAGAACCCGAAATTTCAAAAGCCTAGTCTGGACAACTAGCTTGAAAATCGTCTTTTTTCATGTTTTGATTTTTGTGCTTATAGGCTATGAATTTACGCAAGGAAGTGATTACGTTCTTTTCACCTTGTTCTTCTGGGCAGGGAGCTTGCTGCTGATTACTTTTTATCATATTTTGAAATTGCTCCGAAAAATCGACAGGGAAATAAAAATGCTAAAGAGCGAGAAGCTTTTAGAAGAAAATCAAAGTCAGCTTTTTCGGATTGAGGAAATGCTAGAAGTTTATAGCGATTTACGGAGCAGCCACCAAGAAAATGCTCATCTTCTAGAAAGAGAGCAGCAGCATAATCAGGAGTTGATTTTACAGCTATCAGCGACATCGCACGATTTGAAGACGCCCCTAACTGTAATTAAGGGGAATGCTGAACTCTTGGAATTGGCGCAGTTAGGCCAGCCACAGGCAGACTATGCTTCTGAGATTTTGCAGGCCAGTCACAAGATGGAAGAGTATTGTGGCTCTTTGATTGATTACGCTAAGACTTTTCAGATTGATTCTAATCAGTTCATTCAGCTTTCCTTAGGGGATTTTTTGGCTTATCTACAGGATGATTGGGCACTGTTCAGCAAACAGGAAAGCTATCATTTTTATCTCCAAGAAGATTGTGATCTTAGCTTGAGATTGTCCATTCATTTGGACTATCTCAAGCGGGCTTTGCTCAATATCTTACTGAATGCGCTTGAACATGCTAATCAGGACCAAAAGGAAGTCAAGCTAACGGTATCAGTGCAGCAGGACCAGTTGGTTTTTGCTATCTGGAACAATGGCCCTGCATTTTCTGAGGAGATGCTGCTGGGAGCAGAACTGCTCTTTTACCAGAGTGACCAAAGCCGCAATTCAACTAATCCCCATCATGGTATCGGCTTAGCCTTTTCTAAGCAGGTAGCTCTCTTGCATGGTGGTCGTCTGACCCTGCTCAATCCAGACCAAGGAGGAGCCTCTGTCGAGTTGACAATTTCATTGAAATAAATGAGAATGGAAAATCATAAAAACGCATAATACCAAGTGTCCAAAAGACTTGATATTATGCGTTTGATTTTTTTATTATGTAAAGATTTACTGGATTTTTCTCTCAAATTGAGTTTTGTCCAGCCTCGTTTAATTACTTCCGATACAAGCGATCGTATTGGTAGTATGGGTCAAAGGTTACGTTGATGCCTAGCTTGCGAAGGACGTTCTTGTCTTCATCGGTCAAGATGATGGTTGAATGAGCTTCGCTTCCTTTGAGATTCCCAAGTTCTTCCATGGCACGCGCAGCATCAGGATTTTCCATAGCTGTGATTGCAAGTGCAATCAGGATTTCATTTGAGTGGAGGCGAGGATTGCGGCTACCTAGATGATTGATTTTAAGACCTTGAATTGGTTTGACGACTTCAGGCTCGATTAATTTTACTTCCTTAGCGATGTCAGCTGATTTTTTGATAGCATTGATCAAGGCAGCAGCTGTAGGACCAAAGAGTTCAGAGTTTTTACCAGTCACGATTTCCCCATTTGGCAATTCAAGGGCTAGGGCAGGGCCACCAGTTTCTTCTGCTTTTTGGCGTGCAGCGACAGCAACCTTACGGTCTGCAGGTGTGATGCCGAGGTCGTTCATGAGAAGTTCAATCTTCTTGACAGCAGTTTCTCCGACTTTTTCAGCTTTAAAATCAAGAACAGTCTGGTAGTAGCGACGGATGATTTCTTGTTTAGAAGCTTCGATAGCAGCCTCATTATCTGTAATAGCGAAACCAACCATGTTGACACCCATGTCTGTTGGAGAAGCGTATGGAGATTCACCGAGAATGCGTTCCAACATACGTTTGAGCACTGGGAAAATTTCGATATCACGGTTGTAATTGACAGTGGTTTCTCCGTAGGTTTGGAGATGGAAAGGGTCAATCATATTGACATCGTCAAGGTCTGCGGTGGCAGCCTCATAGGCCAAGTTGACTGGATGATGAAGGGGCAGGTTCCAGACTGGGAAGGTTTCAAACTTAGCGTAACCAGACTTGATGCCATTGAGTTGGTCATGGTACATATTGGACATACAAGTTGCCAATTTTCCAGAACCAGGTCCAGGAGCTGTCACGACGATCAAGTTACGACTGGTTTTGATGTAGTCGTTTTTCCCCATACCTTCTGGAGAAATGATGTGATCCATATCCGTCGGGTATCCTTTGATTGGATAATGAAGATAAGAATCAATCCCGTTTTTATCTAACTGGTTGCGGAAGGCATCTGCAGTGGGTTGTCCAGCGTATTGTGTGATGACAACCGAACCAACAAAAATTCCCAGCTCATTGAATTTGTCAATCAAACGAAGAACTTCTTGGTCATAAGAAATGCCCAAGTCACCACGTGCTTTGGAATGCTCAATGTTGCTGGCGTTAATGGCGATCACAACCTCAACTTGCTCTTTCAATTCTTGCAAGAGCTTGATTTTATTGTCAGGCTCATAACCAGGAAGGACTCGAGCAGCGTGGAAATCTTCCAACATTTTGCCACCAAACTCCAAGTAGAGCTTGCCGTCAAATTGGTTAATGCGCTCCAAAATGTGGTCGCGCTGTAGATTCAAATATTGTTCAGAACTAAAAGCTTGTTTTTTCATTTTTTTACCTCTGACCTCTATTATAATAAAAAATTGGAAGATAGGAAACTACGGAGTCAAAAAAGAAATCAAAAAGATTAGGCAAACGCTTGCACAAAGTTTTAAAAAGCGCTATCATAGACTATGGATTATTAAAATAATGAGGTAAGAAGATGCAAGAAAAATGGTGGCACAATGCCGTAGTCTATCAAGTCTATCCCAAGAGTTTTATGGACAGCAACGGAGATGGGATTGGTGATTTGCCAGGAATTACAAGTAAGTTGGACTATCTAGCTAAGTTAGGAATCACAGCGATTTGGCTTTCTCCTGTTTATGACAGTCCGATGGATGATAATGGCTATGATATTGCTGATTATCAAGCGATTGCAGCTATTTTCGGAACCATGGAGGATATGGACCAACTCATCGCAGAAGCTAAGAAGCGTGATATTCGAATTATCATGGACTTAGTGGTCAATCATACCTCGGATGAACACGCCTGGTTTGTCGAGGCTTGTGAGAATCCTGATAGCCCTGAGCGTGACTACTATATCTGGCGAGATGAGCCCAATGATTTGGAGTCTATCTTTAGTGGATCTGCTTGGGAATACGATGAAAAGTCAGGGCAATATTATCTCCACTTTTTCAGTAAGAAACAGCCTGATCTCAACTGGGAGAATGAAAAACTGCGCCAGAAAATTTATGAGATGATGAACTTCTGGATTGATAAAGGCATTGGTGGTTTCCGTATGGATGTCATTGACATGATTGGGAAAATTCCTGACGAGAAGGTAGTCAATAATGGTCCCATGCTCCATCCCTATCTCAAGGAAATGAACCAAGCCACCTTTGGAGATAAGAATCTCTTGACAGTAGGGGAAACATGGGGGGCAACGCCAGAGATTGCTAAGCTCTACTCGGATCCAAAGGGACAAGAATTGTCTATGGTCTTCCAGTTTGAGCACATCTGTCTTCAGTATCAGGAAGGGCAACCTAAGTGGCATTACCAAAAAGAGTTAAATGTAGGGAAGTTAAAAGAGATTTTCAACAAATGGCAGACAGAGCTGGGAGTTGAAGATGGCTGGAATTCCCTCTTCTGGAATAACCATGACCTCCCTCGTATCGTCTCTATCTGGGGAAATGACCAAGAATATCGCGAAAAATCTGCCAAAGCCTTTGCAATCTTGCTTCATCTTATGAGAGGGACTCCCTATATCTACCAAGGTGAGGAGATTGGGATGACCAACTATCCATTTGAAACACTGGATCAAGTAGAAGATATTGAATCCCTCAACTATGCGCGTGAAGCTCTTGAAAAAGGTGTTTCTATGGAAGAAATCATGGACAGCATCCGTGTCATTGGACGTGATAATGCCCGTACCCCGATGCAGTGGGATGAGAGCAAAAACGCTGGTTTCTCAACAGGTCAACCTTGGTTGGCAGTTAATCCAAACTACGAAAAAATCAACGTTCAAGAAGCTCTGGCAAATCCAGATTCTATTTTCTATACTTATCAAAAACTCGTTCAAATCCGTAAGGAGAACAGCTGGCTGATTCGAGCTGACTTTGAATTGCTTGATACAGCTGACAAGATCTTTGCTTATATCCGTAAGGACGGTGAGCACCGCTTCTTAGTTGTAGCTAACTTGTCCAATGAAAAACAAAACTTTTCAGTAGAAGGAAGAGTTAAGTCAATCTTGATTGAAAATACTACTGCTAAAGAAGCAGTTGAAAAACAAACCTTGGCACCATGGGATGCTTTCTGTGTGGAACTAACGGATTAAAATAAGTGAACCTCAAGCCTTTGATGCTTGGGGTTCTTTTGTTGAAAAATATATAGAAAAGTCTTTAAAAAATATTTGTTAGAATTTTCTAAAAAATCTGTCGAAAGTCCTTGCTTTTATGAAAAAATAGGGTATAATGGTGAAAACACTATCTTTAAGGAGATTACTTATGAAATCGAAAAAGTGGCTCTTAGGAGCAGGTGCTGTTTTGAGTGCAGCTCTACTGTTAACTGCTTGTGGGCAAAGTGAAAAGAAAGCGGATGCTCCCAAAACATTCTCTTATGTCTACGCTATGGATCCATCTTCTTTGGACTATAGTGTGACGAGCAAGAGCTCAACCTCTGACGTTATAGCAAACGTTGTTGATGGTCTTTTGGAAAATGACAAGTATGGGAACTTAATTCCATCACTTGCAGAAGACTGGTCTGTTTCAAAGGATGGTTTGACTTACACCTACAAACTTCGTAAGGGTGTAAAATGGTATACTTCTGATGGAGAAGAATACGCTGAAGTTAAGGCCAAAGACTTTGTTACTGGGCTTAAACATGCTGCTGACGGAAAATCAGATGGTCTTTCTTTGATTCAGGATTCTATCAAAGGTTTGGCAGAGTATGTTAGTGGTGAGAGCAATGATTTCTCTACCGTAGGAGTTAAGGCTGTTGATGATTACACGGTAGAATACACGCTCAACAAACCAGAAAGTTTCTGGAACTCTAAGGTCACAACTGCAACCATGCTTCCAGTTAATGAAGAATTTTTGAATTCTAAAGGGAGCGACTACGGTGCACCAACCCCATCAGGTATCCTATATAATGGTCCTTATTTCTTGAAATCATTGACTTCAAAATCAGTCATTGAATATGAAAAGAATCCAAACTACTGGGATAAGGACAATGTCAAGATTGACAATATTAAACTAACTTTCTACGATGGATCAGACCAAGAATCCTTGATTCGTAGCTTTACACAAGGTGCCTATACAACAGCCCGTCTCTTCCCAACAAGCTCAAACTTTGAGTCAACTAAACAAGAGTACGGCGATAAGATTGTTTACAGTCCACAAGAAGCGACAAGCTACTACCTCACTGTTAACGTAAACCGCCAATCTTATAATAAAACAGCTAAAACAGACGAAGCTCAAAAAACATCAACGAAAGAAGCTCTTCTCAACAAGAACTTCCGTCAGGCGCTGAACTTTGCCCTTGATCGTCATTCTTATACTGCTCAGTTGAATGGTGAAGAAGGTGCGAACAAGATTATCCGTAACAGCCTAGTGCCACATGACTACGTTCAAGTGGGTGAAAAAACCTTTGGAGAGTTGGCGCAGGCAGAGCTCGTTTCATATGGAGACCAGTGGAAAGATGTAGCCCTTACAGATGGCAAGGATACGATTTACAGTCCTGAAAAAGCTAAGGCAGCCTTTGCTAAAGCCAAGGAAGAATTGCAAGCCAAGGGTGTTACCTTCCCAATCCATTTGGATATCCCGGTTGAACAAACAGATGTAATCGCGGTTCAACAAACTAACTCACTCAAGCAGTCTATCGAATCATCACTTGGTACTGAAAATGTCATTGTCGATGTCCTTCAAATGACCGATAATGAGAAATTGAGCATTACATCTCAAGCCAAGGTTCCATCCCAAAAAGACTATGACTTGAACGGAACTGGTTGGGGACCAGACTATCAAGACCCAGCTACCTACCTCAACATTCTTGATGCTAAGAAGGGTTCTGCCCTTAAACACTTGGGGATTAAGCGCGGACAAGATCCAGAAGTGATGGCTCAAGTTGGACTGGACGAATACAAGAAACTCTTGGATGATGCTGCAGCTGAAACCAGCGACCTTAACAAGCGTTATGAAAAATACGCTAAAGCTCAAGCCTGGGTGTCAGACAGCTCGCTCTTAATCCCAGTTGCTTCTTCAGGTGGTTCTCCAACGGTTAGCCGTACTGTACCATTCACAAAAGCTTATTCTCAAGTTGGGATCAAGGGAGACCCGTTTGTGTTCAAAGGATTGGAGTTGCAAAATGACGTTGTGACTGCAAAAGAATACGAAGAAGCCTTCAAGAAATGGCAACAAGAAAAAATTGAGACAAATGCCAAATACCAAAAAGAACTTGAAAAACACGTCAAGTAATCTATAAAAAGAAAAGGAAGTTGCAGGAAACTGTGCTTCCTTTTTTGTTTTGAGACACCAGTTGTCATAAAAGCAGTAACTTTACATTTTTGAATAAATTTGATAAAATATGGTTATGTTATAAAAAGTGACATAAAGGAGTGAATGATGATCAAAATGAAAAAAAGACTAATCGGGACAGGTCTTGTATTAGCGACAGGGATTTTGCTCTCTGCATGTGGACAGTCCAATACAGATACTAGCACTTATTCATCAACATTTAGTGCGAATCCAACAACTTTTAACTATCTCCTAGATTATTATGCAGATAACACTGCCGTTATTACCAATCTCGTAGATGGTTTGTTAGAAAATGACAGCTATGGGAACCTCGTACCTGCTGTTGCGGAGGATTGGTCTGTTTCATCAGATGGTTTGACCTATACCTACAAGCTTAGAAAAGATGCCAAGTGGTATACGGCTGATGGTGAGGAATACGCTTCAGTTAAAGCTCAGGATTTTGTCACTGGGATCAAATATGCCGCGGACAACAAGGGTCAAGCCATGGATCTCATCCAAAACTCTATCAAGGGATTGAATGACTATGTGACAGGCGCGACCAATGACTTCACAACAGTTGGTGTGAAAGCCTTGGATGACTATACGGTTGAGTACACTTTGACTCGACCAGAGCCATACTGGAACTCAAAGACAACCAATAGTATCCTTTTCCCGGTTAACGAAGAGTTTTTGAAATCAAAGGATAAAGAATTTGGAACCTTGACGCCAAACAGCATCCTTTACAATGGACCTTACTTGTTAAAAGATTTTACATCAAAATCTTCAATCGAGTATGTGAAGAATCCACACTATTATGACCATGATAAAGTAACCATTGAAAAAGTTAAGTTAGCTTACTTTGATGGCTCTGATCAGGAGATGACCATTCGAAACTTTGAAAGTGGTGCTTACTCGATTGCAGGAGTCTATCCAAATAGTTCGAACTATGCTAAGACAAAAGAAAAATACCAAGACAATATCGTCTATAGTTTACAAGACAAGACATCTTGGTACTTTAACTTTAACGTCAACCGTAAAACCTATAATCATACCGCTAAAACAACGGATGAACAAAAGAAATCAGCTCAAACAGCTATCTTAAATAAAAATTTCCGTCAAGCTATCAACTTTGGTATTGATCGAACAGCCTACTCTGCTCAATCTAACGGTGAAGAAGCAGCGAGCAAAACCCTTCGTAATACTCTAGTTCCTCCAACATTTGTCCAGGTGGGAGATAAGACCTTTGGAGAAGTAACAGCTTCTAAGCTTGTGAACTACGGAACTGAGTGGTCAGGTATCAATTTGGCAGATGCTCAAGATGCCTACTTTAACAAGGAAAAGGCCCAAGCAAGATTTGCGGAAGCTAAAAAGGAATTGGAAGCCCAAGGCGTGACTTTCCCAATCCATTTGGATGTCCCTGTTGATCAGACGAATAAAAATGCGGTTTCTGGTATGAACTCGGTTAAACAAACCCTTGAAACAGTACTAGGTTCTGACAATATCGTCATTGATGTTCAACAGCTTTCTACAGATGACTTTGGGAATGTTGCCTTCTTAGCACCAAATCCAGCAGCTCGTGACTACGACCTAAACTTTGATGGTTGGGTTGGTGATTACCAGGATCCATCAACTTATCTAGACCCCTTCAATGCTGAAACAGGCTTCTATCTCAAGATTTTTGGTCTTGATGCCAAGGAAGACCAAGAGCTCATTAAGAGTTTGGGGCTCGATACCTATACACAACTCCTGAAAGAAGCAGATGCTGAGAATAAAGATGTCACTAAGCGTTATGAAAAATACGCTGAAGCTCAAGCTTGGATGATTGACAATTCTCTAGTTATGTCTGCTATGTCAAATGGTGGTACAGCCTCTGTAACCAAAGTAACTCCGTTTACACGTGCCTACTCCCTAGTGGGAATCAAGGGTGACGGAAATAATTATAAGTACATGAGATTACAAAAAGACCCTGTTACCAAGAAACAATTTGATGAAGCCAAGGCTAAGTGGGAAGAAGAAAGTAAAAAAGCTATCGAAAAGAGCCAAAAAGAGTTTGAAAACCACGTAAAATAAGATTACAGACAAGGTTGCCCCTGAGCGCCTTGTCTTTTTGTGCAGAATGGCATTCGGAACTTTGCTTATATTTCAGAGCAACTTAAGAGAACAAAAGCGAATGAAAACGCTGAAAATAGCAAGGATGGATGGAATTTCCATCATGATTGTGATATAATATTTATAACTATTAACGTGTATAGGGGATTATCATGAGTAGACGTTCAAAGAGAGCTCGTTCTGGCAACATGAAACGAAATATTAACATAGTCTTATTAACCATTTATCTACTGTTGGGTGGTTTTTTGCTGTTCTTGATTTTTAAACATAATATCTTAGCTTTTCGGTACCTCAATATCCTTACGGCGGTTCTTATTCTCATTTCTGCTGTAATTGCAATCCTTCTGATAGTGTATAAAAAAGCCGAGAAGTTTACGGTTTTCTTTTTGACACTTGCTATCGTAGTTAGCTCCGTTTCTCTCTATGCTTTGCAACAGTTTGTCGGTTTTACCAATCATATCAATGCGACCTCAAACTACTCAGAGTATTCAATCAGTGTGGTCGTTTTGAAAGATAGTGAGATCAATAATGTGACTCAACTGGATACGGTTACGGGGCCAACAGAGACAGACAATGACAATATTCAAAAGTTGTTAGCAGATATTAAGACCAGCCAGAGTAAGGACTTGACAGTTGAGAAAGCGACTTCTTACCTAGCAGCTTATAAGAGTCTGCTTTCTGGTGAAACGAAAGCAATTGTCTTAAATAGTGTCTTTGAAAATATCATTGAAGCAGAGTATCCAGATTATGCTTCAAAAATCAAAAAAATCTATACAAAACAATTAACTAAGGATGTTGCGGCACCAAAGGTATCGAAGAATAAAGCTTTCAATATTTATGTGAGCGGTATTGATACCTATGGTCCGATTAGTTCCGTTTCGCGTTCTGATGTGAATATTCTAATGACTGTGAATCGAGATACCAAGAAAATCCTTCTCACTACAACTCCTCGTGATTCCTATGTTCCGATTGCGGATGGGGGAAATAATCAAAAGGATAAGTTGACCCATGCTGGAATTTATGGAGTGGACTCGTCGATTCATACCTTGGAAAATCTCTATGGAGTGGATATTAACTACTATGTTCGCTTGAACTTCACTTCTTTCTTGAAATTGATTGACCTTTTAGGTGGCGTTGATGTCTATAATGATCAGGATTTCACTTCTTTGCATGGCAAGTACCATTTCCCCGTTGGGAATGTCCATCTAGACTCTGAGCAGGCTCTTGGTTTTGTTCGTGAGCGCTACTCTCTAGCAGATGGAGATCGTGACCGTGGTCGGAACCAACAAAAGGTTATTGTAGCTGTTATTCAGAAGTTGACGTCAACCGAAGCTTTGAAGAACTATGACAATATCATCCAAGGATTGCAAGATTCTCTTCAGACCAATATGCCTTTGGAAACCATGATGGATCTAGTCAATACTCAATTGGAGAGTGGTGGGAACTACAAAGTCAACTCTCAAGACTTGAAGGGAACTGGACGCACGGACCTTCCTTCATACGCTATGCCAGATAGTAACCTCTACATGATGGAAATCGATGAAAGTAGCTTGGCTGCCGCCAAAGCTGCTATCAATGATGTGATGGAGGGCAAGTAGCATGATAGATATCCATTCGCACATCGTTTTCGATGTGGATGATGGTCCAAAGTTGATAGAGGAAAGCAAAAAGCTTCTTATAGAGGCCTACAGTCAAGGAGTACGAACAATTGTTTCCACTTCGCATAGACGAAAAGGGATGTTTGAAACTCCTGAAGAAAAAATCGCAACCAATTTTTTGAAGGTGCGAGAAATGGCTAAGGAAGTTGCGGATGACTTAATCATTGCCTATGGGGCAGAAATTTACTATACGCCGGATGTTGTTGAGAAGTTGGAAAAGAAATTAATCCCAACCCTCAACGATAGTCGCTATGCTTTGATTGAGTTTAGTATGAATACGCCCTATCGAGAGATGCATAAGGGGCTGAGTAATATTCTAATGTTAGGCATTACACCCGTCATTGCCCACATTGAACGTTACGATGCTTTAGAAAATAATGAAAAGCGCGTGCGAGAGCTGATTGATATGGGATGTTATACTCAGGTTAATAGTTCTCATGTTTTGAAACCAAAACTCTTCGGAGAAACCTATAAATTTATGAAAAAGAGAGCCCAGTATTTCTTGGAACGAGATCTGGTTCACGTGATAGCAAGTGATATGCACAACTTGGATCACAGACCTCCTCATATGGGGGAAGCCTATGATATCATTGCTAAAAAATACAGTGAAGATAAGGCTAAGGAACTTTTTAAGGATAATCCCCGAAAAATAATAATGGATCAATTGATTTAGGAGAAAAAATGAAAGAACAAAATATGATGGAAATCGATGTATTTCACTTGCTTAAAATCCTTTGGAAGCGAAAATTGTTAATTGCTTTGGTAGCATTCGTGACAGGGATAGTAGCATTTGCCTACAGTAGTTTTATTGTGAAGCCGGAGTTTACGAGTACGACCCGAATTTATGTGGTCAATCGTAATCAGGGAGATAAGCCTGGCTTGACTAACCAAGACTTGCAAGCAGGATCTTACTTGGTAAAAGACTATCGCGAAATCATTCTCTCGCAAGACGTTTTAGAGAAGGTTGCGACTGATTTGAAACTAGAACTCCCTCCAAAAGGTCTAGCTAGTAAAATCAAGGTAACAGTTCCAGTGGATACGCGTATTGTATCGATTTCTGTTACAGACCGTGCACCTGAGGAAGCTAGCCGTATCGCCAACTCTTTGAGAGAGGTTGCGGCTCAAAAGATCATCAGCGTCACTCGCGTTTCGGATGTGACAACACTTGAAGAAGCACGCCCTGCAACATCGCCATCTTCACCAAATATTCGTCGCAATACCATGGTTGGATTCCTTGCGGGGGCGGTTGTGATGGTTGTCACAGTTCTCCTTGTTGAGCTCTTGGATACACGAGTGAAACGTCCAGAAGATATTGAGGACGTGATGCAAATTGCACTATTGGGAGTAGTTCCAAATTTGGATAAATTGAAATAGGAGAGAAAAATGCCAACGTTAGAAATTGCACAAAAAAAATTAGATTTGGCAAGAAAAGCAGAAGAATACTACAATGCCCTTCGCACCAATATTCAATTGAGTGGGAATAACTTGAAAGTGATTTCCATTACCTCTGTCAAACCAGGAGAAGGAAAATCAACAACTTCTACCAATATTGCTTGGGCTTTCGCGCGTGCGGGCTATAAGACGCTGTTGATTGATGCGGATATCCGTAATTCAGTCATGTCAGGTGTCTTTAAATCACGGGAAAAGATTACAGGCCTAACAGAGTTCTTGTCAGGCACAACAGACCTATCACAAGGTTTATGTGAAACCAATGTTGAAAATTTGTTTGTCATTCAAGCGGGTTCTGTATCACCAAACCCAACAGCTTTGTTACAAAGTGAAAATTTTGCGACCATGATTGACACCTTACGTAAGTACTTTGACTACATCGTTGTAGATACTGCTCCGATTGGAGTTGTTATCGATGCGGCGATTATCACGCAGAAGTGTGACGCTTCTGTTTTAGTAACTGCTGCTGGTGAAACAAATCGTCGTGATGTCCAAAAAGCTAAAGAACAACTCGAACAAACAGGCAAACCATTCTTAGGAATTGTGCTTAATAAACTCAATACTTCAGTTGAAAAATATGGCTCCTATGGAGCATATGGAAACTATGGGAATTATGGCAAAAAATAATAAATAGTTTAGGGAAGATATTATGGAAGAAAAGGGATTGAAGATTACTTTGGCGACAATCCAGAGTTTTCTTGTCATTTTATTAGCTTATTTACTTAGTTTTGTTAAGGAAACAGAGATTGTGAATACTTCTGTTATTATCTTGTTCATTCTTCATTTTTTTATTTTTTATATCAGTGATTATGGGCATGATTTTTTTAAAAGGGGTTATTTAGCAGAGTTTATCAACACTGCAAAGTACATTGTGTTCTTTGCTTTAGCTATCAGTATTTCGAATTTTTTCTTAGAAGATCGTTTTAGTATCTCTAGACGAGGAATGATTTATTTTTTGACAATACACTCTATTCTGTTGTATTTGTTGAATCTATGCATTAAACGCTATAGAAAAAGCATCTTTCCAAATCTCAAGGGGAGTAAGAAGATATTCTTGATAACAGCGACCTCTAGGGTTGAAAAAGTCATCGATAGGCTGATAGAGTCGGGAGAAATTTTTTGGAACTTGGTGGCAGTCAGTGTTTTAGACCAGCCTGATTTTCAGCATCAATCCTTAACGGTTGTACCTGCTGAGAATATCTTAGACTTTGCTACTCATGAAGTTGTCGATGAGGTCTTTATCAATCTACCAAGTGAAGAGTACGACATCGGGGAGTTTATCTCACTTTTTGAGACAATGGGAATTGATGTTACAGTTAATCTGAATGCTTTTAATAACTATCTAGGTAGTGATAAAAAGATTCGTGGGATGGCAGGGCTGAATGTTATCACGTTTTCTACAAAATTTTATAAGACCAGTCATGTCATTGCTAAACGGTTCATTGATATTGTCGGTTCGATTGTCGGCTTGATTATTTGTGGTTTGGTGAGCATTGTTTTGGTTCCGATGATTCGACAAGATGGTGGGCCAGCGATTTTTTCTCAAACGCGTATTGGAAAAAATGGTCGACATTTCACTTTCTATAAATTTAGATCTATGTGCGTGAATGCTGAGCAGCGGAAACAAGAACTTTTGGCGCAAAATACTATGCAGGGGGGCATGTTTAAGGTCGATGATGATCCTCGTATCACTCCAATTGGTCGCTTTATTCGTAAGACCAGCCTAGATGAGTTACCGCAGTTTTGGAATGTTTTAATGGGAGATATGAGTCTGGTCGGAACCCGTCCCCCAACAGTGGATGAGTATGAGAAATATACTCCTGAGCAAAAACGTCGATTGAGTTTTAAACCTGGGATAACAGGCTTGTGGCAAGTCAGCGGGCGAAGTGAGATCAAGGATTTCAATGAAGTTGTTAAATTAGATGTGGCCTATATTGATGATTGGACTATTTGGAAAGATATTGAAATATTGTTAAAGACCGTTAAAGTTGTATTTATGAGAGATGGGGCGAAGTAATTTCTGCCCTTCAGTCCTGTTAGGAGAGAGATGAAAAAGTCAGTTTATATCATTGGTTCAAAGGGGATTCCTGCCAAGTATGGAGGATTTGAAACCTTTGTTGAAAAATTAACCGAATATCAAAAAGACAGCAACATACAATACTATGTTGCTTGTATGCGTGAAAATTCAGCCAAGTCTGGTATTACGGAAGACCAGTTTGAG